>CAYRBG010000441.1:0-1513 GCA_964422355.1 uncultured Sphaerotilus sp. | reverse complement strand
AGCAAAGCCGCTCCGCCAGTCAGTCACTGATCTCCGCCAACGTCGGTCGAGTCCTCAGTGCAACGGATCGAAGGGTTCCCCCATCGACTCGGTCCGTCACTCCCTTCGAATCTGACCTTCGCTCCGCCTGCGTCCACCGACGTGGGGTGGGCATCTGAGGCCTCCCGGCTGCGGGCGGTCTCCACTGGAGAACACATGAACATCGTCGTCGTCGGCCACGGCATGGTGGGCCACAAATTCCTCGAAAGCCTGGCGGAAACCGGCCTCAAGGACGTGAACGTCACCGTTCTGTGCGAAGAGCCCCGTCCCGCATACGACCGCGTGCACCTGTCCGAATTCTTCTCGGGCAAGACGGCCGATGACCTGTCGCTGGTGGAGCCCGGCTTCTTCGAGCGCACCGGCTTCAAGCTGCGCCTGGCCGCCAAGGCCGTGGCCATCGAGCGCCGCGACCGCACCGTCACCACCGCCGACGGCGAAGTCATCGCCTACGACAAGCTGGTGCTGGCCACCGGCTCCTATCCGTTCGTGCCGCCGGTGCCGGGCCGCGACCGCCCCTACACCTTCGTCTACCGCACCGTCGAAGACCTGGAGGCCATGACGGCGGCCGGCGCCAAGTCCAAGTCGGGCGTGGTGATCGGCGGCGGTCTGCTGGGTCTGGAATGCGCCAAGGCCCTGCGCGATCTGGGTCTGGAGACGCACGTGGTCGAGTTCGCCCCACGCCTGATGGCCGTGCAGGTGGACGACGCCGGCGGCGCCGTGCTGCGCACCAAGATCGAAGAACTGGGTGTGCATGTGCACACCAGCCGCAGCACCACCGAAATCGTGGACGGCGCGGGCGCCCACCACCGCATGGTGTTCTCCGACGGCACCTGGCTCGAAACCGACATGATCGTGTTCTCGGCCGGCATCCGCCCGCGCGATGAGCTGGCCCGCCAGAGCGCCCTGCCCGTCGGCCCGCGCGGCGGCGTCGTGATCGACAGCAACTGCCTGACCGCCGATCACCACATCTACGCCATCGGCGAATGCGCCTCCTGGAACGAGCAGACCTTCGGACTGGTCGCCCCCGGCTACGACATGGCACGCGTGACCGCCAAGCACATCGCCGGTCAGACCGACACCCAGTTCGTCGGCGCCGACATGAGCACCAAGCTCAAGCTGATGGGCGTGGACGTGGCCTCCATCGGCGACGCGCACGGCAAGACCCCGCACGCCAAGACCTTCAGCTACACCGACGAACTGCGCCAGATCTACAAGAAGATCGTCGTCAGCGCTGACGGCAAGAAGCTGCTGGGCGCCGTGCTGATCGGCGACGCCAGCGAGTACGGCACGCTGCTGCAGATGGCCTTGAACGGCATCGAGCTGCCCGCCGACCCCGAATTCCTGATCCTGCCCAGCGGCGACGGCAAGGCCAAGCCCGGCCTGGGTGTGGACGCGCTGCCCGAGAGCGCCCAGATCTGTTCGTGCAACAACGTCACCAAGGGCCAGATCTGCGAGGCCGTGGGCAACGGCATCA
>CAYRBG010000440.1:0-1536 GCA_964422355.1 uncultured Sphaerotilus sp. | reverse complement strand
GCAGCAGCTGCTTGCTGATGGCCAGCGTGGCCGGGTGCAGCCGGGTGCCGGAGCCTCCGGCGAGGATGATGCCTTTGCGTTGTGCCATGGTGAGGCCCTGTGGGTTCTGATGTCTAAACGGGTCAGGCGCGCGAGTGCAACGCCGCGGGATCAACGACCCAGGAATTCGACCAGCATGCGCTCCACGCCCTGCTGCCAGTGCGGCAGGCGCAGACCAAACGCCTGCTGCAGCTTGTCGGTCTTCAGGCGCGAGTTCAGCGGGCGCTGGGCCGGCGTGGGGAAGTTGCTGGTGGGCACTCGGTCCACGGTCTGGACCTTGAGCGCCACGCCGAGGGCCCGGGCCTTCTCGACCACGAAGCTTGCATAGCCGTGCCAGCTGGTTTCGCCCCCGGCGACTGCGTGGTACGTGCCCGACAGAGAGGCGTCGCCACGCAGAACCGCCGTGCGCAACATGTGCGCGCTCAGATCGGCCAGCAGGTCGGCGCCGGTGGGCGCGCCGATCTGGTCATCGATCACCGTCAGACGCTCGCGCTCACCCGCGAGCTTGAGCATGGTCTTGGCGAAGTTGCCGCCGCGCGCGCCGTAGACCCAGCTCGTGCGCAGGATCAGGTGCTTGCAACCGCTGGCGCGGATCAGTTCCTCGCCTTCGAGCTTGGTCTGGCCGTAGACACTCAGCGGGCCGGTGGGGGCATCTTCGTCGCGGGCCTCGGAGCCGCTGCCGTCAAAGACGTAGTCCGTGCTGTAGTGCAGCAGCCAGGCGCCGGTCTCGGCGGCGCACTTCGCCAGCACGCCCGGAGCGGTGGCGTTGATCGCGCGGCACAGCTCGACTTCGCTCTCGGCCTTGTCCACCGCGGTGTGCGCCGCGGCATTGACGATGAGATCGGGCTTCACGGCCGCCACGGTTTCGGCCAGCTTTTCCGGCTGGCTGAAGTCGCCGTGCAGACCGCCCGGCTGATGGCCGGAATCGTGATCGACACCGATCACCTCGCCCAGCGGCGCCAGAGCGCGCTGCAACTCCCAGCCGACCTGGCCGCCCTTGCCCAACAGCAGGATCTTCATCGTCGGTTCCTCAGCGCGCTGCGTAGTTCTTGCTGACCCACTCGCGGTAAGCGCCGGTGCGCACAGAGTCGATCCAGGCGTCGTTTTCCAGGTACCAGGTCACGGTCTTGTGGATGCCGGTCTCGAAGCTCTCGGCCGGCTTCCAGCCGATCTCGGCCTCGATCTTGGTCGGATCGATCGCGTAGCGGCGGTCGTGGCCCGGGCGGTCGGCCACATAGGTGATCTGGCTTTCGTACTTGCTGCCGTCGGCCTTGGGGCGCAGCACATCGAGCTTGCGGCAGATCGTGGTCACCACGTCGATGTTCTTGATCTCATTCTTGCCGCCGACGTTGTAGGTCTCGCCCAGACGGCCTTTTTCCAGCACCTGGCGGATGGCTTCGCAGTGATCGCGCACATACAACCAGTCGCGCACGTTCAGGCCATCGCCGTACACCGGCAGGGGCTTGCCCTCCAGCGCGTTGAGGATCATCAGCGGGA
>CAYRBG010000439.1:0-1547 GCA_964422355.1 uncultured Sphaerotilus sp. | reverse complement strand
GCGGCAACCTGCTGCTGGGCTTCCTGGCGGCGGTGGCCTTCGCGACCATCCTGGCCGTGGTGTCGGGTCTGGCGCTGGCCGGTGCGTCGGCGATCTCGCACGACCTGTATGCCCGCGTGATCAAGAAGGGTCAGGCCAATGAAGAAGACGAGATGCGCATGTCCCGTTTCGCGACGGTGGCTCTGGGCATCGTCGGCGTGGGCCTGGGCATCCTGTTCGAGAAGCAGAACGTGGCTTTCATGGTCGGCCTGGCCTTCGGCATCGCCGCGTCCAGCAACTTCCCGGTGCTGATCCTGTCGATGTACTGGAAGGGCCTGACCACCCGCGGCGCGCTGGCCGGCGGCTACACGGGCCTGTTCCTGGCCGTGACCCTGGTGGTGCTGTCCAAGTCGGTGTGGGTGACGGTGCTGGGCAATGCCGCCGCGATCTTCCCGTACGACCAGCCGGCGCTGTTCTCGATGCCGGTGGCCTTCCTGGTGTGCATCGTGGTTTCGCTGCTCGACAACAGCGCGGCAGCCCGCAAGGAAAAGGAAGCCTTCGACGACCAGTTCGTGCGTGCCCAGACCGGTTACGGGGCGGCCGCCGCTTCCAACCACTGATCGCGTTCCGGCGACCCTCTTTCGGGGCGCTGAATGGAAAAAGGGCCACCTTCGGGTGGCCCTTTTGTCTTGGAGGGCGTCTGCTCTTCAGCGGCGGCGCCTGCGCCTTCCCGGCGCATCGGCGTCACTTGGCCGGACTGATCCGAATGAGGGTGTACTGTCCGTTCACCTTGTCGGCGTCAAACCGCACCTTGTCGCCGACCTTGACGGCGTCGAGCATGGCCGGGTCCTTGACGCGGAAGACCATGGACATGGCGGGCATGTCCAGGTTCTTGATCTCGTCGTGCTTGAGACCGATCTTCTGCTGCGCCCGGTCGACCTTGGTGACCTCGCCGTAGATGCTCTGGGCGAGCGCAGGCTGGCCGACCGTCAGGGCGGCGGCAGTGGCAGCGGTGACCATCCAGTGGCGGTTCATGTGCATGTTCTCCTTGGCTCTCCATAACGGAGAGGGGGGGTGTTCGGTGGACCGCCCGGGTGGACGGTCGCTCGCGGATCAGTGTCCCTCATGTCCGCCACCCGGCTTTCGGGCCCGGACTTCAACGGGTGTCGTTCCCTTGGATGCGTTTTGCGGGGCGGCGTTCGGTGCGCGGGTCGTGGAGGGGGCCGGTCCGGTCCATTCGTGAGCCCGTGTGCCTGCAGGAGCGCGATACCAGCCGGGGTCGCTGTAGTCGCCCGGCTTCTGGTCGCGGCGCACCTTGAGGATGCTGAACATGCCTCCCATCAGCACGGCGCCGAAGGGGCCTTGGCCGGTCATCATCGGTGCAGTGTTGTCGGGAATCGGCATCTCCATCTCGCCCATGTCGGCCATGCCGCGCTCTCCCATGACCATGTAGTCGGGGATGAGCTTGCCGATCTTCTTGGCCAGGCCCGTGTGGTCCACGCCGATCATCGTCGGCACGTTGTGGCCCATGGCGTTCATGGTGTGGTGGCTCTTGTGGCAGTGGAAGG
>CAYRBG010000438.1:0-1559 GCA_964422355.1 uncultured Sphaerotilus sp. | reverse complement strand
CCCGCGACATGGACATGGCCATCTCCAGCCCGATCTGGAAGCTGGCGAAGTCCGCACCCTGGAAGAAGGCCGCCTGAGTGCTGCCGGCTGAGTGATCGGTGAGACGCCCCCCGCGGGCGCTCGCCGACACCCCCGACAGCGGCCGCCCGCCACCGATCACACCGCCCCATCCCCGTACACCCGCACCGTCTGGAGAGCCACCATGCCCCAAAACGCTGACAAGGTCATCGACCACGAAATGCTGTTCCGCGAGCCGGAATACCAAGAACTGTTTGCCAACAAGAAGCAGTTCGAAATGAAGCACGCCGATGAGAAGGTCGCAGAGATCCGCGACTGGACCAAGAGCAAGGATTACCTCGAAAAGAACTTCGCCCGCGACTCCCTGGTCGTGAACCCCGCGAAGGCCTGCCAACCTCTGGGTGCTGTGTATGTCGCCAACGGCTTCCACAAGACCCTGAGCTTCGTGCACGGTTCGCAAGGCTGCGTGGCCTACTACCGTTCGCACTTCAGCCGCCACTTCAAGGAGCCGACGTCCTGCGTGTCCTCGTCCATGACGGAAGACGCAGCCGTGTTCGGTGGCCTGAACAACATGGTCGACGGTCTGGCCAACACGTACAACCTGTACAAGCCCGACATGATCGCCGTCTCCACGACCTGCATGGCCGAGGTGATCGGTGACGACCTGAATGCCTTCATCAAGACCTCGAAGGAAAAGGGCAGCATCCCGGCCGAATTCGACGTGCCGTTCGCCCACACCCCGGCCTTCGTCGGCAGCCACATCACCGGCTACGACAACGCACTGCTGGGCGTGCTGCAGCACTTCTGGGACGGCAAGGCCGGCACGACCGAGCCCCTGACCCGCGTGGCCGACGACTCGATCAACTTCATCGGTGGCTTCGACGGTTTCGTCGTCGGCAACATGAAGGAAGTCAAGCGGATCTTCGATCTGTTCGGCGCCAACTACAACATCGTCTGCGACCCGTCCGAAGTGTGGAACACCCCCACCGACGGCGAGTACCGCTTCTACGAAGGCGGCACCACCAAGGAAACGGTGATCAAGGCCCTGAACGCCAAGGCCACCATCGTCTTCCAAGAGTACTGCTGCGAAAAGACGATCAAGTACCTGAAGGAAAAGGGTCAGGAAGTCGTCGTGCTGAACTGCCCGGTGGGCGTGGCCGGCACGGATCGCTTCATCATGGCCATCAGCGAGCTGACCGGCAAGCCGGTTCCGGCCGAGCTGGAAAAGGAGCGCGGCCAGCTGGTCGACGCCATGGCCGACAGCCAGGCTCACCTGCACGGCAAGCGCTTTGCCCTGTACGGCGATCCGGACCAGATGCTCGGCCTGACCGAGTTCCTGCTGGAGCTGGGTGCCGAGCCGGCGCATGTGCTGTCCACCAACGGCGGCACCGAATGGGCCGAGAAGCAGCAAGCCCTGTTCGACAGCTCGCCCTACGGCGCCGGCTGCAAGGCCTACCCGAAGCGCGACCTGTGGCACATGCGCTCCCTGCTGAACGTGGAACCGGTCGACTTCCTGATCGGCAACACCTACGGCAAGTACC
>CAYRBG010000437.1:0-1561 GCA_964422355.1 uncultured Sphaerotilus sp. | reverse complement strand
AGCGCCAGGATGTTGGTCTGGAAGGCGATGCCGTCGATCACGCCGATGATGTCGGCGATCTTGCGCGAGCTCGTGTTGATGTCTTCCATGGTGGAGACGACCTGCGCCACCACCGCGCCGCCGCGCTGCGCCGTGTCGGACGCCGAGTGTGCGAGCTGGTTGGCCTGGGACGCGGCGTCGGCGCTCTGGCGCACGGTGCTCGTGAGCTGGTCCAGCGCACTGGCCGCCTGCTGCAGGTTGCTGGCCGTCTGCTCGGTGCGGTGGCTCAGGTCCTGGTTGCCGGAGGCCACTTCGGTGCTGGCCATCTCGATCGATTCGGAGGACTGGCGGATCTCGCCCACGATGCCGGCCAGTGCGTCCTGCATGCTGGCCAGCGCCTGGACCAGCTGCCCAATCTCGTCTTTCGTCCAGGACTCGATGCGCCCGGTCAGGTCGCCCCCGGCGATGCGCTGGGCCGCTTCCTGGGCCTGGACCAGGGGTTGCATCACGCTGCGCAGCAGCAGCCAGCCCATCACCATCGCCACGCAGGCACTGACGGCCAGGCCGCCCAGCGACACCCAACGCGTGAAGATCAGATCCTTCTGAATCGCCTGGCCACTGGTCTCCGCCCGCTGCTGCTGCTGGCGAACCAGGCGATTGGCCACGTCCGTGTAGTCCCCGATCACCTTCAGAAACACTTGCACCCGACGGTTGACCTCGTCGGCCGAATAGGTCTGGCCCGAACCTTCGTCCACCACCGCCAGCAAGGCATTGCGGGCTTCGAAGTAGCGCTTGCGCACCGTGGCCAGGTCGGCCTGCACCGCCACGCCCTCGGGGGTAGTCTCCAGCTCGGCGTAGCGTTTCTGGATCTCGGAGGTCCGCTCGGTGACCGCCTTCATCAGGGGCTCGAACTCCTGCTTCACAACCGGGGTGCGGCTCATGGCCATGGCCACCGCGCGGGTGCTGTTGACCTTGATGTTCTCCCGCCACTCCGCGGCCAGGGCGGTGCGCTCCGCCTGCTCCGAGGTCAGCTCCGCCGCCAGCCGCTCCACGCCCATCAAACGCTGCAGGTTCCACAACATGGCCAACACCATCACCGCAATCACGAGGCTGAAGGCGAGGGTCATGCGCGCACCGATGCACAGGTCTTTCCAGAAATTCATGTCTGTGCTTCCAAAGGAATCGTCGATACGAGGGCACTGCAACGCTCTGTCAACGAGTGTGTCCGTACGACGCAAACATGTACGCACAATATCCAGGGCGAAACACCCGCCTGTTTCGACATGGAGCAGTTCCAGCTTGACGGCCGTCAAATCGCAGAAATCGGCTCGATATACTGGGCCGCACTCCCTTCTCGCTTCAGCACGACCATGAAATTCACCGGCTCGGATGCTTATGTCGCCACCCCCGACTTGATGTTGGCCGTGAACGCAGCCATCACGCTGCAGCGCCCGCTGCTCATCAAGGGCGAGCCCGGCACCGGCAAGACGCTGCTGGCCGAAGAGGTGGCCCGCGCGCTGAACCTGCCGCTGCTGCAGTGGCACATCAAGAGCACCACCAAGGCGCAGCAGGGCCTGTACGA
>CAYRBG010000436.1:0-1568 GCA_964422355.1 uncultured Sphaerotilus sp. | reverse complement strand
CGGTCGAGAAAGGTAGCTATGGTCGGATCCTTCGGGGCATGACCCCATGACAACAATCGCGCGCCACACGAACTTCCGCCGACACCCGTCGACCTCACAAGCCCAAAGCGGTCACGCACTCAACCCACGACAGGACTGCACACACGCAATCCCCGCGCCGAGAGTTTTCTGCAACCTTCTATTCTACATTCAGAATTTCGACATCAACAATATTGCACCCAGCAGCAGCGCGAGATGTCGCAACTCCGCCGCATCCGATCAATCGCCGGACTCGGCCTCCGCGGGCGCCGGAACGTGGGCCCCGCGCTTCCATCGGCGCAACCAGTCTTCCACCTGGAGGCGCAATGAAGGGCTCTGCAGAACCACCCAAGTCTGGGTCTCACGACGGTTGGACAGTTGCTCCTTGTAGCGGGAATCGCCCACCATGAAGTCATACACGTCCAGGCCTTGTTCCGCCAGATGCTGCGCGGCCAGGACATGACCGATCAAGCCCGGCTGGGCGAATTTTTCCGCCACCAGGCCATAGTCCAGACCGCCCTGATAAAAATAGGCGCGCCCCCGAAACACGAAGCTGTAGAGAAGTGCCACAACGACTTCTCCCGCCTGCACCCGGTGCAATTGGACCTCCCCACGCGGCAAACCTTCGGAAATAAGGCCCTGGTGGAACTGACGCACCCAGTCACTCGCAAACGCACCGGGCTGGCCTTTCCCGATCCAGTGCGCCTGATGCAGATCGACGAGATGGGCAAACCACTTCAGCGCCTCGACCGAATCCCGAGCCGCCGACAGCCGCACCTCCCCGAGCGTCGCTTGGTACTCCCGCAGATTGCGACGGAGCTTGCCGCGCGACTTGCTGCCGAGCAGCATGACCCCGTCCCCTTGGGCATCTCGCACCGCTTGGAGGTCGATCGCATAACCGGTTCGATCGCACCCGAGCCTGCGCCAACGCGGCACCACGGGCCGAACCACCTCTTCGCCAAAACGCCCAGTGGGCACCCCCGGAAGGTGCAACTCGGTCGATCCACGCGATAGCGACAGCCAAGCCGCCAGCATCGCTCGACGGGCCTCCGGCTCGCACGCCCGATCCAGCAGGAAATCGTTGTGCTCGATGGTGAGCGTGTCGTACTCGGGGCGCCCAGTGGCATGCAGATACCAGGTGCCGCACAGCGGAACTCCGCCTCGGAAGCGAACCGGGCCGGCCACCACGATGGCCAATCCGACGCAGTTTCCACCCCTCCGGGCCGTCAACAGACGGCAGTCCAGAGCGCTGGGCAGATGCTTCAGCCAGGTTCCGATCCAGGTCCATGACGTGAAGAAGCTCGCCACACTGCGCGCCTCCAGCGCACGCCATCGCTGCTCCAGATCGGACCACACGGGCAAGGCATCAACTGTCGCGGACAAGGCACTGCTCATGCCCGGAATTGTCGCAGGGTCTTCCGAAACCACCGGCCACGCGCCTCAGGGGTGGCCGCGCCGCATCAGGGTGCTTTTTCCAAAGAGACTCTCGATGAGGTCGACCGCCAGCTCGGCGGTGCGATTGCGCACATCCAGGGCCGGGTTGAGCTCCA
>CAYRBG010000435.1:0-1569 GCA_964422355.1 uncultured Sphaerotilus sp. | reverse complement strand
CGCCCGCCAGCTCCTGCGCCCGGACGACGAGCACCGCCTGTACGAACTGCATCCCACCGACCACCGCCTGCTGGACGCGCAGATGCAAGGCCAGTCCGGCCTGAAGCTGTACAAGGCCGATGGCTTTGCCTCGCTCAAGAGCCAGCTGCCGCCCCCCACCCGCCGCGGCGTGATCCTCATGGACCCGTCCTACGAGGTGGCCCACGACTACGGCAAGGTGGTCGCCGCAGTGCGCGACGCGCTGGACCGCTTCGCCCAGGCCGTGATCCTGCTTTGGTACCCGCTGGTGACGCGCTACGAGTGCACGCAGTTCGTCCGGCGCCTGCCCAATCTGGCGCCCAAGGGCTGGGTCAACGCCCAGATGACCGTGCAGCCGCTGGACGACGAAGGCTTCGGTCTGGCCGGCAGCGGCATGTTCGTCATCAACCCGCCCTACACCCTGGCCCAAACCCTGCGCGAGGAGCTGCCCTTCCTGACGCAGACGCTGTCCCAGTTCGATGGCGAGGGCGCGCACTTCAAAGTGGAAGAAAAGGCCGTCTGAACCCCACCTTGAACGCCACTTCGGCAAAGGGGTTCAACCGGAAATGAAGAAAGGCCCCACTGGGGCCTTCGCTGCATGGGGCACACGACCACAAGATCGTGCGCGGAGACGCCTCAACGCGGCGGCCCGCCCGCTGCCTCGGGCAGTTCGATCTTGACCTCCAGCACCTCCAGGTTCTCCTGTCGCTCCAGGTGCACCTTGATGTCGTTGGGGTTGATGGCCACGTACTTGGAGATCACGGCCAGCAGCTCTCTTTGCAGTGCCGGCAGGTAGTCCGCATCGCGCGAGCGGGAACCACGCTCGTGCGCCAGGATGATCTGCAGCCGCTCCTTGGCCACGGTGGCCGACTTCTGCTTCTCCCCCAGCAGAAAAGACAGGAAACCCATGCCGCTCACCTCCCGCCGAACAGGCGCTTGAAGAAGCCGGGCTTGACGGCATCGGTGAAGCGCATGGGCAATTCCTCACCCAGGAAGCGCGCCACCACGTCCTTGTACGCCTCGGCCACATCGGTGCCGGTGCTGTGGATCACCGGCGTGCCCTGATTGGACGCCTGAAGCACGGCCTCGGACTCGGGAATCACCCCGATCAAGGGGATGCGCAAGATCTCGTGAATGTCGGCCAGGGACAGCATCTGGCCGTCCTCCACGCGGTTCGGGTTGTAGCGCGTGATGAGCAGGTGTTCCTTGATCGGCTCCGCACCTTCGATGGCGCGCTTGGTCTTGGAACTGAGCATGCCCAGGATGCGGTCCGAATCGCGCACCGAAGACACCTCCGGATTGGTCACGACCAGCGCCTCGTCGGCGAAGTGCATGGCCATCAGCGCACCGGTTTCGATGCCCGCCGGCGAGTCGCAGACGACGTACTCGAAGCCCATCTCGCCCAGCTCCTTGAGCACGCGCTCCACGCCATCCTGCGTCAGCGCGTCCTTGTCACGCGTCTGCGAGGCGGCCAGCACGAACAGGTTGTCGCACTGCTTGTCCTTGATGAGGGCCTGGTTGAGGTTGGCCTCGTTGTGGATCACGTTGATG
>CAYRBG010000434.1:0-1572 GCA_964422355.1 uncultured Sphaerotilus sp. | reverse complement strand
AGTCTTGTCCAACGAGGTATGAGCCTGGAGCGAGGCGGGCGATTCCAGCGAGGTATGAGCCTGAAGGAGCCTGAGGCGAGGGGATAGCCGGTCCGGATCGGGGCCGTGGCAGTGCGGGGTGTCGATCATCGAAGCGATGGTGATCGACATGGATGAGGCGCAGGTGCACACGCTTGAGCAAGTGCGCCAGATCGTTGCCGGAACCCGGGCCTTGGAGTTCAGGCGGCCCGAGGACGACGAAGGACGCTACGACTGGATCGAGCAGGTGCTGCGCCGCTTTGGCTACCGCCAGCTCAGCCGTGCGGACAAGGGGGCGGTGCTGGCCTACCTGCAGCACCTGAGCGGCTACAGCCGCGCGCAGGTGACGCGGCTGGTGGCCCGGTGGGTGGCAGCCAAGCCGCTGGTGAAGAACTATCGCCGCCCCGAGCACGCCTTTGCAAGGCGCTACACGGCGGCTGACGTGACGTTGCTGGCCGAGGTGGACCGGGCCATGGGAACGCTGTCGGGGCCGGCCACGGCCTGTGTATTGCGCCGCCAGCGCGACGTGTTCAAGGTCCCGTGCTTCGAGCGACTGGGCGACATCTCGGTGGCGCACCTGTACAACTTGCGCAACAGCGCCGGCTACCGGGCCCAGCGTGTGGTGCTGACCAAGACCAAGCCTACCCGGCGGGTGGACATCGGCGTGCGCAGAGCACCTGCTCCCGAGGGGCGCGCAGGCTTCATCCGCATTGACAGCGTCCACCAGGGCGACCACGACGGCATCAAGGGGCTGTACCACATCAATGCCGTGGACTGCGTGACCCAGTGGCAGGTGGTGGCCACCGTGCAGACCATCTCCGAGGCGCACCTGCTGCCAGTGATCGAGCAGATGCTCGGGCAGTTCCCGTTCGAGATCCTGGGCTTCCACGCAGACAACGGCAGCGAATACGTCAATCACCGGGTGGCCAAAATGCTGGACAAGCTGAAGGTCGAATTCACGCGAAGCCGGCCCCGGCGCAGCAACGACAACGGGCTGGCGGAGACCAAGAACGGGGCGGTGGTGCGCAAGGAGTTCGGCTACGCGCACATCCCGCAGCGACACGCCGTGCGCTTCAACACCTACTGCGTGGAGTACCTCAACCCGTTCCTGAACTTCCACCGGCCGTGCCTGTTCTCGACCGACAAACCCGACCCCAACAAGCCCGGGCGCATCAAGCGGGTCTACAGGCCTAAGGATGCGATGACGCCGCTGGACAAGCTGGCCAGCCTGCCCGAGGCGAACCAGGGCCTGCGTGCGGGCATGACGCTGGCACACCTGCGCGGGCTAGCCACGGCGCTGACGGATGTTCAGGCGGCCGAGGAACTCAACGACGCACGCCAGGCGCTTTTGCGACGAGTGCCCGCTCGGACAGCTTGAGGCGCACACGTCGCGGGCTGGGGGAACCTCCGGCGGGCCGGCAGGGGCCTGGGATGAAGAAATCAATCAAAGCCAAGAACCGCCCCAATACACTGCCCTCTCCTACAACGGATCGACGCTCCGCGCACCCCCAAGATCAGCCCTCTCCAGGCTCATACCTCGTTTGGAAAAGAGTG
>CAYRBG010000433.1:0-1580 GCA_964422355.1 uncultured Sphaerotilus sp. | reverse complement strand
TCCTGGTCAAGGATGTGCACGATCTGGCCGTGACGCTGAAGAAGGCCTTCCACATCGCCCGCACCGGCCGTCCTGGCCCCGTGGTGGTCGACATCCCGAAGGACGTCTCGCTCAACACCTGTGCCTTCCACTACCCCGAGACGGTGGAGATGCGCTCGTACAACCCGGTGCGCAAGGGCCACGGCGGTCAGATCCGCAAGGCCGTGCAGCTGCTGCTGCAGGCCAAGCGCCCCTACATCTACACCGGCGGCGGTGTGGTGTTGGGCAATGCCTCGGCCGAGTTGCGCGAACTGGTCGACCTGCTGGGCTACCCGGTCACGAACACGCTGATGGGCCTGGGCGCCATGCCCGCGACCGATCCGCGTTTCCTGGGCATGTTGGGCATGCACGGCACGTATGAGGCCAACATGACCATGCAGCACTGCGATGTGCTGCTGGCCGTGGGCGCCCGCTTCGACGACCGCGTGATCGGCAATCCGAAGCACTTCGCTTCGGTCGAGCGCAAGATCATCCACGTGGACATCGACCCGTCGTCGATCTCCAAGCGCGTGAAGGTCGACATCCCCATCGTGGGCGATGTGAAGGAAGTGCTGCATGAGCTGATCGCCCAGATCAAGGAAGCCCAGCAGCGCGTTGCGCCTGAAGACCTGAACGCCTGGTGGGCGCAGATCGGCGACTGGCGCAAGCGCGAGTGCCTGGTCTTCAAGAACTCCGACGAGGTCATCAAGCCGCAGTACGTGGTCGACACGCTGTGGGAGCTGACCCGCGGCACGGACACCTACGTGACGTCCGACGTGGGCCAGCACCAGATGTGGGCCGCGCAGTACTACCGCTTCGACGAGCCGCGCCGCTGGATCAACTCCGGTGGCCTGGGCACGATGGGCGTGGGTCTGCCGTACGCGATGGGCATCAAGCTGGCCAAGCCGGATGCGGACGTGTTCTGCATCACCGGCGAAGGCTCCATCCAGATGAACATCCAGGAGCTCTCGACTTGCCAGCAGTACAAGACGCCGGTCAAGATCATCGCCCTGAACAACCGCTACCTGGGCATGGTGCGCCAGTGGCAGGAACTGATCTACGAGAAGCGCTACTCGCAGAGCTACATGGACGCCCTGCCCGATTTCGTGAGGATCGCAGAGGCCTATGGCCACGTCGGTCTGAAGATCGAGAAGCCCTCCGATGTCGAGCCCGCCCTGCGCGAGATGATCCGTCTGAAGGACCGCACCGTCTTCCTCGACGTGCGGACCGATCCGACCGAAAACGTCTGGCCCATGGTGCAGGCCGGCATGGGCATCACCGATATGCTGCTGGGCTCCGAGGACCTGTGACGCGTGAGGAGGGCGAGGCGAGGGCGGTCACCGCTGCCGTCGCAGGAGCCTTCCGAACCGTTGCGGGCGCGAGCCTGATCCGATCGAATTCCTGAGTTGATCACCGCCCGACAGGGGTTCCGGTTACCGCCGGGGCTTCGGGTCGTGGGGTGTGGAGACCTTGCATGAAACACATCATCGCCCTGCTGCTGGAGAATGAACCCGGCGCCCTGTCGCGCGTCGTGGCCCTGTTCTCGGCCCGCGGCTACAACA
>CAYRBG010000432.1:0-1581 GCA_964422355.1 uncultured Sphaerotilus sp. | reverse complement strand
TCCTGGTCAAGGATGTGCACGATCTGGCCGTGACGCTGAAGAAGGCCTTCCACATTGCCCGCACCGGCCGTCCCGGCCCGGTGGTGGTCGACATCCCGAAGGACGTCTCCATCAATACCTGCGCATTCCACTATCCCGAGACGGTGGAAATGCGTTCGTACAACCCGGTCCGCAAGGGCCACGGTGGTCAAATCCGCAAGGCCGTGCAATTGCTGCTGCAGGCCAAGCGTCCGTACATCTACACGGGCGGCGGCGTGATCCTGGGCGACGCTTCGGCCGAACTGCGCGAGCTGGTCGACCTGCTGGGCTATCCGGTCACGAACACGCTGATGGGCCTGGGCGCCATGCCGGCGACCGATCCGCGCTTCCTGGGCATGCTGGGCATGCACGGCACGTACGAAGCCAACATGACCATGCAGCACTGTGACGTGCTGCTGGCTGTGGGGGCGCGCTTCGATGACCGCGTGATCGGCAACCCCAAGCACTTCGCTTCCGTCGAGCGCAAAATCATCCACGTGGACATTGACCCCTCGTCGATCTCCAAGCGCGTGAAGGTCGACATCCCCATCGTGGGCGACGTCAAGGAAGTGCTGACCGAGCTGATCGCCCAGATCAAGGAAGCTCAGCAGCGCGCCACTCCCGAGGATCTGAACGCCTGGTGGGCGCAGATTGGCGACTGGCGCAAGCGCGAGTGCCTGAAGTTCAAGAACTCCGACGAGGTCATCAAGCCGCAGTATGTGGTCGACAAGCTGTGGGAGCTGACCCGCGGCACCGACACCTACGTGACGTCGGACGTTGGCCAGCACCAGATGTGGGCTGCGCAGTACTACCGCTTCGACGAGCCGCGCCGCTGGATCAACTCCGGTGGCCTGGGCACGATGGGCGTGGGTCTGCCGTACGCGATGGGCATCAAGCTGGCCAAGCCGGATGCGGACGTGTTCTGCATCACCGGCGAAGGCTCCATCCAGATGAACATCCAGGAGCTCTCGACTTGCCAGCAGTACAAGACGCCGGTCAAGATCATCGCCCTGAACAACCGCTACCTGGGCATGGTGCGCCAGTGGCAGGAACTGATCTACGAGAAGCGCTACTCGCAGAGCTACATGGACGCCCTGCCCGATTTCGTGAGGATCGCAGAGGCCTATGGCCACGTCGGTCTGAAGATCGAGAAGCCCTCCGATGTCGAGCCCGCCCTGCGCGAGATGATCCGTCTGAAGGACCGCACCGTCTTCCTCGACGTGCGGACCGATCCGACCGAGAACGTTTGGCCCATGGTGCAAGCCGGCATGGGCATCACGGAAATGCTGCTGGGTTCCGAGGACCTGTGATGCGCGAGGAGGGCGAGGCGAGGGTGGTCACCGCCGCCGTCGCAGGAGCCTTCCGAGCCGTTGCGGGCACGAATCCGATTCGATCGAAATTCCTGAGTTGATCACCGCCCGACAGGGGCTCCGGTTACCGCCGGGGCTTCGGGTCGCGGGGTGCGGAGACCTTGCATGAAACATATCATTGCCTTGCTGCTGGAGAACGAACCCGGCGCCCTGTCGCGCGTCGTGGCCCTGTTCTCGGCCCGCGGCTACAACA
>CAYRBG010000431.1:0-1606 GCA_964422355.1 uncultured Sphaerotilus sp. | reverse complement strand
GCTACACCCGTGTGTAATTAATCTTTAACCGTTTGCAGAGGATGATTGAAAAAGCAAGCCGGCTACTCCGGTGCTGGGACCCTTTCGCGGGCTTACTTTTTCATCATAATGATTAGTCCAGGATCTCGGTAACCTGTCCGGCACCCACGGTACGACCGCCTTCGCGGATGGCGAAGCGAAGACCTTTGTTCATGGCGATCTCGGCGATCAGGTCGACGGTGATGGTCAGGTTGTCGCCCGGCATACACATCTCGATTCCTTCCGGCAGGTGGATCTCACCGGTAACATCGGTGGTCCTGAAGTAGAACTGCGGGCGGTATTTATTGTGGAACGGGGTATGACGGCCGCCTTCCTGGGTTTTCAGGATATAGACCTCGGCTTTGAATTTCTTATGCGGGGTGATGGAACCCGGTTTGGCAATGACCATACCGCGACGGATCTCATCCTTGTCGATACCACGGAGCAGCAGACCTGCGTTGTCGCCGGCTTCGCCGCGGTCGAGGATCTTGCGGAACATTTCAACCCCGGTTACGACCGATTTCAGTTTTTCGGCTCCCATACCGATGATTTCGACGGGTTCGCCGCTGTTGATGACGCCGGTTTCGATCCTTCCGGTAGCCACGGTGCCGCGGCCGGTGATCGAGAAGACATCTTCCACGGGCATGAGGAAGGGCTTGTCGACGTCGCGTGTCGGCAGGGGGATCCAGGTATCGACTGCTTCCATCAGTTCCATGATCTTTTCAACCCACACCGGCTCCTTGTTGAGTCCGCCGAGGGCCGAACCGCGGATCACCGGGGTGTTGGCGCCGTCGAAACCGTAGAAGGTAAGCAGGTCGCGGATCTCCATTTCAACGATCTCCAGGATCTCCGGATCGTCGACACTGTCGCACTTGTTCATGAAAACGACCAGCTTGGGAACGCCGACCTGGCGGGCGAGCAGGATGTGTTCGCGGGTCTGGGGCATGGGGCCGTCGGTGGCGGCTACCACGATGATGGCGCCGTCCATCTGGGCAGCACCGGTAACCATGTTCTTGATATAGTCGGCGTGGCCCGGGCAGTCAACGTGGGCATAATGCCGGTTGGCTGTCTGGTACTCGATGTGAGCGGTGTTGATCGTGATTCCGCGTGCCTTTTCTTCCGGAGCGTTGTCGATCGAATCGAACGAACGGAATTCCGAAAGGCCCTTGTCTGCCAGAACCAGCGTAATGGCAGCCGTTAATGTGGTTTTGCCATGGTCAATGTGGCCAATCGTACCGACATTGACGTGCGGCTTCGTGCGTGAAAAATGTTCTTTAGCCATGGGATTAAAGATTAATTACAAAGTTTAATTACAATTGTTTTGGTTCGGTTATCTTTCGGGCATGTTTCTGGCAGAGATGCACCGCGGCGCATCACTGCCAGAAACATGTCCACAGAGCCTTTGACCAGAATTGAACTGGTGACCCCTTCCTTACCAAGGAAGTGCTCTACCCCTGAGCTACAAAGGCGTGTCATCTGTTTTTCGCCACAGGGCGACGGGCAAAGGGTGTGAGTGTGCAACATTATATATTATGAGCGGAAGACGGGGCTCGAACCCGCCACCTGAAGCTTGGAAGGCTTCCGCTCT
>CAYRBG010000430.1:0-1617 GCA_964422355.1 uncultured Sphaerotilus sp. | reverse complement strand
TGGCCACCACCTTGTCTTCGGTGTAGCCCAGCACGCCCTTCATGGCGCCTTCAGAAGCAGCCTTCATGGCGGCGCAGATGTCGGCGTACGAAGCTTCCTTGTCAAGCTCGACGGTCAGGTCGACGACCGACACGTCAGAAGTGGGCACGCGGAAGGCCATGCCGGTCAGCTTCTTGTTCAGCTCGGGGATCACCACGCCCACGGCCTTGGCGGCGCCAGTGCTCGACGGGATGATGTTTTCCAGGATGCCGCGGCCGCCGCGCCAGTCCTTGTTGGACGGGCCGTCGACGGTCTTCTGGGTGGCGGTGGCGGCGTGCACGGTGGTCATCAGGCCGCGCTTGATGCCGAAGGTGTCGTTCAGCACCTTGGCCACCGGGGCCAGGCAGTTCGTGGTGCACGAAGCGTTGGAGATGATGGCCTGACCGGCGTAGGTCTTGTCGTTCACGCCGTAGACGAACATCGGGGTGTCGTCCTTGGACGGGGCCGACATGATGACCTTCTTGGCGCCGGCCTTGATGTGGGCTTCGGCGGTTTCCTTGGTCAGGAACAGGCCGGTGGACTCGATGACGACTTCTGCGCCGACTTCGTCCCACTTCAGCTCGGCCGGGTTCTTGACGGCGGTCAGACGGATCTTCTTGCCGTTGACGACCAGGGTGTTGCCCTCAACCGACACCTCGCCCTTGAAGCGGCCGTGCACGCTGTCGTACTTCAGCATGTAGGCCAGGTAGTCGGGTTCCAGCAGGTCGTTGATGCCGACGACTTCGACGTCGCTGAAGTTCTGCACGGCAGCGCGGAACACCATGCGGCCGATGCGACCGAAACCGTTGATGCCAATCTTGATGGTCATGTAAGAGCTCCTCTAGAAAGCTTGAGAAATCGTCGGCGGGACCGGTGCATACCGGCACAGCCCGCCAGTTTGCACCGTCTTGGCTTATGCGCCGAGTACTTTCAGCACAGTGGCCACCACGTTTTCGGGGGTAAACCCGAAGTGTTTGAACAGCACACCGGCCGGCGCCGATTCGCCGTAGGTGTCGATGCCCACGACGGCCGAGCAGCCGTACTTCCACCAGAAGTCGGTGACACCGGCTTCCACGGCAATGCGCGGCAGGCCGGCGGGCAGCACTTCGATCTTGTAGGCCACGTCCTGGCGGTCGAACACGGTGGTCGAAGGCATGGACACCACGCGCACCGGCACCTTCTGTTCGGCCAGCTGGGCCTGGGCCTGCAGGGCCAGTTGCACTTCGGAGCCAGTGGCCACGATCACGGCCTTGGCGGGCGTGTCGGCCTTGAAACCGACCTGGTCCGGCTCGGACAGGACGTAGGCACCCTTGGTGATGACGTCGGCGTCGGTCTTGGCGGCGTAGGCCAGGTTCTGACGCGACAGCAGCAGCGCGCTGGGGCGGTGTTTGTTGGCCAGGGCCATGGTCCAGGCCACGGCGGTCTCGCAGGTGTCGGCGGGGCGCCAGACGTCCAGACCGGGGATCAGCCGCAGGCTGGCGGCGTGCTCGACCGACTGGTGGGTCGGGCCGTCTTCGCCCAAGCCGATGGAGTCGTGCGTGAAGACGTGGATCACGCGCTGCTTCATCAGCGCGGCCATGCGGATGGCGTTGCGGCTGT
>CAYRBG010000429.1:0-1618 GCA_964422355.1 uncultured Sphaerotilus sp. | reverse complement strand
CGCGCAGCCTCCAGGTGAACCTGGGCACGTTTGAGTGCCTGAACATGGCGCTCGCGGGCGATGAACGCCCCTTCGGGCACGGCGTGCCAGCCAGCCAGTTGCAGCAGGGTGCGACGCAAGGTGTCGATGCCGGTACCGATCTTGGCCGAGAGGCACACGGCCGGATGGGTACCGGCGCCGCCCGGCGGTGAGCCCACCGACCGGCCCGATTCGTCCGAGACTTCCCGCCCAGCCACCGCGCCCACCTTCGCCAACTGCTCCGGCGCGGCTTTGTCGGCCTTGTTGAACACGTCCACCCGCCGCACCGACGCCGGCAACCGCCGTCCGATCTCATCGTCGGCCTGAGCGTAGACGGGATCGTCCAGCCGCGTCAGGTCGTGCAGGAAGAGCACCGCATCGGCCTGCTCGATGGCCTGCCAGGAGCGGCCGATGCCGATGCGCTCCACCTCGTCGCCGGTCTCCTCGTCCGAGCGCAGGCCGGCGGTGTCGACGATGTGGATGGGCACGCCTTCGATCTGCAGCGTCTCGCTGATGCGGTCGCGGGTGGTGCCGGGGATGGGCGTGACGATGGCCAGCTCGGCCCCGGCCAGGGCGTTGAGCAGCGAGCTCTTGCCCGCATTGGGCTGACCAGCCAGCACGACGTTCAGCCCCTCGCGCAGCAGCGCCCCCTGGTGGGCCGAGTCGGCCAGGCGGTCCAGCGTGGCCGACAGGCGGTCCAGCTTGCCGCGGGCATCGGCGGCTTCGAGAAAGTCGATCTCTTCCTCCGGAAAATCGAGCGTGGCCTCGACCAGCATGCGCAACTGCACCAGGGCCTCGCGCAGCTCGCGCACCGGGGTGGACAGCGCGCCGGACAACGAGCGGGCCGCACTGCGCGCCGCCGCTTCGGTGCTGGCGTCGATCAGGTCGGCCACGGCCTCGGCCTGGGCCAGGTCGAGCTTGTCGTTGAAGAAGGCGCGTTCGGTGAATTCGCCGGGCTGGGCCAGTCGCAGGCCAGGGCAGCAGGGGCCGGAGGCGGGGGCGGCCGGATCACGCGGCTCGGCCGCCGCTTCCAGACATCGAGCCAGCAGCAATTGCATCAGCACGGGGCCGCCGTGGGCCTGCAGCTCCAGCACGTCCTCACCGGTGTAGCTGTGGGGGCCTGGGAAGAACAGCGCCAAACCCTGATCGAGTGCCTGCCCGCGGGCATCGAGCAGCGGGCCGTAGTGGGCGTGGCGGGCGACCAGATCGGCGCCGCGCCCGGTCAGGCGGCGCGCCAGGGGCATCAGGTCACGACCGGACACCCTCACGATCCCGACGGCGCCGCGTCCGGCGGCGGTGGCGATGGCGACGATGGGATCCTGGAGGCGAGGCAGCATGGCCGAATTGTCGCCGGGTAGGCGTGCGCGGTCCCCCGAATGACGGCCTGAAAAGGCAAACGCCGCACGACCCCTGGGGTGGTGCGGCGTTTGCGCAGTGTTCGCGCGGGGGGAGTTGCAACTTGGGCCCTCCCGAGCCGGAATCGTCGTCGCGAGCCGCTTGGAGGCTCTTCGGGCCTGCTTGAAGCCTGCCACGACGTGTCCGGGTCATTCCCCGCAGGACGAATCATGCCCCGGAGCTGTGACACCGGGGTGACATCGCC
>CAYRBG010000428.1:0-1629 GCA_964422355.1 uncultured Sphaerotilus sp. | reverse complement strand
GGGCGGCAAGTCGGTCGAAGGGGCGCTGATCCCGGTCGGCCCGGTGCTGGTGGCCGAGCAGCTGCCTGACGGCCATCCCACCAAGAAGAACGCGGTGGCCTTCGTCAAGGAACTGGAAGCCAAGAACGGCCCGGACTCGCGCTCGACCTTCGCGGGCGCCTCCTGGGATGCCTGGCTGCTGGCGCAGAACGGCCTGCAGGCCGCGCTCAAGGCCAAGGTCAAGCCCGGCACGCCGGAATTCCGCGCCGCCGTGCGCGACGGCATCGAGAAGACGAACAAGCTGGTGGGCACCAGCGGGGTCTACACCCTGGGTGCCGCCGATCACGCAGGCTACGACCCGTCGGCCATCGTGCTGATCAAGGTCGAGAACAACCACTGGAGACTGGTCAAGTGACCCTCAACGACACCCTCAGCACCGAAGCCGCCGCGGCGGCATTGAAACAGGCTGCGCGCGACGGCGTGCCGGTGGCGCCTTTGCGCGACCGTCTGGTCCGCACCGACGTCGAGGCGGCCTACGCGATCCAGGAGGTCAACACGCAGGCGTGGCTGGCCGAGGGGCGCCGTCTGGTCGGCCGCAAGATCGGCCTGACGTCCAAGGCCGTGCAGGCCCAGCTGGGGGTGGATCAACCGGATTTCGGCATGCTGTTCGCGGACATGTCCGTGGGCGACGCCGAGCCGGTGTCTCTGGGTCGGCTGATCCAGCCCAAGGTCGAGGCCGAGGTGGCCCTGGTGTTGGGGCGTGACCTGACGATGGAGCGCCCCACCACGGCCGACCTGATCCGCGCCACCGAATTCGCCCTGCCGGCCATCGAGATCGTCGACTCGCGCATCGAGGCCTGGAACATCCGTTTTGTCGACACCGTGGCCGACAACGCCTCCAGCGGCCTGTTCGTGCTGGGTGGCCGGCCGATGCGTCTGAACGACTTCGACATCACCGACTGCCGCATGACGCTGAGCCGCGGCGAGGAGGAAGTGTCCCGCGGCAACGGTCGGGCCTGCCTGGGCAGCCCGCTCAACGCCGCCGTGTGGCTGGCCGAGGTGATGGTGCGCTGCGGACGACCGCTGCAGGCGGGCGACGTGGTGCTGACCGGCGCCCTGGGGCCGATGGTGGCGGCGCAGTCCGGCGACCGCTTCGAAGCCAGGATCGAGGGGCTGGGCCACGTGTGCGCCTGGTTCGAATGAGGGCAGCCAACCGCTGATTCGATGGAGACAACGAGATGAGCAAGAAGATCAAATGCGCCCTGATCGGGCCGGGCAACATCGGCACGGACCTGCTGGCCAAGCTGCAACGCTCTGAAGTGCTGCAGCCGGTGTGGATGGTGGGGATCGACCCCAACTCCGACGGCTTGAAGCGCGCCCGCGAGATGGGCCTCAAGACCACCTCCGACGGTGTCGATGGCCTCGTGCCGCACATGCAGGCCGACGGCGTGCAGATCGTCTTCGACGCCACCAGCGCCTACGTCCACGCGGAGAACTCCCGCAAGGTCAACGAACAGGGCGCGCTGATGATCGACCTGACGCCTGCGGCCATCGGCCCGTACTGCGTGCCGCCCGTGAACCTCATGGAGCATCTGGGCAAGCGCGAGATGAACGTCAACATGGTCACCTGCGGCGGCCAGGCGACGATCC
>CAYRBG010000427.1:0-1631 GCA_964422355.1 uncultured Sphaerotilus sp. | reverse complement strand
CCAAGGTGCTGCGCATGCGCTTCGGCATCGAGATGTCCACCGACCACACGCTGGAAGAAGTGGGCAAGCAGTTCGACGTGACCCGCGAGCGCATCCGCCAGATCGAGGCCAAGGCCATCCGCAAGCTCAAGCACCCGAGCCGTTCGGACAAACTGCGAACCTACCTCGACAATCTGTGACCCAGGGGTAACCCACCCCTCACTTGCGTGGAAAAGCCCGGTTTACCCGGGCTTTTTTTGTCACTTCGTGCCATCTTTCTGCGACAGGTGTCACGAACCGGCAAGGTAAACTCGCAGAATGTCCACGGCTGCCGTTCGAACTGTTGTTTTTGCCGATTTGCGTGGCAGCACCTCTCTCTTCGAGAACCTCGGCAACGCCGAGGCCGCTCAGGTCGTCACGCACAGCGTGGCGGTCGTGAGCCGCATCTTCGAAAGCCAAGGCGGCCGCGTCGTCAAGACCTTGGGCGACGGGCTGATGGCCGTCTTCCCTCAGCCGCTGCAGGCCCTGCAGGCCGCCGAAGAGGTCCACGAGTCGCTGGACCGGGTCATGGCCGCCGGCGGCACCAACGCCCAGCCCGTGCTGCGCGTGCAGATCGCCCTCACGCACGGCGAGCTGATCGAGGTCGGCACCGACTGCTTCGGAGACGCCGTCAACGTCACGGCCCGCCTGCTCGACCATGCGGGCGACAACGAAACCCTGGTCACCTCCCAAGCCCGCGCTGCCCTGCCGCCCGAGCTGCGCGACCGCTTCCGCCGCCTGGACCGCCTGCATCTGCGCGGTCGCATCGAGCCCGTCGAAGTGTGGCGCTTCGAGTCGCTCAAGATGGACGCCAGCTCGACCCTGTTCGGCGATGCCCTGCCGGTCGCGGCCCCCGAAGGCATCCGCCTGTCGTGTGCCGGCACCTCGCGCATCCATTCCAGCCGCAGCCTGCCGGTGGTCGTCGGCCGCAGCCACGACGCCGACTACTGCGTGGACGACAGCCGCGTCTCGCGCCTGCACGCCCGGCTGGAGTGGCACGGCGGCACCTTTCAGCTCGTGGACATGAGCTCCAACGGCACCTTCGTGCGCTTTGGCGAGCAGTCCGAGTGCATCACGCTGATGCGCGGCGCCTGCACGCTGCATGGCCGCGGCCTGATCGCGCTGGGCGTCCATCCGGACGTGCCGAACGCCTCGGTGGTGCACTTTGAAGTGCTGCGCTTCGACGACACCGGCCCGACCACCATTCTTTGACATGACCACCCTCGGCACGCCCTGCACCCCTCAAGCCACCCGCGTCATGCTGCTGGGCAGCGGCGAGTTGGGCAAGGAAGTCCTGATCGCGCTGCAGCGCCTGGGCGTGGAAACCATCGCGGTCGACCGCTACGAGGGCGCCCCCGGCCAGCAGGTGGCCCACCAGTCGCACACCATCGCCATGAGCGACCCGGCCGCACTGGAAGCCCTGATCCGCGCCGAACGCCCGCACTTCGTCGTGCCCGAGATCGAGGCCATCGCCACGCCAGTGCTCGAAAAGCTCGAAGCCGAAGGCTGGCTCACGGTGATCCCCACCGCCCGCGCCGCGCGCCTGACCATGGACCGCGAAGGCATCCGCCGCCTGGCCGCCGAAACCCTGGGCCTGCCCACCAGCCCCTACC
>CAYRBG010000426.1:0-1655 GCA_964422355.1 uncultured Sphaerotilus sp. | reverse complement strand
TCGGGTGAGGCGATGGCGAAGTGGGCGGGGGTGTACATGGCGCGGCGAGGGGACTCGATGCGGACAGTGTGGCACTGCCGGTGCCCATAATCGTTGCCATGAAGACCCTCATCGAACCGGCTCGCGAGGCCGATGCCGAGGCCATCGCCGACGTGGTCAACCGGGCCTATCGCCCCGAACCCCGCTCGGCGGGATGGACGCACGAGTCGGCACTGGTTTCGGGCCTTCGGACGTCACCCACTCGGGTGCTGGAGCTGTTTCGCCCTGATTCGGTCGTGCTGGTGATGCGGCAGGCCGAGCGCATCGTGGCGTGTGTGCACGTGGAGTGTGTGGGTGTGGTGTGCTGGATCGGCATGCTGGCCACCTTGCCCGATCTGCAGGCTGCAGGCATCGGCAAGCGGATGCTCGCCGCCGCCGAGGACTGGGCCTGCCGCACCCATGCTCCCCAGGCCTTGCAGATGTCGGTGCTCAGCAACCGGCCGGAGTTGCTGAGCTTCTACCAGCGCCGGGGCTATGCGTTGACGGGGGCCGTCGACGGCTACCCCACCGAGGCCGGTGTCGGCGCACCGCTGCGCAACGACCTGCAGGTGCTGGAGCTGCGCAAGAACGTCGGTCTTCCTGCTTGATCCGGTAGGCGGTGCTTTCGAACTCCACAAAACAGGGTCATGTCACCGCGTTCTGGAAGGGCAGGAGCCGGCTGGCTCAGCATCCGCGGATGCCGTCTTACACGGGCGTTGAGGGAGACAACCACGTCTCCACCTGCTCCCGCTTGGGGATTCCTCCCGCATGCACCACCTTGCCGTCAATCACCACCCCCGGCGTGCGCATCACGCCGTAGCCGACGATGGCCTGCATGTCCTCGACCTTCTCCAGCGTGATCGCCACGCCCTGGGCCTGCGCGACCTGTTCGATCAATGCGGCCGTGGTCTTGCAGTTGGCGCATCCGCTGCCGAGTACCTTGATGTCCATGAAAGGCTCCTGAAAAGAGACGAGTGGGAAAAAAGCCAAGGCCCCGGCGCCGCCGGACGGGCCGGGCCGAGCCGTTCGAAGTCACAGCACGGCGTTGAAGACGTACCCCACCACCAGAATGCCGGCGGCAACGATGCCCATGAAGGTCACGATCAGCCGCATCTTGAGCACCTTGCGCAGGATGATGGCTTCAGGCAGCGAGAGCGCGATGACGCTCATCATGAACGCCAGCACGGTGCCCAGCGCCGCGCCCTTGGCCAGCAGTGCCTGCACGATGGGAATCACGCCCGCGGCGTTGGTGTACATCGGCACGCCGATCAGCACCGCCAGCGGCACCGACCACCAGGCTTCGCGGCCCATCAGGCCGGCCATGAAGTCTTCCGGCACCCAGCCGTGGATGCCCGCCCCGATGGCGATGCCCGCCAGGATGTAGGGCCACACCTTGCCGACGATCTCGCGCACGCTGGCCAGGCCGGCGTCGATGCGGTCGGCCAGGGTCAGGCTGTCGCCCTCGACGTCGGCGCTCATGCGCGGCATGTTCCGCACCCAATCTTCCAGGTGCGCTTCCATCTTGAGTCGGCCGATCACCCAGCCCGAGACGATCGCCACCGACAGGCCCAGGCTCAGGTACAGCAGCGCGATCTTCCAGCCGAACATGCCGAACAGCAGCGTCAGCGCCACCTCGT
>CAYRBG010000425.1:0-1673 GCA_964422355.1 uncultured Sphaerotilus sp. | reverse complement strand
GCCGTGAAATCGACGGTGAGGACGTCGGCCTCGATCACGGTCAGCTCCGGGCGCTTGCGCAGGCGGGCGGCGAGGTCGCGGTCGAGTTCGATGACCGTCATCCGTTCACAGCGTTCGAGCACGGGCAGGGTCATCGCCCCCAGGCCGGGGCCGATTTCGACCAGGGCCTGGCCCGGTCGAGGAGCGATGGCCCGGACGATGGCGTCGAGGATGGCGGTGTCGGTCAGGAAGTGCTGGCCGAAGCGCTTGCGCGCCACATGGGTTGCGTTCACGTCGAGGGAGTCCGGCAGAAGGGGCGGTGGGCGAGGGGCCCGGGCGATCAGGGGCTGGGTGCCTCGCGGAGTTCGACGTAGGCGCGGGCGCGGATGTCGCGGGCCCACTCGGTGTAGGCTTCGTCGCGCTTCTGCTCACGCAGTGCGGCGCGGGCCATTTCGCGCTGTTGGCGCGTGTCGAGCTTGACTTCGCGGCGCTCCAGCAACTGGATCAGGTGCACGCCGAAGCGCGACACCAGCGGATCCGACACGCCACCTGGGGCCAGCTGGTTCATGGCGTTTTCGAATTCCGGCACAAACTGTCCGGGGCCGGCCCAGCCCAGGTCTCCGCCGGAGGGGGCGCTGCCGTCTTCGGAATGGCGTCGGGCCAGTTCGTCGAAGCGGGCTTGTCCGGCCACGATGCGGCGCTTGAAGTCTTCCATCCGGGCGATGACCGCCTGCTCCGGCGCGTTGGGACCGGGCTTGATCAGGATGTGGCGGGCATGGTTTTCCGCCACGGTCAGGGGTGCGTCCTGGCGTTCAAGCACCTTGAGGATGTGGAAGCCCGCGGCCGAGCGGATCACCTGGGGGGCCACTTCACCCACCTGCAGCGGGCGCACCGCGTCGGCGAAGGTGTCCGGCAGGCGGCTCAGTGGGCGCAGGCCGAGGGCTCCGTTGCGCTCGCGGGTGCCGTCGGACATCTGCAGCACCAGGGCGCCAAAGTCGGCCCCAAGCTTCAGCTGCTGCAGGGCACCGATGGCCTGCGCACGCCGTTCGGCCCAACGCTCGGTCGAGGCGCCCTCGGGCACGGCGAAGAAGATCTGGCCGACGTTGAATTCGGTGGCGGCGCCGCGCTTCTCGCGCTCCTTGGTCAGCCAGTTTTCGATGTCGCTGTCGGTGATGCGGATGCGGCTCTGCACCTCGCGCTCGCGCAGGCGGTCCAGCATGAGCTGGTCGCGCAGGTTGTTGCGGAATCGGCCGTAGTCCATGCCTTCCTGCTGCAGCCGCTCGCGCAACTGCGCAAACGACAGGCCGTTCTGGGCGGCAATGCTGCTGAAGGTACGGTCCACCTCCGAGTCGTCGACCTTGAGGCCCGCATCCTTGGCGTAAGAAATCTGGGCACGCTCGTCGATGAGCTGATCCAGCAGCAGCTGCAGCAGCTCGTCGCGGGCCGGCAGTCGGGCCTGACGGCGCTCGGCTTCCTGCTCCATGCGAGACAGACGCTGCAGCACCTCGTTGTTGGTGACGAGCTCCTGATTGACGACGGCCACGATGTAGTCACCGCCCCGACGCGAGACAGGCGCATTCAGCGCAGGCTCCACCGCTGTGGGTGCGACTCCCTGCGGCGCGGTCGCGGGGGCCGACGCCGCCTTTGCGCCCGACCGTTTGGCGGGGGGTGGGGCGGCCGAAGCCCCAGTGGCG
>CAYRBG010000424.1:0-1704 GCA_964422355.1 uncultured Sphaerotilus sp. | reverse complement strand
CCGACACCTTGTCGAGCGGGATCTCGTTGAACAGGATCTTCATGTCCTCGACGGAATCGATGGCCACGCCGGCCTTGCCGACATCACCCGTCACGCGAGGATGGTCGGAGTCGTAGCCGCGGTGCGTGGCCAGGTCGAAGGCCACGGACACGCCTTGGCCGCCAGCGGCCAGCGCCTTCTTGTAGAAGGCGTTGGACTCCTCGGCGGTCGAGAAGCCGGCGTACTGGCGGATGGTCCAGGGGCGCACCGCGTACATCGTGGCCTGCGGGCCGCGGATGAAGGGCTCGAAGCCGGGCAGCGTGTTGGCGTATGGCAGCTCGGCCGTGTCGGCGGCGGTGTACAGCGGCTTGACGACGATGCCCTCGGGAGTGGTCCAGTTCAGCGACTCGAGTTGACCGCCGGCCGATTTGGCAGCGGAAACCGCCCACTGTTCCAGGCTGGGGATCTTGAAATCAGGTGATGAAGACATTCACAAGCTCCAGCGTCGCCCCGGCGGGCGAACCGCATTCGTTACACAAAAACCAATTCCAAATTCAAAAACCAAGGGTTAACCCTAGGTCGAACTGTTCCTGACTCAAACAAGGGCATCGCAGCCCTAGCACATCATGATACATGACGCATAATTATGTATTCAAGCGGTACCACCCCTCGTTTGCCTAGAATCACGCCGTGAATTCGATAACTGACTCCAGCCTTGCTCCCCGCGCGCTCTACCAGGCCGTGGCCGAGCGACTTCGCGAGCAGATCTTCGACCGGACGTTGGAGCCCGGCACCTGGATCGACGAGCAGAAGATCGCCACCGAACTCGGCATCTCGCGCACCCCACTGCGCGAGGCGCTGAAGGTGCTCGCCGTCGAAGGCCTGGTGACCATGAAGGTCCGGCGAGGCGCCTACGTCACGGAGGTCTCGACCGAAGACGTCCGGCAGATCTACCACCTGCTGTCGCTGCTGGAGTCCGACGCCGCCGCGTGCGTTGCCCAACGCGGCACCCCCGAACAGCTCAAGCAGCTCCGCAGCCTGCACGACAGCCTGGAGCGCGAAACCCTGCAGCGGGACTTCTACTTCGCCACCAACGAAGCGTTTCACATGCTGCTGCTGCAGTTTTCCGGCAACCGCTGGCAGCAGCAAATCGTGGCCGACCTGCGCAAGGTCATGAAACTCAATCGACACCATTCCCTGTTCAGGCAAGGGCGGATTGAAGAATCCCTGGATGAGCACCGGCGCATCATGGATGCCTTGGAAAGTCATGAACCGGAGCGCGCCCGACAGCTGATGCAGTTGCACTTCCAGAACGGCCTGGAAGCGGCCACGGAATAAGGTCCGCCCAAAAACCTCGACCAATCCGAAATACTGAAAAACCCAAACGGAAAAAAGGGCCCCTCAAGGCCCTTTTCTTTTTTGGATCGGACTGCCGAATCAGATATCGCGGCTCGCCGAACCCACAAACAGCTGACGGGGACGACCGATCTTGTACTCGGGATCGGCGATCATTTCCTGCCACTGAGAAATCCAGCCCACCGTGCGAGCCAGTGCGAAGATCGCGGTGAACAGCGGCACAGGGATGCCGATGGCGCGCTGGACGATGCCGGAGTAGAAGTCGACGTTCGGATACAGCTTGCGAGCCACGAAGTAGTCGTCTTCCAGAGCGATCTTCTCCAGAGCCATGGCCAGCTTGAACAGCGGGTCGTTTTCCAGGCC
The DNA here is from genome assembly GCA_964422355.1 of uncultured Sphaerotilus sp. Lineage (GTDB taxonomy): Bacteria > Pseudomonadota > Gammaproteobacteria > Burkholderiales > Burkholderiaceae_C > Sphaerotilus. Next base: position 6 of record CAYRBG010000424.1, on the reverse strand, counting down.
CAGCTC
>CAYRBG010000423.1:0-1711 GCA_964422355.1 uncultured Sphaerotilus sp. | reverse complement strand
CATGTTAGGGCGGAAGCATGTCAGGGCTTGAGGTTGAACTCGGCCGCCATCTCGCCGGGGCTCTGGGCGTCGATGCGGCCCTGGCGGTCACCCGGCATGGAAATCGTGAATCGGCCGCCCACCAGCTTGTTCGATGGGTACCACGTCTTGCCGTCGAAGCTGGCCCGGTCCTTGTAGGTGTAGACGTCGCGCTTGACGCGCACCTTCAGCACCGCTTCGTCGGATTTTTCCAGCAGCGAGCCCTGCACCTTGGCGTTCACCGGCAGATCGACCCCGGCGGGGTAGCGCAGCACAAACTCACCGGAGGTGGGGGCGGGCTGACCGTAGGTGACCACCGGCAGCTGGGACAAGGTGTCCGACGACGGCGCAGACAGCGACGAACACGCGCCCAGCAGCGCCGCCAGTTGCACGGCGACCACCACGGCCAAGGGGCGGGAGAGGGAGAGTTTCATGACAGGCTCCTGCAGTGAATGAATCAGAGGAGCCTTCAATGTAAGAAGGCCGTCCTGAAGGACGGCCAAAGTGTTCAAGGCGCATTGCCCGCAGCCGACTCCACGTACATCGACAACTGCCGATCGGCCCACGCGGCCACGTCGGCCAAATCAGGGCGCTGCGCGACGGCAAGGTGATCCCACTGTTGTCGGGCCGGGCTGGACTTTGTCAGCGCCTTCAGTGCGGCTTCGATCTGGGAGCGCCGAAGACGCAGCAAGGCCCCCATCTCCGCAAACGGCACTTCACCCGGGGCCAGGGTTTCAATGGCCCACCAGTCATAAAGGTCCCGGGCAGTGAGGGCCCAACCTCGATAAAACAACTTCTTGGCCAAGACCTCGGCCATGGGCTCCAGCACGAAAGGGGTGAGCGGTGAATGTTCATCCTCCAGATCGAGAAGGGACATGGCAACGATGAAGTCGATCTCACCCTCTCTGCGCTTGAATTTCACAAACGCGCTGGCCTCCTCGTAGTCGTCGATCTCATGCTCAAAGGCATCGTTCAACCGCGGAGTGATGTAGCCGATCCATTGCGGATCCCGGATGAACAGGTCAATGTCATCGCTGATGCGGTGCCGCAGCGAGAGCATGAGTCGGGTGCCGCCTCCCAGCCGTGGGGAAAAAGGCACTCCGGCCCGCTTCTGCGCATCGGCCACGATCTTCAGGGCCAGCGCTTCCAAGGAGCGCCACGATCCGTTGAGCAGATGTTCATCCAGCCGCACGCGGTCAATCAGCATGCCAGTGTCTCCATGGCCTGTTCCCAAGCTGGGACGGAAGGAGCGCCGACGCGCAACGTTTGCTGATAGAGGCGGTGCACAGAGGACAGCGGTACGCCAATCTCCAGCGCCGCCGCCGCAATGGACGAGGCCGAGCACTCCGAGAACATCGTGCAGACGGCGGCGGCCAGGGCTGAAGCATCTTCAGTCCAAGTGCCGGAACGAAACGCTTCCGCCAGCTCTTGCCGGGAAACGAGCGGATGCTGCACCGCCGCCACCGGCACGTTCAGGTGCGTGACGATCATGCCCAGCGGATCGGGGTTGCGCGCCCAGCGGCGCGCTCCAGGCTCCTTGACCGACAGCACCCCGCCGTGAACGGCCCGGGCCACAGCCGGCACAGGCGGTTCAATGGCGATGGGGCGGGTGCGGAATTTCATGGCACCGATACGGTACATCCGCAAAAGGGGTTGGTCCAGTCCGCTCCTGTGCGGATCAAGGGCCGCTCAT
>CAYRBG010000422.1:0-1734 GCA_964422355.1 uncultured Sphaerotilus sp. | reverse complement strand
GGCCATCCTGCTGTGCGAGAGCGACGGCACGCCCGAGGAGGTCGAGGACGAGATCCGCCGCATGAGTGCCGTGCTGCAGGGCTGCGGTGCCAGCCGCCTGCAGGTCAGCGACAGCGAAGCACAGCGCCTGAAGTTCTGGAGCGGGCGCAAGAACGCCTTCCCGGCCTCCGGGCGCATCAGTCCCGACTACATGTGCATGGACTCGACCATCCCGCGCAAGCGCCTGGCCGACATCCTGCGTGCCATCGCCGAGATGGAGACGAAGTACGGCCTGCGCTGCTGCAACGTCTTCCACGCCGGCGACGGCAACCTGCACCCCCTGATCCTGTTCGACGCCAACGATCCGGACCAGATGCACCGCGCCGAGCTGTTCGGCGCCGACATCCTGGAAACCAGCGTGCGCCTGGGCGGCACCATCACCGGCGAGCACGGTGTGGGCGTCGAGAAGCTGTCGTCGATGTGCGTGCAGTTCTCGCCCGAGGAGCGCACGCAGATGGAGTCGCTCAAACGGGCGTTCGACCCGCACGGTCGGCTCAATCCGGGCAAGGTCATCCCCACGCTGCACCGTTGCGCCGAGTACGGCAAGATGCATGTCCGCAAAGGACTGCTGCCGTTCGCGGACCTGCCGCGGTTCTGAGCCCTACACACACCTTCATTCGTTCTTTTTCATGAGCAAGGCTTTGAATCGCCTGATCGAACGGGTCCGGGAGGCCCGGGAGTCGGGCACCGCGTTGGCCATCCGGGGCGCCGGGACCAAGTCCTTCTACGGTGGGCCGATCCAGGGCGAGACCCTGGACGTGCGCGAGCTTTCGGGCATCAGCAGTTACGAGCCCAGTGAGCTGGTGCTCACCGCGCGGGCGGGGACGCCGCTGGCCGAGGTGGAAGCGGCGCTGGCCGAGCGCGGTCAGTGTCTGGCCTTCGAGCCGCCGCGCTTTCCGGACCCGGAGCGCCCGGGGCTGCGGGGCGGCACGGTGGGCGGCATGGTGGCGGCCGGTCTGTCGGGCCCAGCGCGCGTGTCCGCCGGGTCCGTTCGCGACCACGTGCTGGGGGCCACGCTGCTCAACGGCCGGGCCGAGGTGCTGAGCTTTGGCGGCCAGGTGATGAAGAACGTGGCCGGCTACGACGTCTCGCGCCTGCTGGCCGGATCGATGGGCGTGCTGGGCGTGATCTGCGAGGTGTCGCTCAAGGTGCTGCCGGTGGCGCCGGCCACCCACACGTTGCGGTTGGAGGCCGACGAGGCGACGGCGATCGATTGGCTGCAGCGCCTGGGTGCACAGGCCCTGCCGCTGCAGGCGAGCGCCTGGTGGCAAGGGTCGCTGGTCCTGCGCCTGGCCGGTGCGGCGCCTGCGGTGCGTGCGGCCGTCCAGCACATCGGCGGCGAGACCATCGACGCGCCGCTGGCCCAACGCTTCTGGGACGGCCTGCGCGACCAGAGCGACGAGTTCTTCACCGAAGCCCGGCGTTCGTTGATGCAGGGTGCCTCGCTGTGGCGGGTGTCGGTGCCGGCGGGATCGCGCGTCATGCCGCTGCAGGGCGAGCAGCTCATCGAATGGGGTGGGGCGCTGCGGTGGTGGGTCACGCACGATCCGGCCGATCGGGTGCGTGCCTTTGCCCGCGCTGCGGGCGGCCACGCCACCCTCTACCGCGCCCGGGACAAGGTGGCGGTGCTGGACGGCGCGCCGGTGTTCGAGCCGCTGCAGCCGCCGCTGGACCGCATCCACCGCGAGGTCCGCG
>CAYRBG010000421.1:0-1735 GCA_964422355.1 uncultured Sphaerotilus sp. | reverse complement strand
ACCAGCCGCTGGCAGCGATCCGGTCCATGTACGTGGCCCCCGACAACGCGGATGCAGCGCGGGTCTCATGGCGCGAGCCGAAACGCGGACGCTCAATGAATCAGGACCTGATGAAGTTTCAACGCACTCAGGCCTTGGAAGTGAGCTTCACCCGCCACACCCCGTCTCGGCACAACACGTCGGCGCCGGACACGTGGTTCGGGCGCTTCAAGTGAACAGACCGACACATGGCAAGAACAGCCTCGGTGGCCGCAAACAAAAAAACGCCGAAGGCATCGGTGTCGTACCACGCTGGCGCACTCTGGGCTGACCGCCGCCGCACAGCAACGCACATCGATTTGAAACAAAACGCGACAACAACGCCGAAGCGCCGCCGCCGACAAGTTTGCCCGCTCCGACCCCACGGCGAACAGCGAACGGATCGAGTGACATCACTGCAGTAGAGGACAAGAAGAAGAACAGTAGCGACATCTGTCTCGACCACCCGCTTCCACCACCGCCTCCATTCAGATGGCAAGACTCCCGCGAGGGTACCCTGCAGAAACGCACCCGCCAGCCCAACTACGGCACGCGATGTGCATTCAGTCACAGCATGACACGTCCCGAGATTACGGGGTTCCCCCTAGAATGAAGCCCGGTCACACCTTGTGCCAACCCTGTACCTCTGGAAAGACGCGATGTACTACGGTGAAGACTCCACTGCCCCCCGCCTGAACCGCCCGGTGACAGCCGACTCCAACCGCATCGCGCTCACTTCGACGACCTCAAAGCCGCCAATGCACACCACTGCTCGAACCGATGCCAGTCTTTGTGTCAATGAAGCCGCACGGCATTCGGAAGCAGCAAACTCCATCGGACTGACCAACATCGAACATCTCTTGAAGCGGGTGTTCGACCTGATCAGCGTCGGGGTCATCCTCGCGTTGTTTGGTGCCGTCATGATCGTGGTCGCAGCACTGGTCCGCGCCACGACCGGCAAACAGATCATTTATGGTCACAAGCGCGTGGGACGCAACGGCAAGGAATTCAAGTGCTACAAGTTCCGTTCCATGGTGCCGAACGCGGACCAAGTGCTCAAGGAACTGCTTGAGAAGGATCCCGAGGCTCGCGCAGAGTGGGAAAAAGACTTCAAGCTGAAGAACGACCCCCGCATCACCCGAGTGGGTCGCTTCATCCGCAAGACAAGCTTGGACGAACTGCCCCAGCTGTGGAACGTCGTGAAGGGTGAAATGAGCATCGTCGGCCCCCGTCCGGTGGTGCGCGAAGAGTTCGAAAAGTACTACGCGGGTGCGCGGGAACACTACCTGAGCGTCCCCCCTGGCCTAACCGGCCTCTGGCAAGTCAGCGGGCGAAACGACTTGGACTATGCCCAACGTGTAGCTCTCGACCGCGAGTACGTCAACCGCTGGAATGTCTTCAGCGACTTCATGATTGTCATGCGCACGGTCAAGGTGATGTTTGCGCGCAATGGTGCCTACTGACGGCTTACGTCGCACCAAGCGGCAAGTTAAGCGCCCTTGCGGCGCTTTTTTTCCGTCCATCACCGACTGCGTCACATGACGCTCAATCGAAGATCCTGGATCGGACTACTGATCGCAGCGGCGCTGCTGGCCCCGCTCGCCGCACGCGCCCTTCGTTGGCTCGACATCCATGGGCTGCATGAATCGCCCCGTGTTTGGTAGTCCGTCCTGAACAAATCCCAAGCTGTTGATCTGCAAAGGGATTGAGGCCAGTC
>CAYRBG010000420.1:0-1754 GCA_964422355.1 uncultured Sphaerotilus sp. | reverse complement strand
CGCACCGGCGTCATCAAGGACCAGACGCTGTACGTGCAGGCCGGGGCCGGGGTGGTTGCCGACTCGGTGCCCGAGATGGAATGGAAGGAAACCGAGGTCAAGGCCCGTGCCGTGCTGCGCGCCGCGGAACTGGTGGAAGAGGGCTTCTGATGAGACTGCCCCGCGCCAGCGGCGTTCTGCTGCACCCGACTTCGCTGCCCGGCCCGCACGGCTCGGGCGACTTCGGCCCCTCGGCCTATCACTTCGTCGACTGGCTGGCGGCGGCCGGGCAGAAGCACTGGCAGTTCCTGCCGCTGGGCGGGCTGGGTCCGGGCTGGTCGCCCTACATGAGCACTTCGGCCTTTGCCGGCAATGAACTGCTGATCGATCTGGGTGAGCTGCAGCGCCGGGGCTGGCTGACCGACGCCGATTTGCAGCCCACGCCGGAACTGTCCAACGAGGCCATTTGTTACGCGGAGGTCGTGCCGTTCCGCATGGAACGGCTGGCCCGTGCCGCGTGGCGTTTCGAGGCTGCCGCCACTGCTCAGGAACGGCAGGAGCTGCAGGCCTTTGTCGAACGCAGCGCCGGCTGGCTGGCCGACTATGCCCTGTTCATGGCGTTGAGCGAACACCTGGACGGAGCAAGCTGGTGCGACTGGCCGCAGGCCTTGGCCAAGCGCGACCCGGTCGCCTTGGCCGAAGCGCAGCGTGTCCACGCCGAGCGCATCCGGTTCTGGACCTTCTGCCAGTGGTGTTTCGACCGGCAGTGGACCTACCTGCGCACCTACGCGGCCGAGCGGGGCGTGCAGATGGTGGGCGACCTGCCCATCTTCATCGCGCACCAGAGCGCGGATGTCTGGGTGCGTCCGGAGCTGTTCGAGCTGGACGAAGACGGCCGCCAGACCGCGGTGGCCGGCGCCCCGCCCGACGCCTTCAGCGCCGATGGCCAGCACTGGGGCAACCCGCTGTACCGCTGGTCCGCTCACCAGGCCGAAGGCTTCGTGTGGTGGACGGAACGCATCCGCCACACGCTGGCGCAGGTGGACTGTGTGCGCATCGACCATTTCCGGGGGTTTCTGGCCTGCTGGTCGATTCCGGCCGGGGACACGCATGCGCGCAACGGTCATTGGGTGACGAGCCCTGGGGCTGAGCTGTTCGCCGCCGCGACGAAGGCCTTGGGCGAGCTGCCCATCATTGCCGAGGACCTGGGCGACATCACGCCCGATGTGCATGCCTTGCGCGAGGCGCTGGGCTACCCGGGCATGCGCATCCTGCAGTTCGCCTTCGGCAATCCGGCGTCGCACCCGTTTCTGCCTCACCACTACCCGTACAACACGGCGGTCTACACCGGCACGCATGACAACGACACGCTGCTGGGCTGGTGGAAGGGGGCGGAAGGGCACTGTCGCACCCACGTGCGCGAGTACCTGGGCGTGGATGGCCACGATGTCGTGTGGGACCTGATCCGCGCTGCCTGCGCCAGCGTGGCGGACACCAGCATCGTGCCGATGCAGGACGTGATGGGGCTGGGCAGCGAGCACCGCATGAACCGGCCGGGCGTGGCCGGCGGCAACTGGTCGTGGCGATTCCAGTGGCGCGATGTGCCCACCTGGTCGGCCGAGCGTCTGCGTCGCCTGTGTGCCCTGTACGGCCGCTGCTGACCCCCACCGAACACTACGAATCCCCAGAATCCGATCGCATTCAAGGAGCCGCTGCCATGCTGCTGATGGTCGATAACTACGATTGAGGTCTACTGGCGTCTATCAACCTCCATG
>CAYRBG010000419.1:0-1767 GCA_964422355.1 uncultured Sphaerotilus sp. | reverse complement strand
GGACATCTCCGACCGCGTGGTGGTGCTCGACTACGGCAAGAAGATCGGCGACGGCACCCCCAGCGAGGTGCGCAACAACGAAGACGTGATCCGGGCCTACCTGGGCACGAGCCACTGAACGGGCGGGAGACAGACCATGGGATTCTTTCTTGAGACCCTGATCGGCGGCCTGATGACGGGCATGCTGTATTCGCTCATCGCCCTGGGCTTCGTGCTCATCTTCAAGGCGTCGGGCGTGTTCAACTTTGCGCAGGGGGCGATGGTGCTGTTCGCCGCTCTGGCGATGGCGCGCTTCTCGGAGTGGTTTCCGGCGCTGCTGCACCTGGAGAACAAGTTCGTCGCCAACGTGCTGGCCTTCGTCGCCGCGATGGCCTTGATGGTGGGCGTGGCCTGGGTGATCGAGCGCTTCGTGCTGGGCAAGCTGGTCAACCAGGAGGGCATCACGCTGCTGATGGCCACGCTGGGCATCACCTACTTCCTCGAAGGCTTCGGCCAGACACTGTTCGGCTCGGACATCTACAAGATCGACGTCGGCCTGCCCAAGGACCCGATCTTCCTGCTGGAGTCCACCTTCCAGGGCGGCGTGATGGTCAGCCAGGAAGACCTCTACGCCGCACTGATCGCCGCCGCGCTGGTGGCGGGCCTGTCGGCCTTCTTCCAGTACACCGCCACGGGCCGCGCCCTGCGTGCAGTGGCCGACGACCACCAGGCCGCACAGTCCATCGGCATCCCGCTCAACCGCATCTGGGTGATCGTGTGGTCGGTGGCCGGCTTTGCCGCACTGGTGGCCGGGATCATCTGGGGCTCCAAGCTGGGCGTGCAGTTCTCGCTGGCCCAGGTCGCCCTCAAGGCGCTGCCGGTGGTGATCCTGGGCGGGCTGACCTCGGTGCCGGGCGCCATCATCGGCGGCCTGCTGATCGGCGTGGGCGAGAAGCTCTCCGAGGTCTACATCGGCCCCATGCTGGGCGGCGGCATCGAGATCTGGTTCGCCTACGTGATGGCGCTGGGCTTCCTGCTGGTGCGGCCGCAAGGGCTGTTCGGCGAAAAGATCATCGACCGCGTCTGACCCCGAGCGCACAAGGAGAACGACATGCTCTACCGTGAGAACGGCCAGTTCAAGACCAGCTACCGCGCCGACCAGCAGATCTTTCCGGTTCTGCAGGATCGCGTGGCGATCCTGGCCCTGGTGGCTTTCGCTTTCGTGGCCGTGCCGATGCTGGCCAGCGAGTACACCTTCCGGGCCATCCTGATTCCATTCCTGATCCTGTCGCTGGCCGCACTGGGTCTGAACATCCTGGTGGGCTACTGCGGGCAGATTTCGCTGGGCACCGGCGCCTTCATGGCCATCGGCGCCTATGGGGCCTACAACTTCTTCGTGCGCCTCGACGGCATGCCGCTGATCCTGGCGCTGCTGCTGGGCGGAGTCTGCTCCACCTCGGTGGGCGTGCTGTTCGGATTGCCGTCGCTGCGCATCAAGGGCCTGTACCTGGCCGTCGCGACCCTGGCGGCGCAGTTCTTCACCGACTGGGCGTTCCTGCGCATCCGGTGGTTCACCAACGACTCGTCGTCAGGCTCGGTGAGCGTGGCTGGCCTGAACGTGCTCGGCCTGCCCATCGAAACCCCGGTGCAGAAGTACCTGTTCTGTCTGGCCTTTCTGTGCGTGTTCGCCCTGCTGGCCAAAAATCTGGTGCGCGGCAACATCGGCCGCGAGTGGATGGCCATGCGCGACATGGACGTGGCCGCCGCCGTGATCGGCATCCGCCCGGT
>CAYRBG010000418.1:0-1779 GCA_964422355.1 uncultured Sphaerotilus sp. | reverse complement strand
TTCAGACCCGTCATCTTCTGGCCATCGCCGACGACCTCGGTGGTCTGCGCGTTGACGTGGATGGTCACGTTGGGCAGGCTCTTGAGCTTCTCGACCAAGACGGCGTCGGCCTTGAGCTGGTCGGCAAACTCCAGCAGCGTGACGCTCTTGACCACTCCAGCCAGATCGATCGCCGCCTCGACGCCAGAGTTGCCACCGCCGATCACCGCCACGTCCTTGCCCTTGAACAACGGGCCGTCGCAGTGCGGGCAATAGGCCACGCCCTTGGTCTTGTACTCGGCCTCACCGGGCACGTTCATGTTGCGCCAGCGCGCGCCGGTGGCCAGGATGACGGTGCGGCCCTTGAGCTCGCCGCCGTTTTCCAGCTTGACCGTGGCCAGACCGCCCGCTTCGGCCGCCGGCTCCAGCGCCGCAACGCGCTGGTGGGCCATCAAGTCGACGTCGTAGGCTCGCATGTGGGCTTCCAGAGCCGCTGCAAACTTCGGCCCTTCGGTTTCCGGCACCGAGATGAAGTTCTCGATGGCCATCGTGTCCATGGTCTGGCCTCCGATGCGTTCGGCCACCACACCGGTGCGGATGCCCTTGCGGGCCGCATACACGGCCGCCGCCGCGCCTGCCGGGCCGCTGCCGACGATCAGCACGTCGAACGGGGCCTTGGCCGTCAGCTTCTCGGCATCGCGCTTGGCGGCGCCGGTATCGACCTTGGCCAGAATCTCGGCCAGCTCCATGCGGCCCGAACCGAACAGCTCGCCGTTGAGGTAGACCATGGGCACGGCCATGATCTGACGCTCCTCGACTTCCTTCTGATACAGACCGCCGTCCACCGCGGTGTGGCGCACACGCGGGTTGAGGATGGCCATGAGGTTGAGCGCCTGCACCACGTCCGGACAGTTGTGGCAGCTCAGGGACATGTAGGTATCGAACACCAGGTCGGCGTCAAGCGACTTCACCTGGTCGATCACCTCGGCCTCCACCTTGGGCGGATGGCCGCCGGCCTGCAGCAGCGCCAGCACCAGCGACGTGAATTCGTGGCCCAGCGGGATGGCGGCAAAGCGCACACCCATGTCATCGCCCTGCTTGGTGACCTGGAACGAAGGGCGACGGACGTCCTGACCATCGTAGCGCACCGAGATCAGCGGGGAGAGCGGCGCGATTTCTTCCAGCAGCTCACGCATCTCGACCGACGACGGGCGGTCGTCCAGAGAGGCAATCAGCTCGATGGGATGGCGCAAGCGCTCCAGATAGGCCTGGAGTTGCGACTTGAGGGTGGCGTCCAACATGATGGCGTCCTTTCTGCAGAGTGTTCAGGCGAGGTCGATCCGACCCCATCGATCCCACCCGCGGACGGCCAACTTGGCGACGCAGTCAGAAGGGATCGATGGGGCCTGAAGCCCTGGGGGCACCGAAGGGCAGGGTGCCCTTCGGTGAAGGTTCATCGGCAGGCCGCAGGCCCGCCTTGACTGGGGTCATCCGATGATCAGAGATCCGATGGAAATCAGATCTTGCCGACCAGATCGATCGAAGGAGCCAGGGTCTTGGCGCCTTCCTTCCACTTGGCGGGGCAGACTTGACCCGGGTGCGAAGCGGTGTACTGGGCAGCCTTCAGCTTGCGCAGGGTTTCCGACACGTCGCGGGCGATTTCGTTGGAGTGCACTTCCATCGTCTTGATGACGCCGTCCGGATTCACCACGAAGGTGCCGCGCAGGGCCAGACCTTCTTCGGGAATGTGCACGCCGAAGGCGTTGGTCAGGGCGTGCGTCGGGTCGCCGACCAGGGGGA
>CAYRBG010000417.1:0-1797 GCA_964422355.1 uncultured Sphaerotilus sp. | reverse complement strand
AGGTCCTGATCTGGCGCCGCAGCTACGACACCCCGCCGCCGCCGCTGGAGGCCAACGACCCCCGTGGCCAGCGCCAGGACCTGCGCTACGCCAAGCTCAATCCTGATCAGGTGCCGCTGACCGAGTGTCTGAAGGACACCGTGGCCCGCGTGCTGCCTTGCTGGAACGAAGTGCTGGCGCCGGCCATCAAGTCCGGCCAGCGCATCGTCATCGCCGCGCACGGCAATTCGATCCGTGCCCTGGTCAAGTACCTGGACAACATCGGCGACAACGACATCGTGGGTGTGAACATCCCCAACGGCATTCCGCTGGTCTATGAGCTGGATGCGGATCTGAAGCCGATCAAGTCCTACTACCTGGGCGACGCCGAAGCCGCGGCGAAGGCGGCCGCTGCCGTGGCCAACCAAGGCAAGGCCTGATTCGGGTCGGTCGACCTGCTTTAAGTATCCATGTACGCGGAGTGGCCTTTCGGCCCTCCGCTTTTTTTGTTGCCTCAAAGTCTGTGGGCACAAACTTCCGGAAAATTCACCGTCTGCCGTTTGCGCTGACGCAAATTCGGGCGCAGAAAGCGGTGTGGCGTGGGCGGCGCTAACGGATCCCCGACCGGTTCGTGGATTGAACGTGGATTCTGATTGGGGTACGCTCAAAGCCCGATTTGTGCAGTATTTCCTCGATTCGGGGCAGCAACTGACGGATTTTTGCTGCGGTGGCGGGGGTGGTGGCCAACAGGGTCCAGCCTTCGGCGTCGAGGGGGCCTGCAGACACGCACCGCTTCAAGACTGGGGGCAGGGCTTTGCGAGCGGCTTCCAGACGCGCGTTGGACTGCGAGATGCGCATGCGCAGTCGTTGAAGAGGCTCAGCCCGATCCAGGACCTGCTGGAAAGGCAGGGCGTCCGGCACCGCGGGTTTGACGCGAGGAGTTTGACCTGTCATGGATATCCTGATCACGCATGGGGCGTCGGCGCGCATCCGCTCGATGCACATCCGCCCGCTGCATCTGTGGTTGATTGTCGGGGCGATCTCTGCCGTGATGGTGGCCTTGTCGGGCCTGATCTACCACTTCGTTTTCCTGACTGCCGTGCGCGACGGCTGGCCGGTGGTGAGTCAACTGGTGCGGCCCATCCTGCGTGAAGAGGTGGTGGCCCGCGAGCGCTACACCCAGCAGAACCTGGATGCCATGGCGCACAAGGTGGGTGAAATGCAGGCCAAGCTGATTCGCCTGGAGGCCGTGAGCGCCCGAGTGTCCGGGCTCGCCGGCCTCAAGCCCGACGACCTGAAGGCCCTGAACGAATCCGACAAGGCCGTGCTGCCGGCGGTGAACTCGGCATCGGCGCCCAAGGGGCCGCAGGGGGGGCCTTTCGTGTCGGCGGAGAGCCCGTCGTTTGAGCAGCTCCACCGCTGGGTGGACGAGATGAACTCCGAAGCCGATCTGCGGGGCGACGTGTTCACCCTGGTCGAGTCGCGTTTGCTGGAGCGCAAACTGGGCAGCATGCTGATCCCGAGCATTGCGCCAGTCGAGGGGCCGGTGGGTTCGAGCTTCGGCTTCCGCTGGGATCCGTTCACCGGGCGGGCGGCTCTGCATACGGGTCTGGATTTCCCGGCGCCGACGGGCACGCTCATCCGCGCGGCGGCGGGCGGCAAGGTGGTGCTGGCGGAGTCCAAAGGTGCCTATGGCAATGCGATCGAGATCGACCACGGCAAGGGCTTGGTCACTCGCTACGCGCACACCTCTGCCTACCTTGTGGGTGAGGGCGACATCGTCAAACGCGGCCAGCCGGTGGCCAAGGTGGGGTCCAC
>CAYRBG010000416.1:0-1799 GCA_964422355.1 uncultured Sphaerotilus sp. | reverse complement strand
GGGCGGCGCGCGCATCCAGTTCCGCACGCACCGCAGGATTCGCCGCCGGCAACGCGTCGATGCCGTCGAACAGCGCTTTGAAGTACAGCATCGTTCCGCCGACCAACAGCGGTTCGGCGCCGCGGGCCCGGATGTCATCGATGAGGCGGTGCGTGTCCGTCACGAACTCGGCCGCCGAGTACGACTCGATCGGATCGCGGATGTCGATCAGGTGGTGCGGCACTTCGGCCAGCTCGGCGGCCGTTGGTTTGGCCGTGCCGATTTCCATGCCCCGGTAGATCAGTGCTGAGTCGACGCTGATGATCTCGATGGGCGGTTCGCCCGCGTCGCGCCGGGCGCGCGCCAGCGCCAAGGCGGCGGCGGTCTTGCCGCTGGCGGTGGGGCCGGCCACGGCCAAGCAAGGTCGGAGGGGCAGTGTGGGGGAGGGCACCTGAGCGGGCGCCATCACCGGTGTGGAAGCTGGGGCGTTCACGGAGAAGGAGTGGATGCCGAAGTGCGGCTCAGCGCGTGGCGCGAGCGCGCACCCGCTCCAGGTAGGCGTGCGGATCGGGCGGCAGGCCGCTGCGCTGCGATTCCCAGATCATCTCGCCCAGGCAGTCAATCACCTCGTGCTGGGCCTCGTGCAGATCGCCGCGCTTGGCCGCCAGCAGCTCCACCGCTTGGCGAATTCCGCGCGGTTGATCGATGGACACCTGTTCGCTGATCGACAGGTGCATCGACAGGTGCAGGAAGGGGTTGGTGCGACCGCCCTCGACCGTATAGACCGCGTCCAGCGCACGTTGCACGTCCGACAGGTCGTCGTGGTATTCCGGATGGCGCAAGGTCCACTCTGCGGCGAGAGTCTCCATCGGCGACAGCGGCTCTCCGGCGCCGTGCTTGCGCCAGGTCTCACAGAAGAATTTGCGTACGTCGTGCTGGCTGGGGGCGAACATGGGAGCATTGTCGCCCTTTGAGCCGATGCGGCGGTGCGCCGATCGATGAATCCATGTCCAAGGAGTTTTCCGCATGACCACCGGCACTGCCGAAGTCCGTTTTGAACCGCACGCCACCCTGCAGGGCGTGTCGGTACTGACCTTGAACAACCCCGGCAAGCTCAACGCCGTGAGCGTGGCCATGTGGCAGCGGCTGCGCGAGATCTTTGAAGGTCTGGCCGAGCGTGAACCGCAGCTGCGCGCGGTGATCGTGCGGGGCGAGGGCAGCTGCTTTGTCTCCGGCGGCGACATCGAGGAATTCCCGGCCTTCCGCTTTGACGAAGAGCGGCTGCGCCACTTCCACGAGAACATCGTGGCTCCCGCATTGGAAGCGATGTACCAATGCGACGTGCCGCTGGTGGCGCAGATCGAGCGGGCCTGCGTGGGCGGAGGCCTGGAGCTGGCGTGCCAGTGCGACATCCGGGTGGCCGGAGAGGGCAGCCGCTTTGGAGCGCCCATTGCGCGACTGGGTTTCCCGATGGCGCCGGACGAGCTGGCCAGCGTGGTGCGCGTGGTTGGCTGGGCCACGGCGGCCGAGGTGCTGCTCGAAGCCCGGCTGCTCGATGCGCCCACGGCGCTGCAGCGGGGGCTGATCCAGCGCATGGTGCCTGACGATCAGGTGGCGGCTGAGGCTGAAGCCACGGCCGCCCGCATCGCGGCCGGGGCGCCGTTGGCGGCGCGGCTCAACAAGCGCACGCTGCGGCTGATTGCACCGCTGGTGCACTTCGACGAAGCGCAGCGCCGGGCACTGGCGTCTTATGCCACCGGGCCCGATCACCGCGAAGGCATCACGGCGTTCATCGAGAAGCGCAGGCCGAACTTCACGGG
>CAYRBG010000415.1:0-1805 GCA_964422355.1 uncultured Sphaerotilus sp. | reverse complement strand
AGGATGTTGGTCTGGAAGGCGATGCCGTCGATCACGCCGATGATGTCGGAGATCTTGCGCGACGAATTGGCAATGTCCTGCATGGTGTCCACCACCTGCTGAACCACCGTGCCGCCCTTGCCGGCAGCGTCGGTGGCTCCACCGGCGATGGTGGTGGCCTGGCGGGCGGTTTCGGCGTTCAGCCGCACGATCTCCGTGAGCTGCTCCATCGACGAGGCCGTCTGCTGCAGGCTGCTGGCCTGCTCCTCGGTGCGCTGGCTCAGGTCGGTGTTGCCCGTGGAGATCTCGGTGGAACCGGTGGCGATGGAGTCGGAGGCGTTGCGCACCTGCTGAACCAGTCCAGCCAGACTGGCGCGCATGTGGCGCAGGGAGGCCAGGACGCTGCCCTCCTTGACCGGGGTCGAGTCGTGGGCTTCCGTCAGGTCTCCGCCTGCGATTTTTTCCGCGATGGCCCTCAGCTCGGCGGGCTCCGCACCGAGGGCGCCGATCACCGTCCTCGTCGTGCGGGTCGCGTAGGCCACGGCCACGGCCATCAGGGCGCCGACGATGCCGAGCATCAGAATGGCCGCGGTGCGCTCCTGGCGTGCGTGGGCCTGAACCCCGGTTTCCAGCAGATTGACGCTCTTGTCCAGCGCACCGTACATCTGATCGATGACCTCCGTGGCTTCGGCGAAGAACTTCAAGCTCGGATAGTCCGGAATCGCCGTGGCCATGATCTTCTCGTTGGCCAGCAGCATGCCCCTTTGGGCTTGCTCCGACAGCGTCTTGGCGATGGATTCTGTTTCCCCGCGGGCCTCGGCGCTGTACGAGACCGCCTTCTTGAGCACGTGATTGGCCTGCACAAACGTGTCGTTCATTCGCGTCTGCAGCGACTCGAAGCGTGCCTTGTCTGCCCCGTCGATCGCGGTGCCGGGACGGGCCAGCAGGGCCGAGCCGCGCGCCCGCGCCTGGCCCATCAACTCGATCATGGCCGGAAGACCTTGCAGTGCCCCTTGGGAGAGGAAGTACACCGTCGGATCCGGGCTGAGTGAAAAGCCGAAATGGTCAGAGACACCGTCCAGCGAGCGCAGCGTCTGTGAGAGTGAGGTGGCGTGCAGGGCAAACGAGCCCGCCACGTCGACCTTGCGTCCCTGGACTGCGTTCACGGTTTCTTGCCATTGCTGCTTGACCAAGGTCCATTCCTCGGTCAAGCGGCCGCTGGCCACGCCATGCTGACGGAGCTGCTCGTCGACCTTGGCGATGGCGTTTTCGACATCGGACTGCTTGGCCTGGCGCTTGGCTTCGGCCTCGGCATTTCCACCCAGCAGCGCGGCGCTCAGGCCCCGGTGCTGCTGCATGGCCTGGATCACCTTGATGATGCTGCGGGCCGGGTCGATGCCTTCGGCCATCAGCGACGCGGCCCGGTTGCTTTCTCAGTGTTTGTGACCGAGCAAGGCGGTCGGGACCAGGGTCGACACGCCGCAGATCATCAGCAGACCTGCAAAGCGGTGGCGCAGACGACCTTTGGGGGCGGTGGAGTTGGACAGATGGCTCATCAATACTTCTCCCTGTGCAGGCGGGGGGCGTTTCTCCGGCGCAATGGGCAGCGGCGCCCATCGTCAACAGTGAGAAATCTATTGAATCTGGTGCGTATTGATCGTTTTTGGTGCGCCGCGAATTCAGCGTATTTGGTGATTTGGGACGATTCGGTACCGAACGGGCACCCACTTCGCATCGCCTAAAATCGCCCGCTTTTGAAGCACCAACGATCGAGCACGCCGTGTCCGCCACCATCCTTCAGCAGCTTCCCTCCGGCCAGCGCGTCG
>CAYRBG010000414.1:0-1812 GCA_964422355.1 uncultured Sphaerotilus sp. | reverse complement strand
ACAGCCACAGCCACAGCCACAGCCACAGCCACAGCCACAGCCACGAACATGATCACGCCCACGGCGAGGACCATGCACACGACCACGACACCACGCATGCCCACAGCCATGCGTCGGGTGCGCAGGCCCTGCTGCTGATCGAGAACGTCGGCAACCTGGTCTGCCCGGCCATGTGGGACCTGGGCGAGAAGGCCAAGGTGGCCATCCTGTCGGTGACCGAGGGCGAGGACAAGCCGCTCAAGTACCCGGACATGTTCGCCGCCTCGCAGCTCATGGTGCTGACCAAGACCGACCTGCTGCCCCACCTGGACTTCGACGTCGCCCGCTGCATCGAGTACGCGCGCCGCGTGAACCCGTCCATCGAGGTGCTGCAGGTCAGCGCCCGCTCGGGGGAAGGCATGGACGCCTGGCTGGACTGGCTGCTGCAGGGCCCGAAGGCCGAGTCGCCGGACGTCGAGATTGCCCGCCTGAAGGCGCGTGTGGCCGAGCTGGAAGCCCGGCTGGCGCAGGCCGCAGGGCATGACGCGGCATCGGCCGCAGGAACGGCGTCGGCCTGAACGCGGGCGCTTCACCCCGCCTTCGCGCCCCTACTGCACCACAGGCCTCATGCTCCGCCCAGAGGACTCCGCCCCCGTCGTCCGGCCCTCGCCGCAGCGCCTGTCGCTGCGCGTGGAAGGCGCCGTGCAGGGCGTGGGCTTCCGGCCCTGGTGCGTGCAGCAGGCCATGGCCTTGGGTCTGACCGGCTGGGTGCGCAACGACGCACGCGGTCTGGACCTGCAGGTGCAAGGCGCGGCTGAGGCCGTGGAGGCCTTGCGCCGCCGCCTGAGGGAACAGCCGCCCCCGTTGGCCCGTCTGGACCGCATCACCGAGATCGGGTTGCCCCTCGACAAAGCCGAGCGCGAGTTCACCATCCTCGCCAGCGTGGACCGGGGCGATCAGGCGCTGGACACGGGCCTGCCGCCCGACACGGCGCCGTGCGAAGCCTGTCTGGATGAGCTGTTCGACCCGCAGGATCGCCGCCACCGCCACCCCTTCATCAACTGCACGCACTGCGGCCCGCGCTTCACCGTGACCCGGCGCCTGCCCTACGACCGGCCGCAGACCTCGATGGCCGGTTTTCCGATGTGTCCGGCTTGCGCCGCGGAATACCGCAACCCGCTGGACCGCCGCTACCACGCCCAACCCACCGCCTGTCCGCAGTGCGGCCCGCGGGTGGCGCTCTGGCAGCCGAACGGCACGCCGCTGGACGAGGCCGATCCCATCCAGGCCGCGGCGCAGCGACTGGCCGCAGGCGAGGTGCTGGCGGTCAAGGGGGTGGGCGGCTATCACCTGGTGGCCGACGTGCGCCGTGCGGACGCGCTGCAGCGCCTGCGCTCGGTCAAGCAGCGCGCCCGCAAGCCCTTTGCCCTGCTGACCCCCAACGTGGCCAGCGCCCGCCGCTGGGTCGAGGTGGACGAAGACAGCGCGGCCCTGCTGCGCTCGCCCGCGCGGCCGGTGCTGCTCCTCCCAACCCGCCCCGGCATCGCCAAGGCCCACCCGCTAGTCGCTCCGAACCTGACGGACTGGGGGCTGATGCTGCCGTCCACGCCGCTGCACTGGCTGCTGCTGCACGACCTGCTGGGCCGCCCCGCCGGCACCGAATGGCGCGATGCGCCCCACGACGTGCTGCTGGTGATGACCAGCGCCAACCCCTCGGGCGAACCGCTGGTGGTCGACGAGGCCGAGGCGATCGAACGCCTGGCCGGTCTGTGCGACGCACTGCTCGTGCACGACCGCCCCATCGTCGGCCGGGTGGACGACAGCGTGCGCCGC
>CAYRBG010000413.1:0-1880 GCA_964422355.1 uncultured Sphaerotilus sp. | reverse complement strand
GTCGGCGTGCTGAACCACAGCACCCGGCGGTGCAGCGCGATCGCCCAGTAGCCGACGAGGGTGTAGGCCAGGGCATGTTGGCCCAGCACGGCCCCTTGGTGCACGTCCACCAGCAGGCCGAAGACGAAGGCCGCACCCAGCCCGACGCGTCGGGGCTGGTGCACGTTCCAGAACACGATGGCCAGCAGCATGAAGTCGGGCATCCAGGCGACCCGACCCCAGGGCACGAGGTCCAGGGCCAATGCCAGGATCAGCGAAAACCACATGAACCACGGGTTCACCGGCAGCAGCAGTTGGTCTCCGGCGGCCGGCATCATGGTTTGTGGCTCCGGTTGGCGGGGGAGCGCGGCAGCGGATTCTGGGCGGCTGCCGCTGCTGCCGAGGCGGCACGCGGGCCGGCGGCAGCGGCGGATGCGGCGGCCGCAGTGGCTTTGGCGGCGGCCGCTTTGGCGGTGGAGTCCGGTGATGGTGGTGGCAGTTGCTCGGCGATCGGGTCGAGCACCAGCACATGCTTCAGACCGTCCGGGCGGGCCGCGGTGGCCAGGGCAATGTGCGCGAAGTCCGCCTTGGTGCGGCGGTCGACACGGGCCACGCTCGCCACCGGCATGCCTGCCGGGTAGACGCCGTCCAGGCCGGTGGTTTCCATCACATCGCCCACCTGGACATCGGCGTTGCCGGCGATGAACCGCAGGGTCATGCCGTTGCCGGTGGGATCGCCCGCGGCGATGGCCCGGGCCTGGGTGCGGGTGTTGACGACGGCCAGGGCTGCATCGCGGTCCACCAGCAGGGTGACCTCGGAGGTGAGCGGGTACACGCGCGTCACTTGCCCGAGCAGGCCCTGCTCGTTGATGACGGGGGAGCCCTCGCGGATGTCGAGCTGGCTGCCGGCGTCGATCACCACCTTGCGGGTGTAGATGTCCGGCGAGTCGTAGATGACCTGTGCAGCCTTGGCCTTGAGTGTCAGGCGCTCGCGCAAGCCCAGCAACGCGCGCAGGCGGGCGTTTTCCTGGAGCAACTGGTCAGCCTGCAGAGTGCGGATGGACTGCCGGTTGAGCTTGTCCTCGGCCGTTTCGGCGTTCTTTCGGGCCTCGGCCACACCGCCGAAATAGTCGCGCACGGCCACAGAGCCTTTGACGGGGCCCAGCAGCGCCTGCTCGATGGGCAACAGCGCCGTGACCAGCACCTTGCGCAAGGGTGGCGTGAGCTTGAGGCGCACGTCCGCCACCATCAGAAACAGGGCCAGGGACGCGAAGAACACCAGCCGCGTCAGGGCCGATGGGCCTTGGCGGAAGAAGGGGGGCGGGGTGTGATCAAGCGTGCCCAGTGGCATGGCGGTTCATTGTCCCTGAAACCGAACGGCCACCCAGGGGGTGGCCGCAGTCGGGAGGGCCAGCCCCATGGCCGGCCAGTGCAAGGTCATTCCGAAGTGAAAATCGACCCCAGGCGTTCCATGCGCTCCAGGGCCATGCCGCAGCCGCGCACCACGCAGCTCAGCGGGTCTTCGGCCACCAGCACGGGCAGGCCGGTTTCTTCGGCCAGCAGGCGGTCGAGGTCGCGCAGCAGGGCGCCACCACCGGTCAGCATCATGCCGCGCTCGGCGATGTCGGCGCCCAGTTCCGGCGGGGTCTGTTCCAGCGCCTTCTTGACCGACGAGACGATCTGGTTCAGCGGGTCGGTCAGGGCTTCGAGGATCTCGTTGGACGAGACGGTGAAGCTGCGCGGCACGCCTTCGCTCAGGTTGCGGCCCTTGACTTCCATCTCGCGGACTTCGGAACCCGGGAAGGCCGAACCGATTTCCTTCTTGATGGCTTCGGCTGTGGGCTCGCCGATCAGCATGCCGTAGTTGCGGCGGATGTAGTTGATGATGGCTTCATCGAACT
>CAYRBG010000412.1:0-1890 GCA_964422355.1 uncultured Sphaerotilus sp. | reverse complement strand
TCATCTGAACACCGGGGGAGAACACACCATGCAACTCGACCGCAAGACCATCGAAATGCTCGCCTCGCACGTCGAGGCCGCGGAAATCAACGCCCGCGACATCACCAAGATCACCGACGACTTTCCGCAGATGGACTGGGACGACGCCTACGCCATCCAGGACGAGATCCGTCGCCGCAAGGAAGGCCGCGGCCACAAGACCGTGGGCCTGAAGGCCGGCCTGACCTCCTTCGCCAAGATGAAGCAGATGGGCGTGGAAGTGCCCGTGTTCGGCTTCGTCAGCGACTACATGGCGCGCCCGGACGGCGGCGAGATCTCCACGGCCGACCTGATCCACCCCAAGGTCGAAGCCGAGATCTGCATCGTCACCAAGGCCCCGCTGCGCGGCCCCGGCTGCCACGTCGGCACCGTGATGGCTGCCATCGACTTCGTGCTGCCGGCCGTCGAGATCATCGACAGCCGCTACCGCGACTTCAAGTTCGACCTCAAGAGTGTGATCGCCGACAACACCTCGGCCTCGCGCTTTGTCATCGGCGGACGCTCGCGCAACGTCGAGGAGCTGGACCTGCGCACGCTGGGCGTGGTGCTGGAGAAGAACGGCCAGATCGTCTCGATGGCCGCCGGTGCCGCCGTGCTGGGCCACCCGGCCGCAGCCGTGGCGATGATGGCCAACCACCTGGGCGCACGCGGCCAGGAGATCCCGGCGGGCACCTTCATCATGACCGGCGGGGTGACCGAGGCCATCGCGGTGCAGGCGGGCGACTCGGTGAACGTGCGCTTCCAGGACCTGGGCAGCGTGTCGATGCGCTTCGTCTGAGCGGGCGAAGCGAACAGATCGGTACGCCACGTCCAGAACGAGCCCGCTGTCATGAACAGTCCTCTTGCGTCCCCCCATCCGCAAGGTGCGGTCACCGTGCTGGTGACCCGCCGGGTGCGGCCCGGCCACGAGGCCGACTTCGAAGCGGCGATGCTGCAGATGATGGTGGCGGCGGAGTCCTTTCCGGGGCATCTGGGCGGCCACCTGGTGCGCCCGGGCGAGGACGCGACCAGCGGAGACGCCAACGTCTATCACGTCATCTTCGCGTTCGACACGCAGGCGCACCTGGCCGCCTGGCAGAGCTCGCCGGTGCGCGGGCTGGGCCTGAAGGCGGTGGCGCCGCACACCGAAGGCGAGCAGCAGGTGCGGCAGCTCACCGGGCTGGCCCATTGGTTCGCCGAACCGAAGGGTCCACCGCAGGCCCCGCCGCCGCGCTGGAAGGTGGCGGTGGTCACGTGGCTGGGCATCTTTCCCACCGTGCTGATGCTGTTCCTGACGGTGGTGCCGCTGATGGCCGACTGGCCGCTGGTGCCGCGAACGATGGTCGTGACCGCCCTGGTGGTGCTGATCATGACCTGGGTCGTGGCGCCGCAGCTCACGCGGTGGCTGCGGCCGTGGCTGCATCCCAAGCCGGGGAATCTGGCCGGCTGAGTCCGTCTCACTGCTTTGAACTTTCTTCTCAAGGACCCTTCGATGAACAAGATCAAATGCGCCCTGATCGGGCCGGGCAACATCGGCACGGACCTGCTGGCCAAGCTGCAACGCTCTGAAGTGCTGCAGCCGGTGTGGATGGTGGGGATCGACCCCAACTCCGACGGCTTGAAGCGCGCCCGCGAGATGGGCCTCAAGACCACCTCCGACGGTGTCGATGGCCTCGTGCCGCACATGCAGGCCGACGGCGTGCAGATCGTCTTCGACGCCACCAGCGCCTACGTCCACGCGGAGAACTCCCGCAAGGTCAACGAACAGGGCGCGCTGATGATCGACCTGACGCCTGCGGCCATCGGCCCGTACTGCGTGCCGCCCGTGAACCTCATGGAGCATCTGGGCAAGCGTGAGATGAACGTCAACAT
>CAYRBG010000411.1:0-1894 GCA_964422355.1 uncultured Sphaerotilus sp. | reverse complement strand
TCCCCGTGCAGATCGCATCCGAATGCGGGGTCTGCCCAAAGGTCACGGCCTTCTGGAGTCCGGTGGCGGCGTACAGGTAGCAGCGGTAGACGCTGCCGTCGCGGGTGGTGGCGGTGTAGTTGATGCGGCCGCCGGTCTCCTCGCTGCGGTCGGAGAGGCTGAACTGGCCCACCGGGCGGCCGATGGACTGCGCGGTGCGCTGTTCCAGGCCGCTCTGGTCGATGGTGGCGGCGCAGCCGGGGAGCAACAGGGGGACGAACGAGAACAGCACGGGGCGCAGGCAGTTCATGGCGGGCTCCTGGGGTCAGTGGGTGAAGCAGCCGGATTCCGGCACGGTGGACAGGGTGGACGACACCGCGGCCAGCGTGGGCTGGATGGTCGGGATCTCGTCGCCCAGCCAGCACAGTTGGGTGCCGCTGGAACGCAGGGCCCAGATGGAGCCGGAGCGCTGGCTGGTGATGGCGATGAACTCGCCCCAGTGCGCCGAGATGAGGGCGTTGGCCTCCGAGCGGGTGATGTTGACGCTGCCGATCTGGGTCGGCCCGACCTGCTGTGCCGTGCCCGCGCATCCTGCGCCGCTGTAGGAGAGCACGCCTTCGGCGATCTCGATCACGGCCGCTGCGACCCCGCTGGACGGAATCTGCGTCACGCGCAGGAAGCGCTTGTACGACTGGTTGCCGGCCGTGGCGCAGCCCTTTTGGGTCCAGTCGCCGGTGAGTGCCTGAACAGACGCCGGGCGCGAGCCGCCGTCCGCGGGGGTGTCGGTGCCGCCATCGTCACCCCCGCCGCCACCACAGGCGCTCAGGCCCACGAGCGTCAGGCAGGTCAGCAGGGCAGCGGCGGGCCGCACGAAGGGACGAAGGGGCGGGGGATACAGCATTGACGGCTCCTTGGGTTGAGGGATTCGGCAGACATTCGGGCAAAGCGAGGCCCTGCCGCGACGCGCGCGGCTTCCAGACAGAAGGGGAGTCGGAGAAGGGTGGCCGGGCCGATCATCCGGGCTTGCGGGCCACGATGTAGGGTCTGAACTCACGCCCTCGGGTGGCGTGGCCTTCGACGGCGACGATGTCCAGGCCCTGCTGCTCGATGGCCGCTTGCAACTCGGCAGTATTGAAGCAAAGCACCGTCGGTGCCTTGCCGACGGCACGCATCAGCGGCAAGGCCAGCCGCAGCAGCGGGTGGAGCTCCCGGATGCAGGCCGTCTTCGAGATGAAGAGCCCGCCGGGCTTGAGGGCGCTCGCGATGGCGCGCAGGGTGAGCGGCAGGTCCTGCATCACGTGCAGCAGGTTGAAGGCCAGCACCGCATCGAATCCGCCCGGTCCGGGCCAGGGCGCATCGGCATCGGCGACCCGGAATTCGAGGTTGGGCGCGCCCTGATCGACCAGCCTCTCGCGGGCGATGGCGATCATGGCGGGCGACACGTCGATGGCCAGCATGCGCCGCACGCCGGGCGCCAGGTGCAGTGCGGTGGTTCCGGTGCCGCAGCCCACCTCCAGGACCTCCATGTCGGCCGTCAGCAGGCCTTGCGTGCGAGCCAGCGTCTTCTCGTAGCCGCCCAGGTCCGCGATCGGGTCCGCGGCGTACTTGCGGGCGATCCGGTTCCAGAACTTCGCCTTGGCCTCCAGGGAGACGGGCGAGGACGAAACAGCGGTGTCCGAGGACGGGGTGGCGGCAGCGGGCATGTCGGTGACGAACGGTGTGGTGAGCGGGTGCGCAAGGCGGGGTTCACTGGGAACCGATGCTATCCATACACTCCACCATAGGAAATTGCGACGGAATGCAGAGGAGGTATGCGTATGCGCATGGATGCCGTGGACTGGAACCAGCTGAGGGCGTTTCTGGAAACGGCGGAGACGGGGTCGCTCTCCGCCGCCGCGCGCAAGCTCGGGCTGAC
>CAYRBG010000410.1:0-1938 GCA_964422355.1 uncultured Sphaerotilus sp. | reverse complement strand
TTGAGGTCGTCATGGTTCTTCTCCAATGCCCGACAACGATTGGCCGGGCTGACTGATGGTGCCCCCATCTTTCGGTGATGCTCACGAACTCGACCCGGGGGCGTTTTCGTGGCCGGTCGCCGAAAAGACGAAGACGAGCGAAACGGACGCAACAACAGACTGCGCCCGAAAACCTGCGACTCTACCACAAGCAGGGGTTGTGGACAAGTCAGTGGGGGCTGCGCTGCGTGCGGGTCTGGCGTCGGCTGCGGACCCGGGCTTCGCGCTCGAACGGATTGTCGAGATAGGGGTCGTTGCCTCGGGCCCATTGCACTGCGGAAGCCAGCAGGTAGGTGAAGGGAAACAGGAGTCCCCACCGCGTGTATTGGCTGACGTGGACCTGCTCGTGTGGTCTCAATGGGGTCAGGGCGTCTTCGTCGACGGCCAGCACGACGTGGCCGAGGGTGATCGCGGCGTAGCCGCTCGGTCCCAACCGGCGTCCCAGTGCCCGCCCAATAAAGCCGCCTGAGATTTCGAGGTGTGTCGAGTGCGCTTGCGTTTGGGCGCCGGTCAGCAGCAAGGGCAAACCCAGGCCCAGTCCGACCAAGGTGACCGGCGCGGCCCAAAGCACAGCAAGAAGACCGGGGTGGCTTTGGTGCGCGTTGACCGCGGCCTGAAATCGGCGGTGAGTCACGCTTCGAACAGGTCGGCTCCGGCTTGTCCCGGGATGCTGCCGCCCTTGGGTGGGTTGACGCCCAGGTGGCGATAAGCAGCCAACGTGGCGATGCGCCCTCTCGGGGTGCGTTGCAGATACCCCTGCTGGATCAAGTAGGGCTCGATCACGTCTTCGATCGTGCCGGGGTCCTCGCCGATGGCTGCGGCCACGTTGTCCAGTCCCACCGGGCCGCCGTCAAAGCGGTGCACCACGGCTTCGATGAGCTTGCGGTCCATCACGTCGAAGCCGCGGGGGTCGACGTCCAGCATGGTCAAGGCCCGATCGGCGATGTTCTGAGTGATGCGGCCATTGCCCTTGACTTCGGCGTAGTCCCGCACCCGGCGCAACAGTCGGTTGGCGATTCGAGGGGTTCCCCGCGAGCGCCGGGCGATTTCCATTGAGCCATCGGGATCGATGGGCGTGTGCAGCAGGCCGGAGGAGCGTGTGACGATGCGCGAGAGCTCGTCCGGGGTGTAGAACTCCAGCCTGGCCACGATGCCGAAGCGGTCGCGCAGCGGGTTGGTCAGCATGCCGGCGCGGGTGGTTGCGCCCACCAGGGTGAAGGGCTGGAGATCGAGCTTGATCGAGCGGGCAGCCGGGCCCTCGCCGATCATGATGTCGATCTGGTAGTCCTCCAGCGCGGGATAGAGGATTTCTTCGACCACCGGGCTCAGGCGGTGGATCTCATCGATGAACAGGACGTCGTTGGCTTCCAGATTGGTCAGGATGGCCGCGAGATCCTTGGGTTTTTCGAGCACTGGGCCGCTGGTCTGGCGCAGGTTCACGCCCAGCTCTGCGGCAATGATGTGGCTCAGGGTGGTCTTCCCGAGGCCGGGGGGGCCGAACAGCAGCACGTGGTCCAGCGCTTCCTGGCGCTTGCGGGCGGCACCGATGAAGATTTCCAGCTGCTCGCGCGCCTTCGTCTGGCCGACGTATTCGTCGAGCTGCTTGGGGCGCAGTGCGCGTTCCAGGGCCTCTTCCTGCGAAGAGGCCGGGGAGGCGCTGATGATGCGCTTGATCGGGGCCGGGCCGTTGCCCGGAGACAGGTCGTCGGTCTGGATGGCCATGTGCCATTATGGGCAGTCCGACGCACAGGCGCGTCGGCAGGCGGTCACTCAGTTCGCCAGGTTTCTCAGGGCCAGACGGATGCCATCACTGACGCCCACGCCGGGCGGCAGGGCCTTGAGGGCGGCCGCGGCTTCTTTGTCGTTGTAGCCCAGGGCCAGCAGGGCCTGGGTGATGTC
>CAYRBG010000409.1:0-1944 GCA_964422355.1 uncultured Sphaerotilus sp. | reverse complement strand
GTCGGGGATGGGCAGCCACTCCTGCAGCAGCGCGGGCGTGATCAGCGGGCGCACGCCCCCGATGCGCGTGTCGTCGATGCGGGTGGTGTCGTGGGTGGACAGCGGCGTGGCGGGGCGGACAGCGGAGTGGGACATGGCGGTGGGAGGGTCGATGGGGCTCTTGGGCCGAAGGCGAGGATTGTGCAACCATCGACCCGAGGCCGGTCAGACCGGTGTCCAACACCCAGGACAGAGTTTCGTCTCAAAGGCGGACGCCGAACTCCCTCCATCCCTGCACCGAGCAGCCCTGACGCTCGTGGCTGCCGACCCCTCCAAAGATGATCCGGGGAGGGAGGGCTTCCGCACCGGCCAGCGCGGCCCAGCGACGGGCGGAGTCGGTCCAGTCGGAGGCGAAGGTGGACCCGGACTTGATCTCGAAGGCCTGCAGTCCCTGCGGCATTTCCACCAGTCCGTCCATCTCATGGCCCAGATGGTCCCGCCAGAAGTACAGGTCGTGGGGCTGCCCGTCGTTGAAACGGTGCTTGATCCACTCGGACACCACCCAGGTCTCGAACAGCGCACCCCGCGCCGGATGGGTGTCCAGCATCACCGTGTCCCGAATGCCCAGCAGCCAGGCCATGAGGCCCACGTCGAGGAAGTAGAGCTTCGGGGTCTTGACCAGGCGTTTGCCGAAGTTGCGGAAATAGGGCTGCAGCCGGGTCACGAGGTAACTGGCTTCCAGCACATCCAGCCATTCCCGCGCCGTTGCGGCCGAGATGCCGCAGTCGGTCCCGAGCGCGGCCAGGTTGAGCAACTGGCCGGACCTTGCGGCGCACAGGCGCACGAAGCGCTGGAACAGGTTGAGGTCGCGGATGGCCAGCAACTGCCGCACGTCCCGCTCCACGTAGGTGGCCATGTAGTTGCCGAACCAGTCGGCCGGCTGCAGGTCGCGGTCATAGAGGGCGGGATAGCCGCCGCGCAGCAGCAGGGTATTCAGTTGCGCGGGCAACAGATCAGGGCCGCCGCCATCGGGCCCCGCCAGCTCGGCGGCCGACAGGGGCAGCAGTTCCACCCGCCCCACGCGTCCCGCCAGCGACTGGCTGAGGCCGGCCATCAGGTCGAACTGGGCCGAGCCGGTCAGCACGAAGTCGCCCATGATCTGCCGCTCGTCCACCAGACCCTGCAACCAGGACAGCAGAGTCGGGACCCGCTGCACCTCGTCGAGTACAGCGCCATCCGGAAACCGGGCCAGGAAGCGGCGGGGATCCTGCTGGGCGAAATCGCGCTCGTCCGGGTTCTCCAGCGACACGTAGGGCTTGTCCGGGAAGACGCTGCGGGCCAGCGTCGTCTTGCCGGACTGGCGCGGGCCGGTCAGGGCCAGTACCGGAAAGCCCGAACGCAGGCGCTGGAGAGTGGCGGTGGCACGGCGCGGAATCATTACAAATCCAAGTTTGAAACTCCGATTTGTAAATTGTAGGCGCCGCGCCTGGGATCAGGTCAACAAGCCCAACCGCACTGCCGCACTCAACACCGCCAGCACCCCGGCTGTCGTGATGTCCGCATGCCGACCGGCACCGAACCTCACTCCGGCCTGCTGCGGCACCGAGGCCTCGACCAGCGCCCAGGCCTGTGCGTCCGCCCCGGCGCCGATCGACCGCTCCTCGAAGCCGACGATGCGCATCGCCCCGCCCACCGCATTCACCGTCGCCTCCAGAGGCCCGTGGCCCGTGCCTCGCAAGCGGCGCGTGTCGCCGCCCACCCGCAGGTCGATCTCGATGACCTGTCCTTCCGCCGTCGCCTCCAGCCGGTGGCCGACGTAGACCGCTTCTTCACCGCCCTGCACCGGGTCAAGATAGGTCTGCTGAAACAGCGTCCAAAGGGCCGGCGCCTCGACCTCGGCCTCGCTCGCGTCGGCGTGGGCCTGCACGACGGCGCTGAACTCGACCTGCATGCGCCGGGGCATGA
>CAYRBG010000408.1:0-1945 GCA_964422355.1 uncultured Sphaerotilus sp. | reverse complement strand
GTGTGGCGCAGCACGTCGCCGATGCCGCTGCTGATCAGGTAGAACTCCAGCGCGGCGCGCGGGTTGGCCTCCCGGGCGATGCGGCGCAGGCGGTCGAAGACGCCGGTGACCCCTTCGTGCAGCGGCAGGCGCGCGCCCCAGTCGGCCAGGCTGCCTTGCGTGACCTTGGGGATGCGCCCGCTCTGCGAGGCCTCGATCATCTTGTAGAGGTAGGCCGGCACCGGGTCCCAGTCGTCGTTCGTGAGCGCGGTGACCTCCTGCTTCCAGAACGCGCCGATGTCGGCCAGTCCCGCCTGCGTCAGGTAACCCGAGGTGCTGTCCGGGGCGAGCGTGTCGTCGAAGTCGAAGACGATGGCAAGGGTTTCGTGCATGGGCAGTGGCGTGCGGTGGGGTCAGTCCAGCCAGCGGATTGGTGAGGCCAGTTCGGGGCGCAGGCCCTGGCGGCCGGAGTAGACCTCGGCGATGCGGGCGATGTCGGCAGCAGGGTCGCCACTGAGCTCGATGCAC
This sequence comes from uncultured Sphaerotilus sp., assembly GCA_964422355.1. GTDB lineage: Bacteria > Pseudomonadota > Gammaproteobacteria > Burkholderiales > Burkholderiaceae_C > Sphaerotilus. The sequence continues at coordinate 1,438 of CAYRBG010000408.1, read as the reverse complement.
GCCAGGATGCCGACTTCGCGCCGGGTGTGGTCGATGCAACCGAGGGCGACCGGCACCCGGGCCGCCAGAGCGATGCGATAGAAGCCGGTTTTCCAGCCCGGTGTCAGGCTGCGTGTGCCTTCGGGGGCCACGGCCAGCAGGAAGCGATCGCGGGCCGCGAACTGCTCGGCCATCTGCTCGACAAAACCGGCCGGCTTTCGTCGGTTCACCGGAACACCTCCCATCCTGCGCATGAGTCCGCCGACCGGCCAGCGGAACAGGGAATCCTTGGCGACCCAGTGGGCGCCCAGCCCCAGACCGTATTGGCCCAGCATGCCGTACAGGAAGTCCCAGTTCGAGGTGTGGGGGTAGGCGACGAGCACCGCCTTGGCCGGCAGCCCGTCGCACTTCAGCATGCGCCAGCCGAGCAGCTTCAACAGCACTTTTGAGAGGGTGGAGAGCATCGGCCCAGTCTATGCGAGCCACCCCCACGCAAGCCACGTGCCCCGCCTCCATCGGGGTAAGCCTTATCCGTAGAGGCCCTGACGTGCGGGAACTTGGGGTACGGCATCATGAATCTGACCATCGACCGGGCGCATTCCCAGCGCCCAGGCCCGGGCAGAGGAGACCGACATGGAAAAGATCTGGCTGCAGAGTTACCCCAAGGGGGTGCCGGCGACCATCGACATCGACCACATTCCTTCGCTCGTCGCGCTGTTTGAAAAGGCCTGCACCACCTTTGCCGACAAGGTGGCCTACATCAGCATGGGCAAGACGATGACCTATCGTCAGCTCGACGAGGAGAGTCGGGCCTTTGCCGGTTGGCTGCAGTCGCTGGGGCTGCAAAAGGGCGAGCGTGTGGCGCTGATGATGCCAAACCTGCTGCAGTACCCCGTGGCGCTGTTCGGCACGCTGCGGGCCGGGGCCGTGGTGGTCAACTGCAATCCGCTGTACACGCCGCGCGAGCTGGAACACCAGTTGAACGACTCCGGCGCGACCACCATCGTCATCGTCGAGAACTTCGCGCACACGCTGGAACAGGTCATCGGGCGCACGGCGGTGAAGCACGTGATCGTGACGCCGATGGGCGAGATGCTGGGCCTCAAGGGGGCGGTGGTCAACTTCGTGGTGCGCCACGTCAAGAAGCTGGTGCCGGCCTGGAGCCTGCCCACGGCGATCGACTTTCACCGTGCGCTGGCCGCGGGGCGCAGTCACGGCTGGACGCCGGTGGCTCTCACGCACGACGACATCGCCTTCCTGCAGTACACCGGCGGCACGACCGGCGTGTCCAAGGGGGCCATGCTGACCCACGCCAACATCAGCTCCAACGTGATGCAGGCCTACAGCTGGATCCGGCCGGTGGTGCGCGACGGCGAGGAGTTCATCGTCACGGCCCTGCCGCTGTATCACATCTTCGCGCTGACGGCGAACTGCCTGACCTTCCTGATGATCGGTGCGC
>CAYRBG010000407.1:0-1949 GCA_964422355.1 uncultured Sphaerotilus sp. | reverse complement strand
ACGTCCTGGCTGCGCGACTGGTCGGTCACCAGCACGGCATCAGCAGTTTCGACCACCACGACGCCGTCCAGACCGACCACACTGACCAGGCGACCGCTGGCGTGCACCATCGAGTTCTGTGTGTCCTTGAGAATCACGTCGCCGACGCTGGCGTTGCCCGCCTCGTCCTTCTCGGCCACGCTCCAAACAGCGTCCCATGCTCCGAGGTCGTTCCAGCCGGCGTCCAGCGGCACCATGCGGATGTCGAACTCCGAACTCGGGCAACGCTCCATGACGGCGTAATCTACAGATTCACTGGGCACGGCCGCAAACTCGGCTTTGCCGGGGCGCACGAACTTGTCATCGGTCTTGCGTGCAGCCCAAGCCGAACGACAGGCCTCGGCGATGTCGGGGCGGAAGCGCTCCAGCGCCTGCATCCACACTGAAGCCTTGAGCACGAACATGCCGCTGTTCCAGCTGTAGCAGCCCTCGGCGAGGTACTTCTGTGCCGTCTCCAGGTCGGGCTTTTCAACAAAGCGGGCCACCTTGGCCGCACCCGACGCTGTGGGCTCGGAACAGATGTAGCCGTAGCCGGTCTCCGGCCGGTCGGGCGTGATGCCCAGGATCACGATGGCGCCGGCAGCAGCCTCGCGCACCGCGTGCTGAAGCGCCCGGGTGAAGGCCTCCACGCGCGTGACGGTCTGGTCGGCCGGCGTCACCACCAGCACCGGATCGCCACCTTCCTCCAGCGCCTGCAGGGCCGCCAAGGTCAGGGCTGGCGCCGTGTTGCGCCCCATGGGCTCCAACAGCACGGCGGCAGGCTCCTGACGGATTTCGCGCAATTGGTCCAGCACGAGAAAACGGTGTTCCTCATTGCCGACAACCAGCACAGGCTGCACCTTCAAGTCCGAGCTCCCGAGCGCCTCCATGCGCTGGGACGCCTCCTGAAACAGACTCTGGTTGCCACTCAGCACCAGAAACTGCTTGGGAAAACCCGCGCGCGACAATGGCCAGAGGCGTGTGCCGCTGCCGCCGGCCATGACGACGGGTTGCACTTGAATCGTAGGCGTGGTGGTCATGTCGAAACTTCCTCTTCCTGTATTGGGTCCGGGTTCGATCGCCGCATACCCTGAATCAATCACCGCCCCCTGAGCGGCTGAGCACGCGATTGTGCCGATCCGCCTCGAGAGCGCCCGCCCCCCCCCTCGCTCACGGTGGGGCCGTTGTGACATAACCGACGCGGATGGGGCCTGCTCAGCGCAGGCCCAACCCCATCGATGCCTGACGCTCACATGTCCGCACGCTCGGGCCATCTTGACAATCGAGCCCCGCCCAAGCTAGCAAGTTCGCAAGATTCCCACTCTGCGTCGATAATGCGCGAGTGATGACCTCCACCCTCGACGCGGCCGTGGCCGCCCCCGCCGCCGAAACGCCTGCGGTCCCCCAACGTTTCGACACCCTGGCCCTGGATCCCAAGCTGCTCCAGGCCGTGGCCGGCGCCGGCTACGCAACGATGACGCCCATCCAGGCCAAGGCGATCCCCATCGTGCTGGCGGGACGCGACGTGATGGGCGCCGCCCAGACCGGCACCGGCAAGACCGCGGCCTTCTCCCTGCCTCTGCTGCAGAAGATGCTGCGCCACGAGAACGCCAGCGCATCCCCAGCCCGCCACCCGGTGCGCGCCTTGGTGCTGGCCCCCACCCGCGAACTGGCCGACCAAGTCGCCGTCAACATCAAGACCTACGCCAAGCACAGCCATCTGCGCGTGGCCTGCGTGTTCGGCGGCGTCGACATGAACCCGCAGACCGCGGAGCTCAAGCGTGGCGTAGAGGTGCTGATCGCCACGCCGGGTCGCCTGCTGGACCACATCCAGCTCAAGAACTGCCAGCTCAACCAAGTCGAGTACGTCGTACTGGACGAGGCCGACCGCATGCTGGACATCGGCTTCCTGCCCGACCTGCAGCGCATCC
>CAYRBG010000406.1:0-1950 GCA_964422355.1 uncultured Sphaerotilus sp. | reverse complement strand
CTTCTTCATCATGTTCACCATCGGCATCACCAAGGGCCGCTGGAACACGCTGCTGACCGCGCTGCAACAGTTCAAGGACGATTACGACCGCAACCAGCCCATCTGGCGGGTGCTGCCCGAGTTTGCGGCGGCCTTCCCGATGTACGAGCGCCTGGGTCTGCGCGACCTGTGTCAGCAGATCCACCGGGCCTATGCCGAGGGCGACATCGCGCGTCTGACGACCGAGGTTTACCTGTCGGACGTGGAGCCGGCGATGAAGCCCAGCGACGCCTACGCCCACATTGCTCACCGCAAGACCGAACGCGTCGAGATCGAGGCTCTGGAGGGGCGCATCACGACCTCGCTGCTCACGCCTTATCCGCCGGGCATTCCCCTGCTGATCCCGGGTGAGCGATTCAGCCGCAAGATCTGCGACTACCTGCGCTTCACGCAGCAGTTCAATGCCCGGTTTCCGGGTTTCCATACCGATGTTCATGGGCTGGTGGAAGAGGATCTGGGCAACGGTCGCAGCCGTTACTACGTCGACTGTGTGAAGACCTGACCACACTCCACCCCACCCGTTGTGCGGCTTTGTAGACGCCCTGCCTCAGGCAGGGCGTTTTTCTTGCCCGATATCAATTTCCCCGAGTGGTTTTTCACCATTGGCGTGGCAAGATGGCTTTGAAATTGGAAGTGAGGGTGGACCGTGGAGACAGTGAAGCAGGCTCGATCGAACCAGTCGGGATGGCTGGAGCCGGGGGCCTTGGCGGCCCTGCAGGAAGGGCGACACGGAGACCCGTTCGCGGTGCTGGGACTGCAGCCCTTGTTGGGCGGTGGCATGGTGCTGCGGGTGTTCCTGCCCAGGTGCGTTGCGGTGTCGGTGGTCGATGTGTCCGGCGGTGGGCATTCCACCCCTCTGGAGCGTCAGCCGGACAGTGATCTTTTCACTGCCGTCTGGGACGAGCCGTATCAGCCCTTCGCCTACCGCCTGCAGGCCGCTTGGGAAGGGGGGGCACAGACACTGGCGCTGGATCCCTACAGCTGTGGACCGTTGATTCAGGAGACCGATGTCTGGTTGCTGGCCGAGGGCAAGCATCAGCGGCCTTATGAGTGGCTGGGGGCGCACCTGATCGAGGTCGACGGCGAACACGGCACCCGTTTTGCCGTGTGGGCACCCAATGCCCGCCGCGTGTCCGTGGTCGGCGACTTCAACCAGTGGGACGGGCGTCGGCACGTCATGCGCAAACGCCACGAATGCGGCGTGTGGGAGCTGTTCCTGCCGCACGTGGCCGAGGGCGATCTGTACCAGTTCGAGGTGCTGGGGGCCGATGGTGTCCTGCGCCGCAAGGCCGACCCCTTTGCCTTCCGGGCTCAGGTCAGGCCGGAGACGGCATCGATCGTGCAGCGATTGCTGCCCGGTGTGGCCAGCGACGAGCGGCGTCAGGCGGCCAACCGGTTGGATGCGCCGGTGTCCATCTATGAGGTGCACCTCGGTTCCTGGCGGCGTGCCGCCGACGGCGGTTGGTTGAGCTACCGCGAGCTGGCCGAACACCTCGTGCCCTATGCCGTCGACATGGGTTTCACGCACCTTGAGCTGCTGCCGGTGCACGAGTTTCCCTTTGACGGCTCCTGGGGCTATCAGCCGACGGGGTTGTATGCGCCCACATCGCGCTTCGGCTCGCCGGAGGATCTGCGGGCGTTTGTGGATGTCGCCCATGCGGCCGGGCTGGGTGTGATCCTGGACTGGGTGCCGGCTCATTTCCCGTCGGACCTGCACGGGCTGGCTCAGTTCGACGGCACGCACCTGTATGAACACTCCGATCCCAAGGAAGGTTTCCACCAGGACTGGAACACGCTGATCTACAACTACGGCCGCTCGGAAGTGCGCAATTTCCTGATTGGCAACGCGCTGTACTGGATCGAGCGTTTCGGCATCGACGGCCTGCGCGTGGATGCGGTGGCCTCGATGCT
>CAYRBG010000405.1:0-1954 GCA_964422355.1 uncultured Sphaerotilus sp. | reverse complement strand
ATGCGCGAGCACCTGAAGCCGACCAAGATCAATCTGGCGGCCTTCGGCACCATGGTGCCGCACCTGCACTGGCACCTGATCGCGCGCGATCCGGCGGATGCCCATTTCCCGCAGGCGATCTGGGCACCGGTGCAGCGTGAGGCCGGTCCGGCATTCGCGTTTGATGTCGAGCGCCTCGACGAGGCCGTGCGGCAAGGTCTGATGAATCCATCGATTTCTGGTGCGTAAACGGGCGCCCACGTACACTGCCGAATTTGCAGTGCCGTGCGGAGGGGAAATATGGCCAGTGATCGAGAGCCGGTCGTGGACGCGGTCCCGGTGGGCCTGACGTTGCATCAGCGCAGCCGCGCTCTGGAATTGGTCTACGCCGATGGCCAGCGGTTTTTGCTCCCCTTCGAATTTCTTCGGGTGATGTCGCCTTCGGCCGAGGTCCAAGGTCATGGGCCAGGGCAGGAAACCCTGCAGACCGGCAAGCGCGACGTCGAGATCGTTGGCTTGGAGCCGGTGGGGCACTACGCGGTTCGTCCTTCCTTCAGTGATGGCCACGATTCCGGTCTGTACACCTGGCCTCACCTGAGACAACTGGCCGAGCGGCACGATGAGCTTTGGGCCGAGCACCTTCACAAGCTGGAAGCGGCCGGACTTGACCGCGATGCACCCATGCCGGTGCGATCGGCCGCCTGTGCTTCTCATGGCTGACGGCCTCTCCTTCTCGATCCTGTGAGCGTGTTGACGTCCGCAGGGTTCCCTGTTCAGGAAACACAAAATGAGTGAAACCCACTTCGGCTTCAAGCAGGTCGAGGAATCCCAAAAGGCCTCGATGGTGCGGGGCGTGTTCGATTCGGTGGCGTCCCGCTATGACGTCATGAATGACATGATGTCAGGCGGCATGCACCGGGTGTGGAAGGCCTACACGATCGCGGCTTCAGGGGCGCGCGAAGGGCATCAGGTGCTGGACATTGCCGCGGGCACGGGCGACTTGACCCGCCAGTTCGCCAAGAAGGTCGGGCCGTCGGGCTGTGTGGTGCACACCGACATCAACGAAGCCATGCTGCGCACCGGCCGCGACCGGATGGTCAACGAAGGCAACATCCTGCCCACCGTGCTGTGCGATGCGGAAAAACTGCCCTTCCCGGATTGCCGGTTCGACATCGTCAGCGTGGCCTTTGGGCTGCGCAACATGACGCACAAGGATGTGGCCCTGCGTGAAATGCATCGCGTTCTCAAACCGGGTGGGCGTTTGTTGGTTCTGGAGTTTTCACAGGTGGCAGCGCCGTTGCGCAAAGCCTACGACTGGTACTCGTTCAACATCTTGCCCAAGTTGGGACAGATGATTGCCGGAGATGCTGAAAGTTATCGCTACTTGGCCGAGTCCATCCGCATGCATCCGCCTCAGGCTGAGCTGAAGGCCATGATGAAACAGGCCGGGTTCGGGCATGTGGATGTACACAATTTGTTAGCAGGTGTAACTGCATTGCATCTTGGGATAAGATGTTGACACCAGACAGGGGGGTGTTGCCGTCAAATCAAACAAAAATGAAATTACTTTTTCATTTTTGGGTGACGTAAGGTGATTGGGCTCCCTTCCGGGCCTGCGTTTCTGCAGTGTGAAGGGGCGTGGGGCGTGGGGAATGCACCATTTCGTCACGCAATCGACCAGAAGAAGCGGTTTAGGGGGGCAGGGCCTGCGGATGAAGGGTTGTGAGGCGTGGTGGTCTGCCGAAAATCCAGTCTGTAGATGCAACGGTTCGGGTCCATGGTGTGAGCCTGGGCAGACTGAATCCTGATCGGGAGCCAATCAATGTTTCGGGTGTTTCAGCATAGAACGTCGGGTACGCACTTCGTGGAGTTGCTTGCTGACGGTTTCTTGTGCTTCGTGGCTGCACTTCTGGCAGCAGTGACGCTGTCCAGTCAGACGGCGATCCTTGCCGTGGTCTCGACGCCTGCCATTCTG
>CAYRBG010000404.1:0-1958 GCA_964422355.1 uncultured Sphaerotilus sp. | reverse complement strand
GCCTGCACGGCCCGGTCGATCGCCTGGGACGTGGCGTCGCTCACCGTGCGGTCCGGCACCGGCGTACCCGCGGTGCTGAGGAAGGCGTGGTTGGGGGCCTCGAACACCACCTGTCCCAGCTCGCTGGCCATGCCGTAGCGGGTCACCATGTCGTGGGCGATGTCGGTGACGCGGGCGAGGTCGTCCGACGCACCGGTAGAGATGTCGCCCAGCACGAGGGCCTCGGCCGCACGCCCGCCCATCAGCACGGCCATGCGGTGGGTGAGCTCGGTCTGGGTGGCGAGGTAGCGGTCCTCGGTGGGGCGCTGCAGCGTGTAGCCGAGTGCACCCATGCCGCGCGGAATGATCGAGATCTTGTGCACCGGGTCGCTGCCCGGCAGCGAGAGTGCCGCCAGCGCATGACCGCTCTCATGGATGGCGACGCGGCGGCGCTCGTCGTCGCGCATGACGCGCTGGCGTTTCTCCAGCCCGGCGACGATGCGTTCCACTGCGGCGGTGAAGTCGCTGGCCTCGACGAACGACGCACCACGCCGCGTGGCCAGCAGTGCCGCCTCGTTGACGAGGTTGGCCAGATCCGCACCGGCGAAGCCGGGCGTGAGGGCGGCGATGGTGTCGGGGTCGACATCGGCGGCGAGCGTGACCTTCTTCAGGTGCACACGCAGGATGTCGGCGCGGCCCTTGCGGTCGGGGCGGTCCACCAGCACCTGGCGGTCGAAGCGGCCGGCGCGCAGCAGAGCAGCGTCCAGCACCTCGGGGCGGTTGGTGGCGCCCAGGATGACCACGCCCTGGCTGGCGTCGAAGCCGTCCATTTCAGCGAGCAACTGATTGAGGGTCTGCTCCTTTTCGTCATGGCCGCCGATCTGGCCGGCCACACCGCGGGCGCGGCCCAGCGCGTCCAGTTCGTCGATGAAGATGATGCAGGGTGCCGCAGCCCGAGCCTGCTCGAACAGGTCGCGCACCCGCGCCGCACCGACACCGACGAACATCTCGACGAATTCCGAGCCGGTGATGGAGAAGAAGGGCACGCCGGCCTCGCCCGCCATCGCGCGGGCCAGCAGCGTTTTGCCGGTGCCGGGCGGGCCGACCAGCAGCACGCCCTTGGGCATGTGCGCGCCCAGGCGACCCCAGGCCTTGGGGTCCTTCAGGAACTCCACCGACTCGCGCAGCTCGGCCTTGGCCTCGTCCACGCCGGCCACGTCGTCGAAGCGAACGGTGATGTCGGTTTCCTGATGGACTCGCGCGCGGCTCTTGCCGACGTTGAGCACGCCGCCCAGCCCGCCCTGCTGCGCCAGCCGGCGGCCGAGAAAGCTCCACAACCCGAACAGCACCAGCGCCGGCACGATCCACGACAGCAGGTCGCGGAACAGCGTGTTTTCCACTAGGCCCTCGTAGCGGACGGGATAGGGCTCCAACTGCTTGACCAGCGCCGGGTCCACGCGCGTGGTGACGATGCGCGAGCGGCCGTCCGAGGTCGGGCTCTTGAGTTGACCTTCGATGTAGGTCGAGCCGATGCGGATGGATTCGAGCTTGTTGTCCTTGAGCTGCTGCACGAACTCGCTGTAGGGAATGGCCTGCACCTGCGTGCCGGTGACCCACAGGTCGCGCATCCAGAACAGCGCCATCAGCGCGAACATCCACACCCACAGCGAGGGCCAGGGCGTGCCCCAGGGGGTCATCGGGGTCTTGGGGTCGGGGGTGCCGGGAGGCTTGGCACCGTTGCCGGACGAAGCAGGGGGGCGATTCACAGGCATGGCCGAATGATGCGCCGCGAACGTGACGAGGGCCAGTCCGACGCACCATGCGCCGGCGTCCGCGCCGGTGTCGGCCTCGAATCCGTGCCGAGTGCGGACACCCGCGCGACAATCGGGAATCCCCCGGCCGCACTGCCGGCCTCCCGCGGATCCGACCGAAGTCGCCACCTTGAACCCCACCCCCTTGTTTCTCCCCTGCGCCGCGGG
>CAYRBG010000403.1:0-1959 GCA_964422355.1 uncultured Sphaerotilus sp. | reverse complement strand
GGAGACCCCATGAGCAGCCACGCCCAGCCCGCCCCAGCCCCCGAGGCCCGCAAGCCCCAGACGCTGCATGCCCTGCGGGCCATGCACGCCCGCGGCGAGAAGATCGCCATGCTCACGGCCTACGACGCCACCTTCGCCAGGATGGCCGATGAGGCGGGTGTGGACTGCGTGCTGATCGGTGACTCCCTGGGCATGGTGGTCCAAGGTCACACCAGCACCTTGCCGGTGACGATGGATGAAACCGTCTATCACACCCAATGTGTGGTGCGCGGCCTGCGCGGTGGTGCCGCGTGGGTGGTGGCCGACATGCCGTTTGCCAGCTACCAGCAGGGGCCCGACCAGGCCATGGCCAACGCGGCGCTGTTGATGCAGGCCGGCGCGCACATGGTCAAGCTGGAGGGCGGCGGTTGGACGGCCGAGACCGTTCACTTCCTCACCGAGCGAGGTGTGCCCGTGTGCGCCCACCTCGGCCTCACCCCGCAGAGCGTGCATGCGCTGGGCGGCTATCGCATCCAGGGTCGCGATGAGGCGGGCGCCGCGGTACTGCGTCGCCACGCCCGCGAATTGGTGGAAGCCGGTGCCTCCATGATGGTGCTGGAACTGATGCCCAGCGCTGTCGCCGACACCGTGCAGAAGGAGAACCCCAGCCTCATGACCATCGGCATCGGCGCCGGCCCCGGCACGGCCGGTCAGGTGCTGGTGCTGCACGACATGCTGGGCCTGACCCGAGGACGCCTGCCGCGCTTTGTGCGCAACTTCCTGCAAGGCACCGACTCCGTCGATGCGGCCCTGCGCGCCTATGTGGCCGCAGTCAAGGACGGCAGTTTCCCCGACCCGGTGGCCCACAGCTACGCCGCCGGCTGATCCGCAGATCGCCCCCTGTCTTCCCGTCGACCCACGCCTCAACATGCAAGTCCTCCACACCGTGGCCGAGCTGCGCGCCGCCCGTGCCTCGGGCACCCCTCTGGCCTTTGTGCCGACCATGGGCAACCTGCACGATGGGCACCTGTCGCTCGTGCGTCAGGCCCGCGAACTTGCCGGGCCCAACGGCCAAGTCGCCGCCAGCATCTTCGTCAACCGGCTGCAGTTCGCCCCTCACGAGGACTTCGACCGCTACCCCCGCACACTGGCGCGCGACTGCGAGCTGCTGGCAGCGGCCGGCTGCGACCTCGTCTTCGCACCCGCCGAGGACGAGCTGTACCCTCAGAAGCAGACCTACAAGATCCACCCCGACCCGGCCCTGGCCGACATCCTAGAAGGCCACTTCCGCCCCGGCTTCTTCATCGGGGTGTGCACGGTCGTGATGAAGCTGTTCACGCTGGTGCAGCCGCAGTGGGCGGTGTTCGGCAAGAAGGACTATCAGCAGCTCATGGTGCTGCGGCGCATGGTGGAGCAGTTCGCGCTGCCGATCCAGGTGGTGCCGGGGGAAACCACTCGCTCCGGGCAGGGCCTGGCCCTGTCCTCGCGCAACGGCTACCTCAGTGACGACGAAAAGCGCGAGGCCCTGCGTCTGTCGATGGCCCTGGGCCAACTGGCCAGAGAAGTGCAGGCCGGCGCCAAGGACCTCGCCTCGCTCGAAGCCGCCGCCATGACGGCCCTGTCCAACCACGGCTGGCAGCCCGACTACCTGACCGTGCGCCGCCGCTCCGACCTGCTGCCCCCGACGAACGACGAGCTGCGTGCGGGGCAGACCTTGGTCGCACTGGGCGCTGCCAAGATCGGATCCACCCGGCTGATCGACAACCTCGAGTTCTGAAGTTGGCCGGACGGCTGCGGCATTCCCCACTTGGGGACGCCATGGGTGCCCTTCTATAATCTCGTTTTACCACCACGGCCCTCCTGAACGGTGCCGACCGCCCTGCGCGGTCGCCGGCAAGGGAGGGCCGCTTGACATGACCAAATTCGTCTTCGTCACCGGCGGTGTGGTGTCCTCCCTGGGCAAGGGCATCGCCGCGGCGT
>CAYRBG010000402.1:0-1960 GCA_964422355.1 uncultured Sphaerotilus sp. | reverse complement strand
GTAGCTGGCCGGAGGCTCATGGCGTGAGCTCTGCTGAGCTTTGTGACGAATCAGGCATCATCATGACGGCAGAAGATGAGCAAGTGGACGGGAAAATGCATGCTCGCATGAACGTTATCCATGAGGCTGGCCTTTTTCAAGGCCGTCTCGGATTCGAGAGGGCGATCCTCCTACTAGAGGAAGGTTGCGAGGAGTTTTCAAACGTTCAAGGCCTAGGTCAAATTAGATTCCCTGCCGGCAACATCTCTGCTGTTTTTGAGAACATTAGGCAAGTACTCGAGCGAGAGGGCCTTGTTCAATGAAGCCCTATGAGAGTTGCTCACAGTGGTCTAACTGTCGGTTCAACGCGGACGCCAACACTGGCCATGCCTTCGGCATTTTCATGGCCAGTGTTGGTGCCCTCCGCGCTTCGCGCTCCGGCGCCGGTTAACCTGGGCGTTAGCGATCACTATGCGCCCTCTCTTCACAGTGCATGCCGGCGAATTCTTGGTCGGGGAGTTCATCGAAAAGTCCTTCCCAACATTGAACGTTTGGATTCCATCCAAAGATACAGGGATCGACCTACTCGTCACGAACAAGAAGAACTCATCCTCAGTATCGCTCCAAGTTAAACTGTCGCGGGACTACAAGGCACCAGAAGCCGCTAACGATTTCGACCGAAGTCTTGTCGCGGGTGGATGGTTGACGCTTGCCCATGACAAGATAGCCAAGTCCACTGCGGACTATTGGGTAATCGTCCTAGTGTCACATGAACGGAAGATGCAGCCGCAGTTCATCGTCATGCCGCCCTCTGAACTCCTAGAGCGCCTTGTTTCTATTCATGGCAGGTCAAAAAACTACCAAGTCTACCCATGGATTATGAAATCCAAGGTTGCGCTGGAAGGTCGCGGCCTGCTGAAGGCCGATAAGAAAGCTCTGGCGGCTGGCACGCTCACACTTGGCCCCCGAGACCTCAGCACGTTTCTTGGTAACTGGAGCGCTCTTCAACACATCGCGAAAACACCGTGATCTCTGACATGGCGCTCAACCTCGCTCCCTTCAGTCGCTGGACGCTGCGCGATAAAGCCGCGCAACGCCGGTTAGATCTACGTTATTGAGTTTGCCTTCTGCCGGTCTGACTTGTGGTGGGTATCAGCGCCTACGGCTGCATGACCGCGCATCCCTTCACCTCGGCCAAGGTCTGCTGCAGCAGCCGGGCGTCGGCGCTGGCGCGGTGGCGTTGCAGGTTCATGCGTTCGGACACGTGCCGCTTCACGTCGTGCCAGCGGGCGGCTTGGGTTTCGTCCAGCAGCGATCGCAGGTTGTCGAGCTTGAAGCTGGGGCTGCGGTCGGCGGCGTCGTAGAGGATGTTGAGCCAGGTGTAGTCGTGGGCCCAGCCGTCGGAGTAGACGGTCTGGCCGCGCAGGTGGCTGTCGAGCGCGTCGCACACTTCGGCCACGCTGCGGCCGTGCTGGGCGAGCAACTCGCGGCGGATGCCGTGGACCTCGGCGGCGCTGGGGTCCCAGTGCTGCCAGTGGGGCTCGGGGCGCAGGAGGCTGCACCAGGTTCGGCCGTCGTGCAGCACGAAGCCGATCTCGATCGGGTAGCTGCCCCGGCCGAAGCCGGAGGCCTCGATGTCGATGATGGGCGGCGGAAATAGGTCGTCGGCGGTGCGGGGGGAGAGACGCATGCGAAGTCCTCTCGGGAGACGGCGGCCGGGGAGATGGTTCGAACGAGTTTCTCACTTTGGGGGTGAATCCGGGGCGGTGTGCGGTGAGTCGCCCCGACCGGGCGGGTGAAGTGCACGGTACGTTTGCGCCTCACGCCGCCCGCAGACACTCCACGATCTTCATCCGCGCCGCCCGCCACGCCGGCACAAAGCCGCCGATGAAGCCCATGGCCAGCGCAAAAGCCACCGTCTGCACGGCAATCTCGGCGGTCAGCTTGAAGTTGAACGACAGCTCCGCAAAGGTCTGGAAGT
>CAYRBG010000401.1:0-1968 GCA_964422355.1 uncultured Sphaerotilus sp. | reverse complement strand
TGGTCGAAGCCGGCTACGCGCCGGAAATGGCCTACTTCGAGTGCCTGCACGAGCTCAAGCTGATCGTGGACCTGATCTACGAAGGCGGCATCGCCAACATGAACTACTCCATCTCGAACAACGCCGAGTATGGTGAGTACGTGACCGGTCCGCGCGTCGTGACCGAAGACACCAAGAACGCCATGCGTCAGTGCCTGAAGGACATCCAGACCGGCGAATACGCCAAGTCCTTCATCCTGGAGAACAAGGCCGGTGCCCCGACCCTGATCTCGCGCCGTCGCCTGACCGAAGAGCATCAGATCGAAATCGTCGGCGCCAAGCTGCGCGACATGATGCCTTGGATCAAGGCCAACAAGCTGGTGGACAAGAGCCGCAACTGATCGTCGGCGCGGGAAGGTCGAACGGCCTTTCCACTCCACGCGAACAAGCCGATCGCGCCCCTGGCCGGTCGGCTTTGCTGTTTGTGTGGGTCTCCGTGGCTGCGGATTTTTTTTCCTTCCGTGTTCACGGACGGCCCCCAGGCCTTCGCGATAATCCCGCCATGGAAGATCCCGTGAACCGAGAACACCCGGACGCCGACGACGAGTCGGATGTGCCTGTGGCCGCCCGTCCCCGCCGCAAGGGCATCTACATTCTGCCCAACCTGTTCACCCTGGCGGCACTGTTCGGTGGCTTCTACGCCGTGGTCATGGCCATGAACGGTCAGTTCGACAAGGCGGCGGTCGGTGTCTTTTGTGCCATGGTGCTCGACAGCCTGGACGGCCGCGTTGCACGCATGACCAACACCCAGAGTGCCTTCGGCGAGCAGATGGACAGCCTGTCGGACATGGTGTCCTTCGGTGCCGCGCCTGCGCTGATCGTCTATGAGTGGGCGCTCAGGGGCCTGGGCAAGCTGGGCTGGATCGCCGCGTTCGTGTATTGCTCCGGGGCTGCGCTGCGCTTGGCACGCTTCAATACCAACATCGGCGTGGTCGACAAGCGCTATTTCCAAGGTCTGCCGAGCCCCGCTGCGGCTGCTTTGGTGGTCGGCCTGATCTGGGTGATGGACGACATGGGCTTCCGCGACGTCCGTCAGATCGAATGGTTGACCTGGGTGGCTTTCGCGCTGACGCTGTATGCGGGTCTGACCATGGTCACCAACGTGCCGTTTTACAGCTTCAAGGACGTGAGCTTCAAGAAGACGGTGCCGTTCATCGTCATCGTGGCCATTGCGCTGGGCATTGCGGTCATCACCTATCACCCGCCGCTGGTGCTGTTCGGGGTGTTTGTGGTGTACGGACTTTCAGGCTATGTGGTGTATGCCATTCGCAAGTCCAAAGGGCGTCCGGTGAGTGTGATCGCCACCTCGACCGATGAGCCCGACGAGGCCGGCTTGCACCGCTGAGTGGCCTGCGAGCAACCCCTGTGGTGTGCGGCCTTCCACGTGCTATAGTGCTCGGACCATGATGAATTCGGCCATTTCCCTGTTGCTGCTACTAGGAGTGTCGCGGGCACGCTGATTCGTCACACCTGTACGGTTTCATCAACGGCCCGCCCTTGCGCAACGCAGCGGGCCGTTTGCTTTTCCAACGCGGCGTTGCCGAACCCCTTCGGAACCCCCCACGCCGACAACGGCCACCTGGAGACCTTGAGATGAGCGACAAACTGATCATTTTCGACACCACCTTGCGTGACGGCGAGCAGTCGCCCGGCGCGTCGATGACGCGCGAGCAGAAGCTGCGCATCGCCCGCCAGCTGGAGCGCCTGAAGGTCGACGTGATCGAGGCCGGTTTCGCCGCTTCGTCCAACGGTGACTTCGAGTGCATCAAGGCCATCGCCGAAGCCATCAAGGACACCACGGTGTGTTCGCTGGCCCGCGCCAACGACCGCGACATTTCCCGAGCGGCCGAGGCCCTGCGTCCGGCCAAGTCCGCGCGCATCCACACCTTCATCGCCACCAGCCCGCTCCACATGGAGAAGAAGCTGCGC
>CAYRBG010000400.1:0-1974 GCA_964422355.1 uncultured Sphaerotilus sp. | reverse complement strand
ACATCGAGATCTGGAACAACGTCTTCATGCAGTTCAACCGCACCGAAGACGGCGTCATGCACAAGTTGCCCAAGCCTTCGGTGGACACCGGCATGGGTCTGGAGCGCATCACCGCGGTGTTGCAGCACGTGCATTCCAACTACGAAATCGACCTGTTCCAGACGCTGCTGTCGGCCGCCAAGGACGCCGTGGACTTCGCCGCCGGTGCCACGGCCCCGGACGCGCCGGGCTGCGATGCCGACAGCCCCAGCCTGAAGGTCATCGCCGACCACATCCGCGCGTGCTCGTTCACCGTGGCCGACGGCGTGATCCCCAGCAACGAAGGCCGCGGCTACGTGCTGCGCCGCATCGCCCGCCGTGCCATCCGCCACGGCTACAAGCTGGGCGCGCGCCAACCCTTCTTCCATACGCTGATCTACCCGCTGGCCACCGTGATGGGCGACGCCTATCCCGAGCTGCGCACGCAGACCGACCGCATCTTCCAGGTCCTCAAGACCGAGGAAGAGCGCTTCTTCCAGACCATCGCCAACGGCATGGAGATCCTGGAAGGTGCGCTGGGCACCGGCACCAGGCAGATCGATGGCGAGACCGCCTTCAAGCTGCACGACACCTTCGGCTTCCCGGTCGACCTGACCGCCGACGTCTGCCGCGAGCGCGACGTGACGGTGGACCAGGCCGGCTTCGAGGCCGCCATGAACCGCCAGCGCGAGCAGGCCCGTGCGGCCGGCAAGTTCAAGATGGCCCAGGGCCTGGAGTATTCCGGCGTGCCCACGGCCTTCCACGGCTACGAGCAGCTGGGCGTCGAAGGCGCCAAGGTCACGGCCCTGTACGTGGACGGCTCGCCGGTCGAGCAGGCCAGCGCCGGGGACGACGCCGTGGTGGTGCTGGACCAGACCCCGTTCTACGCCGAGTCCGGCGGCCAGTGCGGCGACCAGGGCGAGCTGCGCAACGGCACCAGCCGCTTCCTGGTGGAAGACACGCTCAAGATCCAGGCCGACGTGTTTGGCCACCACGGCCGCGTGGTCGAGGGCACGATCCAGGTCGGTGACGCCATCAACGCCCGCGTTGACACCGAGCTGCGCGAGCGCACCGTGCGCAACCACAGCGCCACCCACCTGATGCACAAGGCCCTCCGCGAAGTGCTGGGCGCCCACGTGCAGCAGAAGGGCTCGCAGGTCACGCCCGACCGCACCCGCTTCGACTTCTCGCACGGCGCGCCGATGACCGATGACGAGATCCGTCAGGTCGAGGCCTTGGTCAACGCCGAGATCCTCGCCAACGCCGACGCCCGCGCCGAAGTGATGGCCCTGGACGACGCGCAGAAGTCCGGTGCCATGATGCTGTTCGGCGAGAAGTACGGCGAGACCGTGCGCGTGCAGACCATCGGCTCCTCCAAGGAGCTGTGCGGCGGCGTGCATGTGCGTCGTGCCGGTGACATCGGTCTGTTCAAGATCGTCGCCGAAGGCGGTGTGGCCGCCGGCGTGCGCCGTGTCGAGGCCATCACCGGCACCGATGCGCTGGCCTACACGCAGAACCTGGAGTCCACCGTCAACGGCCTGGCCGCGCTGCTCAAGGCCACGCCGCACGACGTGCCGGCCCGCGTGGCCGCCGCCCAGGACCAGATCCGCGCGCTGGAAAAGGAAATCGCCGCCCTCAAGGGCAAGCTGGCCTCCAGCCAGGGCGACGAGATGCTGGCCCAGGCCGTGGACGTCAACGGCGTGAAGGTGCTGGCCGCGACGCTGGAAGGCGCCGACGCCGCCACGCTGCGCAACACCATGGACCAGCTCAAGAACAAGCTCAAGACCGCCGCCATCGTGCTGGCCACGGTCGATGGCGCCAAGGTGCAGATCGCCGCAGGCGTGACGGCCGACACCACGGGCAAGGTCAAGGCCGGTGAGCTGGTGAACTTCGTCGCTCAGCAGGTGGGCGGCAAGGGCGGCGGCAAGCCCGACATGGCCATGGCCGGCGGCACCG
>CAYRBG010000399.1:0-1987 GCA_964422355.1 uncultured Sphaerotilus sp. | reverse complement strand
GCGTTGCCGGCGGCGAATCCTGCGGTGCGTGCGGAACTGGATGCGCGCGCCGCCCTGGTCGGCTGGCCCGCCCTGCACGCCGAACTGGCCCGGATCGACCCGATGACGGCCGCGCGCCTGTCGCCCAACGACAGCCAGCGCATCCAGCGCGCCCTGGAGGTGTGGCGGGTGAGCGGTCAGCCGCTGTCGAGCTTTCATACGGGCCGATTCGACCGCGAGCGCCCCGTCGACCCGGCCTGGCACCTGATCAGTCTGGAGCCTCAAGACCGGCCATGGCTGCACCACCGCATCAACCAGCGTTTCGAGCAGATGCTGACCGATGGGTTGATCGAGGAGGTTCAAGCCCTGCGCGCACGGGGCGACCTGCATCCGGGCCTGCCTTCCATGCGCTGTGTGGGCTACCGCCAGACCTGGGAGATGCTCGACGGTCTGTTCCCGGCATCCGAGCTGGCCGAGCGCGGCTCGGCGGCCACCCGCCAACTGGCCAAGCGGCAGATCACCTGGCTGCGGGGCATGCCGCATCGACAGGTGGTGCCCGCGGAACACGGCGACGCCGGGACAGAGGTGGTCCGCATCGCCCTGGACTGGTGGCGTGCCCGGGACTCCCGAGGCACAAACACCTGAAATGCACCGCAGTCCCGGCCGTTATCGGACCTCAGGGTACCGTGGCCCCGGTAGACACTCGAAACCTCATGGACACGCCTCCCCTCACGTCTTCCCAGGTGGAAAACCGGACCGAACCGCGATACAACGTGTCGTGGCGTGCCCTCCTGCAACTGCCCAACGGCCAGACGACCGAAGTCCGGGTGAAGGACATCTCCGAAAGCGGCATGGGCCTGGTGTCCGATCTGTCCGTGCCCAACGGACGCGTGCTGTCCATCACCGTGGGTGTGCCCGACCTCACCGACCTCAGCCGCACCCTGGCCATGCCGGGTCGTGTTCAGGTCGCGTTTGCGGTGATGCAGCGGCACGACTTCCGGGTCGGCGCACGCTGGGCAGAGCTGTCGCCGGCCGCCCAGCAGCTGTGGCGGGCCTGGGTCCAGCGCATGCGCAACGTGGGCTGAGTCGCCTCAGTGCGCCCCCCCGGCGTCGGCCGCCCCGCTGGCCCGCGCCGGTCGCCGCGTGAACCAGATCGTGCCGATCAGCAGCAGGAAGATCGCCGCCGAACCGGCAAAAATGTCGTCTGCGGCTCGTGTAAATGCCTGTTGATCGATCAGCCGATTGATCTGCGCCAGCGCCTGTTCGGTGCTCAGCCCAGCCTGCCCCAAGCCTGACACCGCTCCCGGCAACGCGCCCTGAAGCGTGTTGAGCGGCTCGGTCAGGTGGGCGTGGTGCATCGCCGCGCGGTCTTCCCACAGCGTCGTCGCGATCGAGGTGCCCATCGCGCCGGCGGTGATCCGCACGAAGTTGCTGAGCCCCGCCGCCGCCGGGATGCGCTCCGGGGGCTGCCCCGCCAGCGTCAGCGTGGTCAGCGGGATGAAGAAGAAGGCCATCGCCGCGCCCTGGATCACCGTGGGGATCATCACGTGCAGCAGGTCGGTCTGCGGGGTGAACTGCGAACGCATCCACAGCACGGTGGCGAAGACGATGAAGGCGCCCGTGGCCATGGCCCGCGGGTCCCACACCGACACCTTCTTGCCCACCAGCGGCGTCAGCAGAATGGCCAGCACCCCCACCGGTGCCAGCGCAAAGCCCGCGCTGGTGGCCGTGTAGCCCATCCACTGCTGCAGCCACAGCGGCATCAGCACCACATTGCCGAAGAACAGACCATAGGCCACCGACAGCGACAGCGCACCCACCGCGAAGTTGCGGCCGGCAAAAAGACGCAGATCCACCACCGGGTGCTCATCCGTCAACTCCCACACCACGAACACGGCGAACCCCACCACGGCGATCACGGCCAGCGCAACGATCTGGGTCGAGGCGAACCAGTCCAGCTCCTTGCCCTTGTCGAGCATGAGCTGCAGCGCCCCCACCCACAGCACCA
>CAYRBG010000398.1:0-1987 GCA_964422355.1 uncultured Sphaerotilus sp. | reverse complement strand
GCACCTCAAGCTCAGCGTGCGCCTGCACGGCCAGGTGCGCGACGCCATCTGGTTCAGCCACACCGATCCGGTGCCCGAGCGCGTGCGCCTGGCCTACCGCTTGTCGCTGGACACCTGGCAGGGGCAGACCCGCGTGCAGATGATGGTGGAGGCGGCGGTCTGAGCCGTTTCGACCGCTGGCGTCGGCCGCATTCGCTGGATGCACCAGGGCGGCGCCCCAGACAGGCCACCCGCCCCTCGCTCACACCGCCGGAGGCGACACGTTGGGGGCCGCAGGGTCGAGCGACACCGTGTGCAACTGCCACTCGCGGTGCCGCAGCTCCAGCCCCACGCTCTGGTGCAGGATCGTGAAGGCCAGAAAGGGGTCGTCACCGATGTCGCCGCGCGTGCGCCGGGCCACCACGTCGGCCAGCAGGCCGTCGGCGTCTCGGCGCAGGCCGCTCAGCTCGGCGGTGCTGTGGGCCGCCTTCACCTTTTCCAGCACGGCGTGGATGTCCTGCATGCAGCGCGAGGCCACGGTCTGGCGCCGCGCGGAGATGAAGCTGAACAGCGCGCCCAGGCCCGAGGCGACCATGGTCACCAGCGTCAAGCCGATGTAGGCCCAATCGCCGTAACGCTCGATGAAGGTCTGCTGTTCGCCGCTGAAGTACTTGCGTGCGCCGGGGTGCATCTCCAGGGCAGCGGCTTCATCGGGATCGAGCGCCTCGATGGTCTGTGCCAAGGGGTTTTGCGACACCAACGCGGCGCGGGAGCCGAACAGCAGGCGCGTGAAATCGCTCACCGTGCGGTCACTGAGGCTGCTGCGCGCCACGAGGCGGTGACTCAGCGACACCGTGCTCATGTCGTCTTCCGGCCGAGGCGGGTGGCTTCCAAAGGCGCCGCGCGGCACCTCGTAGACCTCCAGCTCGGGTCGGCGGTGGGCCACGGCCTCGGCGTCCTTGACGCCAAACACCAGGGGCGTCTTCAAGCCCATGTCGGTAAAGGCGGACTGAATCCCGTCCAGCAGCGAGCCCTGCAAGGGGGACATCGTCATCACTGCATCCACCCGGCGTTCCGTGAGTGCCCGAGGGATGTCGCCGACCGTCAGGGAAATCAGGTTCACCTGCCCCAGTTCGAGCTGCTCCTGCCGCAACACGTTTTGCAGCAGGCGCTGGTTGTCGTCGTTGATGGCCAGCATGCCGATGCGACGACCTCGCAGATCGGCCACCTGGGTCACCCGCGCACCGGGCAAAGCCACGAACAGCACCGGATCACGCTGCAGCAGGGCCACGGTCTGGCCGTCTTTGGGCATGTGGTCGCTGCGCACCACAGCCAGATCCGCCTCGCCGTCATCGACCATGGCGGCATTCTCGGCCAGACCGCCCTTGCGCAGCAGCTTCAGCCGCACGGAGGCTCGGTCCTGCGTCAGCTTCTGCGCCACGGCCGCCATCAGTCGGGCATGGTCACGGTCTTCCGGGCCGATGGCCACGCGCAGGGTCGTCGGCGCCGACCACAGGTAGCCGACACCCGTCACCAGGCACACCGTCAAGGCGGCGCCGGTCACCACCAGAGAGCTCAGTCGCACGTTGATCGCACCGGGGAAGACATCGCGGGGATGTTAGCCGCCCCACGCCCAGGAACGAGGCCTCGGAGCGGTCCGTCCGATCCGCCCTGAAACCAACGTTCAGCGGACCTCGGGCGTCACTCGCCAGATCACGTTGCCCACGTCGTCCGCCACCAGCAGACCCCCGCTGCGGTCCACCGCCACGCCCACCGGTCGCCCCATGGCTTCGCCCCGCGTGCCGACAAAACCGCCCAGCACCGGCACCGGCGTGCCCACCGGCTGCCCCTGGTGGAAAGGCACGAACACCACCTGATAGCCCGACAGCGTGCGCCGGTTCCACGAACCGTGTTCGCCGATGAACATGCCTTCCTTGAACCCGGAGGGCCAGCCCTTGAGGCCTGCGCTGGTGCTCAACCCCAGGGCAGCCACGTGCGCACCCAACGC
>CAYRBG010000397.1:0-1991 GCA_964422355.1 uncultured Sphaerotilus sp. | reverse complement strand
GCCAAGACCGGCGCCTGGGCCGTGCGCGTGTACTTCAAGCCTTTTGTCGACTGGATCTGGGGCGGCTGCTTCCTGATGGCCCTGGGCGGCTGTCTGGCGGCCGCGGACCGTCGCTATCGCCTGCGGGTGCGCCAGAGTGCGCCCGTGCCGGCCCAAGGAGCCGCGGCATGAACAAGTTCGTCCTGCCCCTGGTGGGCTTCGTCGGTCTGGTGGCCCTGCTGGCCGTGGGCCTCAAGCTCAACCCGCGCGAGGTGCCGTCGCCGCTGATCGGCAAGCCGGCGCCGGCCTTCACCGTGGCGCAGCTGCACGAGCCCGACAAGACCTTCTCTCCTGAGAGCATGAAGGGCCGGGTCTGGATGCTCAACGTCTGGGCCTCCTGGTGCGTGTCGTGCCGACAGGAGCACCCGGTGCTGGTCGAGTACGTCAAGTCGCCCGGTGCCGTGCCTCTCATCGGCCTGAACCACAAGGACCAGCGCGAGGACGGCAAGCGCTGGCTGGCGCAGTTCGGCAACCCCTACACGCTCTCGGCCTACGACATCGACGGCCGCATCGGCATCGACTACGGCGTCTACGGCGTGCCCGAGACCTACCTGATCGACAAGGCCGGCGTGATCCGCTTCAAGCAGATCGGGCCGGTGACGCCGCAGGTGCTGGACGAGAAGATCCGCCCGCTGATCAAGGAGCTGTCGTCATGAGCAAGGCCCGCCTCGCCGCGGTGGGCATGGCGCTGATGTTGGCGCTGTCCCAGTCGCCGCTCCAGGCCAAGGAGGCCGCGCCCCTGGCCGAAGACCCGGTCATCGAGCAGCGCATGCTCTCCATCTCCGAAGAACTGCGCTGCCTGGTCTGCCAGAACGAGTCGCTGGCCGGCTCGCGCGCCGATCTGGCCCAGGACCTGCGCCGCGAGGTGCGCGAGCAGCTCAAGGCCGGCAAGTCCGACGACGAGATCAAGGACTACCTCGTCAGCCGTTATGGTGACTTCGTGCTCTATCGGCCCCAGGTCAAGCCCACGACCTACCTGCTGTGGGCGGGGCCCTTCGTGCTGCTGGTGGCGGGCCTGATCGGCCTGTTCCGCTTCCTGCGCCGCCGCGCCGCCGAGCCCGCCGCGATGGAGACCCCCTTGTCCGAGGCCGAGCGCCAGCGCGCCGAGGCCCTGCTGAAAGACACCCCACCATGATCGGATTCGTCGCCGGGGCCGTGACCCTGCTGGTGCTGACCCTGGGCCTGCTGGCCTGGCCGCTGCTGCGGCGCACCCCGGGGGGCACCGACGTGACCTCGCGCCAGCTCACCGCCACCGTCTACCGCGACAAGCTGGCCGAGCTGGACCAGGACCTCGCCGCCGGCAGCCTGACGCCCGAAGACCACGCCCAGAGCCGCAACGAACTGCAGCGTCGCCTGCTGGAAGACAGCAGCGAAGAGGGGGGGGCCGAGGTGGCCGCCGCTTCCGCCCCCAAGGCCAAGGGCCTGTTGGCGGGCGTGATCACGCTCGTGCCCTTGGTGGCCTTCGGTTTGTACACCTTCATCGGCAACCCATCGGCCATGCTGGTGGACCCCAATCCTCACTCCAAGGGGGTGACCAGCGCCGACGTCGAGAAGATGATCGCCGGCCTGGCCGCCAAGCTGGAGAAGGAGCCCGACAACCACCGCGGCTGGGCCATGCTGGCACGCTCCTACAAGACCCTGGGCCGCTACGACGAAGCCGTCAAGGCCTACGCCCACGCCGGCCCGCTGCTCGACGAAAGCCCCGACCTGCTGGTGGATTACGCTGACGCCGTCGCCTCCGTCGCCCAGGGCTTCAACGAGCAGTCCCAACAACTGCTGGAAAAAGCCCTCAAGCTCGAACCCAACCACGCCCAAGGCCTGTGGATGCGCGGCTCCGCCTCGTTCGACGCAGGCCGCTTCGACCGCGCCATCGCCGATTGGGAAAAACTGCTGGCGCAACTGCCGGCGGAGTCGGAGGAGGCCCAGGCGATGCGGGGGAACATCGCGGAGGC
>CAYRBG010000396.1:0-2005 GCA_964422355.1 uncultured Sphaerotilus sp. | reverse complement strand
CCTTGGGGCGGCGGCTGGGCTGCACATAGGCGGCCTTCCAGGGCTCGGGGCCCAGCGCGCGCAGGAAGGTGGCGGTGTGGCTGGTGCCGGCGCCAACCTCCATGTCATAGGGCTGCAGCAGGGCACAGCCCTGGCGGTCCCAGTACTCTTGGAGGCGCAGGATGATTTGCTGGAAGGTCAGCATGTCGGACTCGGGTCGGCAACAAAAGAAGAAAAGGCCACGGGCCAAGCCGGCTCCGGGCACAAGGCGTGAATTCTAGGCGCCCGCCTCAGGCGCAGGGGATTGAAGCGCCTGCCACTGTGCGGGGGTGCCCACGTTCTCCCATCGACCGTCGTAGGACTGCAGCGTGATCCGTCCCTGATCCATGGCGCGATACAGCAGCGGCCCCAGCGCCGATCGCTCGCCCGCACGTGCGCCCGACAGCAGCTCGGCCTTCATCAAGGCCAGGTTGGCATAGGTGCGCGTGGGCGCGCCCTCAGCGGATGGAGCCACGGCACCGTAGTGCACACCCTCACCCAACTCGGGACACGGCGCCCCATCCGCAAAGTCTCCCTTCGTGTGGAAAGCGGGGTTGGGCACCATCCACAGATGTGCCCAAGCCTCATGGCCAGCAAACCGAGCGGCCAATTCGGCATCAAACCGAAAGTCGGGCGCCCAGATGTCTCCGGACACGACCCAGAACGGTTGCGTGCCCCCATGACTCAGCCAATCCAGCACCGTGGCAATGCCGCCGGCCGTCTCCAGCGCACCACCGAAGTCGCGCCCCTCGTGCGAGTAGCTCAGGCTCAGCCCGAAGCGGGAACCATCGCCCAGCAGCGGCTCGAACTGGTCCTCCAGCCAAGCGGTGTTCACCACCACCTCGCGCACCCCGTCGCGGGCCAGCGCCAGCAGGTGCCACTCGATCATCGGCCGTCCCAGGATGGGCAGCAGGGGCTTGGGCGTGTGGTCGGTGAGGGGGCGCATGCGCTCGCCGCGACCGGCGGCCAGCACGATCGCACGCAAGGGGGAAGAGGTCACGGCGCTGTACAGACGGGAGTCGATCGAGCCGCCGAGTGTAGGCAAGGTCTGCCCATGCAGGGACGCCGGAACGGGCGCCTCGCGCCGACCCTCTAAAATCCCACGGTTTTTCTCCACCCATCGGCGTTGCTGCGCCGGTCTGTGTCATGGCCGCTACTTCCGCTTCCCTTCCCACCCAGATGGCCAACGCCATCCGCGCATTGGCCATGGACGCCGTGCAGCAGGCCAATTCCGGCCACCCCGGCGCCCCGATGGGCATGGCCGACATGGCCGTGGCACTGTGGAGCCGCCATCTCAAGCACAACCCCGCCAATCCACAATGGGCCGACCGCGACCGCTTTGTGCTGTCCAACGGTCACGGCTCGATGCTGATCTATGCGCTGCTGCACCTGACGGGCTACGACCTGTCGATGGACGAGCTGAAGGCCTTCCGTCAGATGCACAGCAAGACCCCGGGCCACCCCGAGGTCGGCATCACCCCGGGCGTGGAAACGACCACCGGCCCGTTGGGTCAGGGCATCACCAACGCTGTGGGCATGGCCCTGGCGGAGAAGCTGTTGGCCGCCGAGTTCAACCGCGACAACCACGCCATCGTCGACCACCACACCTACGCCTTCATGGGCGACGGTTGCCTGATGGAAGGCATCAGCCACGAGGCCTGCGCCCTGGCCGGCGCCTGGAAGCTCAACAAACTGATCGCGCTGTACGACGACAACGGCATCTCCATCGATGGTCAAGTCGCCCCCTGGTTCATCGACGACACCCCCAAGCGCTTCGCCGCCTACGGCTGGAACGTGATCGGCCCGATCGACGGCCACGACGTCGACGCAGTCGATGCCGCCATCGCTCAAGCCAAGAAGAGCGCCGACAAGCCGACCCTGATCGTCTGCAAGACCCACATCGGCAAGGGTTCGCCCAACCGCGTCGACACAGCCAAGGCCCACGGCGAGCCGCTGGGTGCCGAAGAGATCAAGCTCACCCGCGAAG
>CAYRBG010000395.1:0-2005 GCA_964422355.1 uncultured Sphaerotilus sp. | reverse complement strand
CACGGTCCTGTTCCTTCAGAAAGCCCGTCATGCAAGCCAGTCCCATCCTCGAAGTCGATCGCTCCATCGTGCTGGGCAAAGCCACCGCGCGTGCGGCCAACCTGCTCGGCCTGACCGGAAAGTCCGTGGCCCAGGTCGTGGGCTTCAGCGAGCCGACCATCTCGCGTGTACTTTCCGGCGTTCGCGGCATCGAGCCCACCTCCAAGGAAGGTGAGCTCGCCCTGCTGTTGGTGCGGGTGTTTAGATCCCTCGACGCTCTGGTCGGTGGCAATGACGCCAAACGCTTGGCCTGGATGAACTCGTACAACAAGGCCCTCAACGGAACCCCGGCCGAGCTGATCAAGACCGCTGAGGGCTTGGTGCGCACCCTGGCGTACCTCGACGGCATGCGGGCCCCGAGCTGATGACCGGCCTCGCTGATCAGGCACAGACGTGACCCCTTCCGTCGCTCTCTGGGAGGACATCTGGTTCGACGCCGTCGGCGTCATGCGCATGGACGTTTGGCGCGGAGTGGAGAGCCAGCACGACATCTCGACGCTGAAGCTGGTCGACTCCAGGGAGGAGCACGACGCGCTGGAGTCGATGCTGGAGGGCTCCAAGCCGCCCAAGCCCGAGGGCAGCCAGGATCTGCACTACCTGCTGTTCACGCCCTTTCGGTACACCTCGCCGGAGCCCAGCCGGTTTCGCAGGGCAGGGGAGGGCGGTGTCTGGTACGGCACCGACTCGGTGGAGACGGCCTGTGCGGAGGTCGCCTATTGGCGCTACCGCTTCATCATCCAGTCGGCCGGTCTGGCCAAGGACGACAGCGAGCTCGTGACCCGGCACACCTTTTTTCGTGCCCAGGCCGATGGGTATGCCATCGACCTGACCGCCGAGCCCTGGGCCGCCCGTGGAGAATCCTGGACCCACGCGACCGACTACGCCGGCACGCAGGCCCTGGCCACCGAGGCCAGAAGCCGAGGCGTCGAGTGGATCCGCTACGCCTCAGTGCGCCAGCCTGGCGCGCACTGCGCCGCAGTGCTTTCGGTGTCGGCCCTGGCCAAGTCCCCACCCCAGGACTTCGACGAGTGGCTCTGCCGGGCCACCCGCCACCGCGTGCTGTTCTTCTGCCGCTCCAGTGGGGTGACCTTCAGCTGGGACTTTTAGGACGCGGGGCTGACGGCCGGGCGCTGTGCCAGACTCCCGCCCCATGATCAAGTCTTTGCTGGCCGCGCCCTGGCGCGGTTTGCGTGCCGTGCTGCGGGTGCTGGCGGCGCTGGTGATCCTGTTCGAGGAATGGGGCTGGGAGCCGCTGCACCGGGCGCTGTCGTGGCTGGGCCGGCTGCCGGTGTTCAGCCACATCGAGGCGTTCATCGCCCGGCTGGGGCCGCGGGCGGCGCTGTCGGTGTTTGTGCTGCCCTCGCTGGCGTTGGTGCCGGTGAAGCTGGGGGCGCTGTGGCTGATCTCGAACGGGCATCCGCTGGGCGGGCTGTCGGTGATCGTCGCGGCCAAGCTGGTCGGCACGGCGGTGGTGGCGCGGTTGTTCACGCTCACCCGGCCGGCGCTGATGCAGATGGCCTGGTTCGAGCGCCTCTACACGCGCTGGACCACGTGGAAGGACGCGCTGCTCGTGCAGATTCGCGCCTCGCACGTGTGGCGGGCCGCGCGGGTGCTGCGGCGCCAGGTGGTGCGGCAGGTGCGGAGCTGGTGGGGCGGCTGAGGCGTACCTGTACCCCTGTCGGTACACTTTGCGCATGAGTGCATGGTTTCCTCTGGGCTGGGCCCACTATCTGGCCGGCGGCCTGTTGATCGGCGCGGGCGTGGCGCTGTTGTTCATCACCACGGGCCACATCGGCGGCATGAGCACGGTGTTTTCTTCGACCTGGTCCTATGTGTCGAAGCGGCCGTTTTTTCAACAGGCGCGTTTTGTCGGCAGCCGGGGCTGGCGGCTGGTGTACGCGGCCGGGCTGATCCTGGGCGCGGCGCTGTGGTGGCGGGTGATGGGGCCGGACCATCGGCTCTCCGC
>CAYRBG010000394.1:0-2021 GCA_964422355.1 uncultured Sphaerotilus sp. | reverse complement strand
AACCCGCTGATCAAGATCATCAACATCGTGGCGCTGCTGATCGTGCCGCTGCTGCCGGTGGGCACTTCGTCCACGGCACCTGCGGCCCACGTCCAGGCATCCGCACCGCTGGCGGCGACGAGCGCAGTGGCGGCTCCTGCCGAAGCACGGCGTGTCGAGGTGCAGCCGAAGTAAGCCGTTTCGTCACCTCTTTCACGCCAACGAACCGCAGGCTCCGGCCTGCGGTTTCTTTTTGTCGGTGTTTGCCGAACAAGCAGGGAACACCGGGTCAGTTCGTCCTTTCGGAGGATCCCGCCCGCCCTACAGTTCCCCGCAGGAGTTCGGGACACCATGCTGACACACACCATCGATCAGGAGTTGGATCTGGCGCGCGCAAGCGGCCCTGCGCGCACGCTCAACATCCCTCCGTGTCCCGACCTGCTCGTGCGCCTGCAACAGGTGATGCGCAGCGACGACCCGGACTGGGACGAAATCAGCGAGATCGCCAGTGCCGATGTGGCCATGGCTGCCTCGCTCGTGCGCGCAGCCAACAGCCCGATGTACGCACGCTCCAGCACCGCAAGCAGCGTCGATCAGGCCATGTCGCTGCTGGGCCTGCGCCAAACCTCGGCCCTGCTCACACAATTCCTGACCGCGCGCGCCCTGCCCATCAACCACCCGGCACTGGAACACTTCTGGCTCGCCTCGTCACGCCGGGCCATGACCGCCAGCTACATCGCCCGCCAGCTCTACGGCGTGCAGCCTGACCTGGCCCACACCTGCGGCCTGTTCTGCGATGTGGGCATCCCCATCCTGCTGCAGGGCATGCGCGGCTATGCCGGCACGCTGGTGGAGGCGCGTGCCCGCCGAGACCGCGGCTTCACCGAAACCGAAAACGCCGCCCACCGCACCGACCACACCGTGGTGGGCGCCCTCGTGGCCCGCGCCTGGCGCCTGCCCACCGAGCTGAAGTACGCCATCCGCCTGCACCACGACATCTCCGCACTGCGCGACCCCAGCCTCGACGAGACCGTGCGGAACCTTATCGCCATCTGCCGCGTGGCCGACCACATCGTCCTGCAGCACGAGGGCAATCCGCCCTCGATGTGGTGGGAGCAACAGGGCCAGGAGTGTCTCGACCACCTGCACATCCACGCCGACGAAGTCGTGCTCTGGCAGGACGCCCTGGCCGACCCGTTGGCCCAGCTGGCCTAAGCCCCCCCATTTCCCCGGGGGGCCTTCGGGCACAATTTCGACGCCGGACAGAATGCCGGCGTTTTTTCTTGGTGCCATGCCCTTGTCCTTCACGGTCGAACAGATCGATGCCCTGCTGCCTCAGACCCAATGCCGACGCTGCGGCTACGTGGACTGCCGCAGCTACGCCCAGGCGATTGCCGAGCAGGGCGTGGCGATCAACCGCTGCCCACCGGGCGGCACCGAGGGCATCGCTCGACTGGCCGCGCTGACTGGACAGGCCGCCACACCCCTCGATCCTGAAAGCGGAGAAGAAGGCCCCCGCACCGTGGCCATCATCGACGAGGCCTGGTGCATTGGCTGCACGCTGTGCATCAAGGCTTGCCCCGTGGACTGCATCATCGGCAGCCACAAGGTCATGCACACCGTCATCGAGGCCGACTGCACCGGCTGTGAACTGTGCGTGCCGGCCTGCCCCGTGGACTGCATCGCCTTGGAGCCCGTCACGGGAGAGCGCACCGGCTGGGCGGCCTGGACCGCGGACCAGGCCGACGATGCCCGCACCCGCTACCGCGACACCCAGATCCGCCGCAAAGAGGCGGCCCAGCGCCACGACGAAGAACTGCAGCGCAAGGCTGTCCACAAGCTGACTCACCTCGAAGAACTCACCAAGGCCAACACCCCGGCCGAGCTCGACCGCAAACGCAGCGTCATCGAAGCGGCCCTGGCGCGCGCCCGCGCCAAACGTGCGCAAACCCCTGAGTGAAACAAGCGGCTTTCGATATACTTTTTTCGACGGGCCGATAGCTCAGCTGGGAGAGCGCTGCGTTCGCAATGCAGAGGTCGGG
>CAYRBG010000393.1:0-2041 GCA_964422355.1 uncultured Sphaerotilus sp. | reverse complement strand
ACCTTCATCAGCACGTCCCAGCGCTTGGCGCCCAGCACGCGCAGCACGTCTTCCAACTCAGGCTCCAGCGTGGCCAGGCCGGTGGCGATGTTGACCATGATGGGAAAGAAGCTGATGAGGAAGGCGGTGAGGATGGCCGGGCCGGGGCCAATGCCGAACCACACCACCAGGATGGGCACGAAGGCCGCCTTGGGCAGGGCGTTGAAGCCCGTCATCAGCGGGTAGATGGCGGTGTAGGCCAGGCGCGAGCTGCCGATCAGAAAGCCCAGCAGCACCCCGACGACGATGGAAATGCCGAAGCCGGCCATGGTCACCCAGAAGGTGCGCCAGGCGTGGCCGGCGATGGTGGGGGCGTGTTCGACCAGCGATTCGCCGATGCGCACCGGGCTGGGAAAGATGAATTCCGAGACGTGGAAGCCGGTGCAGAGCACTTGCCAGACCACGAGCACGAGCCCCAGCAGGATCCAGGGGGCGGCGCGTTCAAGGGATTTGTTCGTCATGACGGGAAACTCCGAAAGGGGCGAAGAGGCGCGGGTGTGTCCGTGGTCCAGGTTCACTGGGCCACGTCGGCGCCCTGCTTGCGCATGGCTCCGATGTGGCCGCGCAGCTCATGCACGATGTCCGTGAATGCGGGGGTGTAGGTCACTTCGAGGTCGCGCGGGCGCGGCAGCTCGATCTCCCGGCGCACGACGAAGCGGCCCGGGCTGCGGCTCATCACGTACACGGTGTCGGCCAGGAAGACGCTCTCGCGCAGGTCGTGCGTCACCAGGATGACGTTGAACTTCTGCGCCGCCTGCAGGTCGCGCAGCGCGCACCAGAGCTCTTCGCGGGTGAAGGCGTCCAGTGCCCCGAAGGGTTCGTCCAGCAGCAGCATCCTGGGCTCATGAATCAGCGCGCGACAGATGCTGGCGCGTTGCTGCATGCCGCCCGAAAGTTGCCATGGGAACTTGTCCTCGTAGCCGCCAAGGCCCACGCTCTGCAGCAGGGCTCGGGCCTTGGCCTCGTACTCGCCCTTGTTCTGCTTGAAGGTGGATCGGTAGGGCTCGACGATCTCCAGCGGCAGCATCACGTTCTGCACCGTGGTGCGCCAGGGCAGCAGGTTGGCGGCCTGGAAGGCCATGCCGGTGATCTTGAGCGGACCCTGCACATGCTGGTTGGCGATGGTCACCGTGCCCTTGCTGGGCATCTTCAGGCCGGTGGCCAGCTTCATGAAGGTGGACTTGCCGCAGCCCGAGGGTCCGACGATGGCGATGAATTCACCCTCCTGAACCTGCAGATCGATGGCCTCGACGGCAAACTGACCCTTGGCCAGCAACTCGTCGTTGTAGGCGAGCCAGACGTCATTGAAATGGACGAACGCACTCATGGCGAATCCTCTGGCCCGGACGGAGGGCCGTTTCTCGGCGGGTGGGGCGAACCGCGATCAGGAAAGGGAGCTCCGACCGGATCCCTTCAAACCGGTCGGTGGATGGGCAGGGGTGTTCCCGGCCCATCATGCGGGAGGTCACTTCTTGGGGAAGATGGCGCGTTCGGCGGCCGACGGCAGGTAGCCGCCGTTCCACACCGTCGTGGGGTCGACGCGCTGCTTGGTCGCGTAGGCGTCGGACACCTGGCTGGCCATCAGGCTCAGGCGCGGGGCCTTGACCTCACCGAAGCCTTCGGCGCGGGCGTCGGGCGTGAGCACGGTCGCGTCCAGGGCCAGCTTGAGGCGGCGCTGTTCCAGGGCCTCGTTGATGATGCCGTCGCGTTCCTTGACATAGGTGATGGCCGCTTTCGGGTCAGCGATGACGTCCTTCATGCCCTTGGTGAAGGCGCGCAGGAAGGCCTTGACCGCCTCGGGGTTCTTCTTGAGGAACTCCTGGCCGACGATGATGGCGTTGCCGTACAGCTTCACGCCGTACTGCGGATAAGGCAGCACGACGATGTCTTCGGTCTTGACGCCGCGCGCTTCCAGGTTGAGCAGCGAGGTGAACGAGAAGCCGGTGATGGCGTCGATGTCGCCGCGAGCCAGCATGGTCTCGCGCAGGGACGGGTCCATGCC
>CAYRBG010000392.1:0-2057 GCA_964422355.1 uncultured Sphaerotilus sp. | reverse complement strand
TCTTCTTGCCGACCACCACCTCGCCGGCGTCCAGGCGACGCTGGATCATGCGCAGCTGGATCTGGTAGGCGTCTTCGATGGTGATGTCGGCCTCGCGGTCGGTCAGCGGGGCGACCGCCTCGCGGCTGAGCAGGGCCTGGTACAGCTCGTCGCCGTACTGCTGGATTTTGGAGGTGTCCATGGGAATCCGTTTTCTGCTGGGGTTCTGAAAAGGGTTCGGTGCCGGCGCGCGCGGCTCAGCGGGCGGGAGGGACCTGGGCTTCGGCGGCGTCCGCCTCGGCCAGGAAGTCGCCCACCAGCCGGGCAAAGCGCGCCGCGTGTTCGATCTGGGTCCAGTGGCCGCAATGGCCGAAGACGTGGAGCTGGCTGTTCGCAATCCACTGCGCCAGGGTCAGTGAGTTGCTCAGCGGGATCACGCGGTCCTCGCGGCCGTGGATCACCAGCGTCTCGTGCGGCAGCGCGCGGATGTCGGCCTCGGCGCTGGCCATGGCGTCCACCCAGCGCTGGCGCGGGGCCGGGAACATGGCGGCAAACGATTCCTGGTAGCCGGGCTGGATGCTGGCCTGCCAGCGCAGCTCGGCCAGCTCGTCGGTGACCAGCGCGCGGCTGTGGGCGAACAGGTCGAGCAGGCCCTTCATGGCCTCGATCGACGGCTGGTAGCCCCACACCGCGTCCAGCCCCGGCGTGATCTCGAAGGGCACGCCCACCGAGCCCATCAGCACCAGCCGGCGCACGCGCTGCGGCGCGCGGATGGCCAGGGCCAGCGCGAGCGCGCCGCCGAAGGAGTTGCCCACCACGTCGGCCTGCGGCAGGTCGAGCGCGTCCATCAGGTCCAGCGCCTGCTGCACCCAGGTGTCCATCGAGTACGTGATGCCCTCGGGCCGGTCCGTGTCGCCGAAGCCGACCATGTCCGGCGCGATCACCCGCCGCTGCGCGGCGAGCACCGGCAGCACCAGCCGCCAGTTGGCCCAGGCGCTCACGCCGGGGCCGGAGCCGTGGATGAACAGCACCGGGCGGCCCTGGCCCTGGTCGTGCACCAGCGTGTCGAAGGCGCCCGTGCGGACCCGGCGAGGGCTGGGAAGCGTGGCTGCAGCGGGGGTGGAGATCGTGGACACGTCAGTCTCGTCGGTGGCGAGGGGATGGGTGTCACGATAGGGATCCAGCTTGATACTGTCCAATACCGCTTTTTGGAAAATCGATATCGATCAGGTATCGGCGATGTTTAGGCCCCCTCCAAAGATGGAACCGGGCGTTGACGGCGAGAAGAGGGTCATGCGCATAGAATGCGCACAAAGGAGTGTGCCGCCATGACCCCATTGAGTTCTGCAGCCAAGAAGCCGGTCAACCTCTCGCTCAACGAGGATCTGGTGCGCGAGTCGCGCCAGTACTGCGGCAACCTTTCGGCCAAGGTGGAAGAGATGCTGCAGGCTTATGTGGTTTCGGAGCGACTGGCTCGACAGCAGCACCACCAGCAGGCGCGGCAAGCCGTGGACCAGTGGAACGCTTTGCACGATGCGGTGGGCTCCTACGCCGACGGGCATTCCACCCTCTGAGGCACCCGGACATGGCGCAGTTCGACGTGCATCTGAACCTCGGCCCCATGCAGGGGACGGTGCCCATGGTGGTAGTGGTTCAGTCGTCCCTGTTCGACGGATATCGGCGGCGGGTGGTGGTGCCGTTGGTGCTGCGCTCAGCGCTGCCGGCGGGAGCCACGATGGCCGGCACACGCATGAACCCCGTCTTCACCATCCAGGACAAGACGCTGGTGCTGCACCCACTGGACATGGTCTCGGTGGCCACGGACCAACTGGGCCCGTGCGTGGGGAGCCTGAGCGAGCAAGGCCAGGCGATCGCGGATGCGCTGGATGAACTGCTGACGCTCAGCTGGGGTTGATCACGCTCACCGAGATGCCGTAGAGCGCCAGCATCCCGACCATGTGCCCGAGAGACACACCCGGTTCGCCGGACTCGATCCGGGCGATCGTCTGCACGTGAACGCCCACGTAAGCTCACCTGTCAAGTAGACAACTGATTTCTGTAGAGCGCGGTGGTTTTCA
>CAYRBG010000391.1:0-2076 GCA_964422355.1 uncultured Sphaerotilus sp. | reverse complement strand
TTGTCGCGCTGGATGTAGCTCAGGATCACCGCGATGATCGACGGCCATCCGAACAGAAAGGAGCCCACCACGGTGGCGGCACCGAAGGCCCCCAGGCCCAGCCCGACCGCATGCAGTCCGTAAATGATGTGCATGGTGCGCAACTGGCTGTCCGGGGTGTCGTCAAGGATGATTCCGCTCATGGTCAGGCCCTCCTGTGCCTCGGTAGATGGGGAGTGCGCGCGGGGACTCAAGGGCTGCTCCGTGAAAAACCGCACGCTGCAACTCTATCGCCTCGACGACCGCAGGGTGTGACGACGGAGGTCCGGGCTTTGGGGGATTGGGGGTGTGGCGCGCAAGCCGCGCACGGTTGATTTGTCTCAAACCCGCCAAATGCGGTGGCCGTACGTCGGCGCCGGAACCCCGTGGGACACGCAAATGCCTGTCGGGTCGCGGTTTTTGGACCTGGCACCGATCCTGCTGATCACGGTGGCCCCTCCAGGAGTTCTCCCATGGCACATGTCAGCGAAAGCAAAAAAGCCTGCGCCGTCAACCCGCTCAAGATGAGCTCGACGCTCGGGGCCAGTTACGCGTTCATGGGCCTGGCCAGTTGCATGCCGGTCATGCACGGCTCCCAGGGATGCACCTCGTTCGGCCTCGTGCTGCTGGTGCGCCACTTCAAGGAAGCCATCCCGCTGCAGACCACGGCGATGAACGAGGTGACCACCATCATGGGGGGCTACGAGAACATCGAGAAGGCGCTGCTCAACATCCGCCAGCGCGCCAAGCCGCAGATCATCGCCATCTGCTCCACGGGCCTCACCGAGACCAAGGGCGACGATGTCGACGCCTACATCGAGCTGGCCAAGCAGAAGCATCCCGAACTGGACGACACGGCCATCGTCTACGTCTCGACGCCGGACTATGTCGGCGCCTTCCAGGACGGCTGGGCGGCCGCGGCCACAGGCATCGTCAAGTCGCTGGCGCTGCCCGACCTGCCCAAGCAGGCCGAGCGCGTGACCGTGCTGCCCGGCGCCCACCTCACCCCGGGCGACCTGGAAGAGGTGCGCGAGATGATCGAGTCCTTCGGGCTCGAAGCGCTGATCGCGCCGGACGTGTCCGGCTCGCTCGACGGCCACATTCCCGACGACTGGCTGGGCACCACCATCGGCGGCACTCCGCTGCAGACCCTGCGCGAACTGGGCACGTCGGCCCGCTGCGTCGCCATCGGCGAGCAGATGCGCGGCGCGGCCGAGGCCCTGCAGGCCAAGTGCGGCGTGCCTTACCGCCTGTTCGACCGCCTGACCGGTCTGCTGGCCACCGACGCCTTCGTGCAGCACCTGTCCGAGATTTCCGGTAAGCCGGTGCCGGCCAAGTGGCGGCGCCAGCGCAGCCAGCTCGTCGACGCCATGCTCGACGGCCACTTCTACTTCGGCCACCAGCGCGTGGCGCTGGGCGCCGAGCCCGATCTGCTCTGGGCCGCCGGCAACTTCCTCGTCGAGATGGGCGCCGAGCTGTCGGTGTGCGTCACGACGACGCAATCGCCGCTGCTGGCACAGATGCCGACCAACGAGGTGGTCATCGGCGACCTGGAAGACCTGGAGATTGCCGCCAAGGCCACCGACAGCCACCTGCTGATGACGCACAGCCACGGCCGCCAGGCGGCCGAGCGCCTGGACAAGCCGCTGTTCCGCCTGGGCATTCCCATGTTCGACCGCATCGGCAATGCCCACAAGTGCTACGTCGGCTACCGCGGCTCGCGCAACTTCGTCTACGAGGTGGGCAACGTCTTCATGGACCTGATTCCGCACCACGGGCCTGAGGCCTGGCCGCTGCCGCAGGCCGCGGTGGAGGCAGCTCGTCCGCCCGCCCTGGCCCACGTGAGTGCCGAGATTCCGCGCATGGCCAAGGCCGTGACTACCGACCTGGGCTGGACCGCCGACCCCGGCGAGGTCTGACCGCTTCGATCCGTTTTCAACCTTCGTCCCCGACGCCCGCAAGGAGACCGATTCATGAAAGTCGCATTCGCCACCCAGGACAAAGAGCGCGTGGACGCCCACTTCGGCTGGGCCAAGCACATCGTCGTCTACGAGGTGA
>CAYRBG010000390.1:0-2098 GCA_964422355.1 uncultured Sphaerotilus sp. | reverse complement strand
ACCATCTACAAGGCCGAACTGTCGGTCGCCGACATCGACCGCGGCCACTACGCCGACTACGCCCTCACGGTGGCCCGCCACCCGTCCGAGACGGAGGAGCGCCTGATGGTCCGCCTGCTGGCCTTCGCACTCAACGCCGAGGAAGGCCTGGCCCTGGCCGGCGACATCTCCACCGACGACCAGCCCGCCCTCTGGCGCCGCGACGACACGGGCGAGATCAAGCAGTGGATCGAGGTCGGCCTGCCCGACGAGCGCGTGCTGCGCAAGGCCGCGGGCCGCGCCGATGAGGTGTTCGTGCTGGCCTACGGCGCCCGCAAGGCCGAAGTCTGGTGGTCGGACAACAAGAACACCCTGGCCCGCCACCGCAACCTGCGCGTGAGCTTTTTGTCCGAAGAGGACTGCAACGCCCTCACCGCGCTGATCGACCGCTCGATGCGCCTGAGCTTCACGGTGCAGGACGGCCACGTGCTGGTCAGCGGCGCCAAGGGCACGGCCGAGCTGAATCCGGTGGTGTGGATGGGGCCGGGCATCACGCCCTGAACGGGCGTCCACCCAAGACTTGGGGGCCGTCAACCGCGTGACGGACCGGCCGCCTTGGCCCACAAAGCGCGCAATCCCACCTCAGCCTCATCTGCGGAGTCCGCCGCGATCAGCACCTGCTGGATGGACGCTGGCGACAGCGCCCGATCGGGGTAGTCCGCCGCCACCCGATCGGCCTGCGCCTCGGAGCCCGGATGGAAGCGCAACCACAGGCCGCGCAACTGCTCGGCCGTGGCGTTGCCCAGCTCCACGGCCACATCGATGCGGCCCGGCCGGATCAACGCCGGGTCCAGCTTCTCGCGGTGGTTGGTCGTCAGCACGACGATGCGGCCCTCCTGCGCACCCACACCGTCCAGCGCGTTGAGCAGACCGGAAAAGCTCACGTCGATGCGCGCGTCCTGCTTCTCGCGGGCATTGAAAAAGGCGTCGATGTCCTCGATCAGGATCAGGCTGCGCGGCGGCGTGCGCTGCAGCAGGTCGGCGATGCCGTGGTCGTTGAGCTTGGGCGTGGTCAGCGACAGCGTGCACAGCTTCAGACGCAACTCGCCGGCCAGCGCGTAGGCCACGCTGGTCTTGCCGGTGCCCGGTGGGCCGTAGAACAGGTAGCCGCGCCGCCAGGGGATGCCCATCTGCGCATACCACTCGCGGCGGGCGAAGAACTCGTGGATGTCGTCGTGCAGGTGCTTGGCCACGCCGGCGTCCAGCACCACCGAGTCCAGGCTGCGGCGCGGCTTGGTGTCGGCCAAGCGCCAGTCTTCGCCCCAATGGTCCACGGTGTAGAGCGACAGGCGGTGGGCGCGGCGCTCACCCGCGTGG
The DNA here is from genome assembly GCA_964422355.1 of uncultured Sphaerotilus sp. GTDB lineage: Bacteria > Pseudomonadota > Gammaproteobacteria > Burkholderiales > Burkholderiaceae_C > Sphaerotilus. The sequence goes on along the minus strand of CAYRBG010000390.1, from coordinate 742 downwards.
CGCACCACGCCTTCCAGCAGTTCCTCCAGCACCCGGCGCCGCGCCAGCAGCGCCCCAAGGTGCACGGTCTCGATCACCTGCAGGTTCATCGACACCTCGCGCCGCATCCACATCAGGTGCCCCCGCCACCAGAACAGGTGAAAGCCCGGGGCGGGGCTGTAGTGCAGATCTGGCACATCCGGATCGGCCTTGTCGTCGGCATCGACCGAGGGGGGCGTCTGGATCACCGTGAACCAGCGGCTGCGGCGGCCGAAGTGCTGGTCGTTCATCCACGTCACGAAGGCGGCGAACAGGTCGTTGCGGCTGTCGATCGTCGCGGTGACCACCAACAGGCGGCTGAGCTGGTTCCACAGCGCCAACGGCAGGTTGCGCAGCGACGCGGCAAACACGCCCACCAGGCCCAGGGCGATGGCGCCGGCCACGACCTGGTTGCTCAACTGGGCGCGCAGCGCCTCGACGAAATCGGCCCACATGGGGTCATGCTAGCAAGGCCCCAGGGTCGCCCCGAAGCGAAACGGCGACAATGACGGACTGCCTCGCGTCACGACGAGGCCCCAGACACGCCCAGACCCGCGGCCCAGACGCCCGCCCCGACGCATGAGCACCGATCCGAATTCGCCCCTGTCGCGCGACATCCGTCGCCGCCGTACCTTCGCCATCATTTCCCACCCCGACGCCGGCAAGACCACGCTGACGGAAAAGCTGCTGCTGTTCTCCGGCGCGATCCAGATCGCCGGCTCGG
>CAYRBG010000389.1:0-2128 GCA_964422355.1 uncultured Sphaerotilus sp. | reverse complement strand
TATCTGCGCCGACACTGGACCGATGAGCAGCGGGTGGCGCGTTCGGTGTGCCAACGGGTCGAGCCGTCGGGTGGTGCCGTGGCTTCGGAGGGGCCGGCTGCAGATGGCGCCTTGATCCCCCTGATCCGTGCCGGCCTGGACCGCCTGTTTGGGCCACCGGGTGACGGTCAGGGCGGCGTGGACTGGCAGCGGGTGGCGTGTGCACTGGCCATGCGCTCGCGCCTGACGCTCATCACCGGCGGACCCGGCACAGGCAAGACCTACACCGTGGCGCGCCTGCTGGCGCTGATGGAGGCCACACATGCATCCGGCGCTCCCCTGCGGATTGCGCTGGCGGCCCCCACGGGCAAGGCCGCGGCCCGCCTGCGGCAGTCGCTGGAGGCCGCGTTGGTGCCGTTGCAGACCCGGCTGGGTGCCGATGTGGATCTGACGGCCCTGATCGAGCGCATTGGTCCCGCGCGCACGCTGCACGCCTTGCTGGGTGCTCGACCGGACACCCGGCGTTTTTCCCGCAACGCCTCGCGCCCGCTGGACGTGGATCTGCTCGTGGTCGACGAGGCCTCCATGGTGCATCTGGAGATGATGGCCGCGCTGCTCGACGCCTTGCCGGCCGACGCCCGCCTTGTGCTTCTTGGCGACAAGGACCAGCTCGCCTCGGTCGAGGCCGGTGCCGTGCTGGGCGACCTGTGCCGACGGGCCGAAGAAGGGCGGTACGACGCGTCCACGGCCGACTGGGTGATCCGCACGGCTGGAGAAGTCTTTCCCGATGCGATGTGTGTACCCGCTGTGGAGACTGCCCCGGCCTTGGCCCAGCAGACCGTGATGCTGCGCCGCAGCCGCCGTTTTGACGGCGCCATCGGCCGCTTGGCTCAGGCCGTCAATCTGGGCGATGCGGCTGGCGCCTGGCGCGAGCTGCGCTCGGGGGATCCCGCCGTGGCCGTGCTGGACGGCTCGTCTCCAGGGATCCGGGGAGAAATAGGCACCGATCTGGTGCATCTGGCCCTGCATGGGCGCCACGCGGTGTCCGAGGGTTATGGTGCCTACGCCGAGCTCGTGCACGCCGGTCCCACCTTGCATCCCGAGTCTTTGCGAGCGAACTCCGCTGCGGATTCCCCGGAGACCGTTCACGAACACTGGGTCCGATCCGTGTTGCAGCGCTTCGACCGGATCCGCCTGCTGAGCTCGGTCCGCGAAGGCGACTGGGGTGTGTCTGGACTCAACCGATCCATCGAGGCTGCGCTGGACCAATCCGGGCTGTTGAGCACGCGCGGCGAGTGGTATGAGGGGCGCCCGGTGATGGTCACGAAGAACGATCCCTCCTTGGGTGTGTTCAATGGCGACGTCGGGCTGACTTTGCGTCCACCCGGCGGATTCCAGGGGCAGGGCGGCGGCGGACGGGGGCTGCGCGTGTACTTTCTCGACGGCGATCAGATCCGCTCCGTGCTGGCCAGCCGCCTCACCCAGGTGGAGACTGCCTACGCCATGACGGTGCACAAGAGCCAAGGCTCGGAGTTCCGGCACACCCTGCTGGTGCTTCCGCCTTTGGGGCGCCAGGGCCTGACTCGGGAGCTGGTCTACACCGGCATCACCCGGGCGCGCGAGTTTCTGACCTTGGTGGTTCCGGAGGCCTGCGTGTTTGACGAGGCGGTGCGTCGGCGCACCCTCCGCAGCAGCGGTTTGCCTGCCCTGATCGGGCTCGACCCCTGAGGTGTAAAAAAAAGTGAAAAGGGCGTTCCGGGCTGTCAACCGAGCCGCGATCTCCCTCGTTGTGGACTCATACGGCCCAAGCGGCGCCCTCAGAGGTGTGCAGTGGTCGGTCCCCCTAGAGTCTTGCAATGAAGCACTTTCTTCGCTCCGAACCGCATCTGCACTCGCACCGTCGTCTGCCGCCGAGTGAGCGCCCGACCGACAAGGGTCAGAAGCACGAGGCGTTTGACGTGGGCCGCTTGATGTTCGGGCACCGTGCCGTCGTGCTGGCGCAGCGCTCCGACCGCAAGCGTTGAAATGTGCCTAGGGCTCTTGACCCTTCTGAGTTGATCTGGCTACAATCTAAGGCTTCGCGGTAAGCGAAACGGGTTGTTAGCTCAGTCGGTAGAGCAGCGGACTTTTAATCCGTTGGTCGCAGGTT
>CAYRBG010000388.1:0-2136 GCA_964422355.1 uncultured Sphaerotilus sp. | reverse complement strand
TTCTTCCTGAGCGACATCCTCTTCCCCTGCCTGTCGTTTCTGGTGCTGGCCTACCTGGCGGCCAAGCGCAAGCGGCCGGGCACGCCCATGCCGGGCTGGAAATCCGCGGGGTTCAGCCTCGTGGGCTGCATCGCGCTGGCGGTGGCGGCCTGGGTGTTGATTTCCGGGCTGTCCAGCGGTGACGACTGGGGCGGGCTCCCGGTGCTGATCGTGGCCCTGGCGTGTGGGGGTGGGGCCCTGTTCTGCCTGGCTTGTTTCGCCTGGGCGCTGATGGCTCAGGCCGTCGCAGACGACTCACCCTCGCATGTGGAACAAGCCCGGGAGCGTGCGCGGCAGGCCCACTTGGCACGCCTGCGCAAAACCAAGGTCGACGATTCCTCATGCTGAACACCTTGAGATTCCTGGGCGTGGTGATCGGCAGCGCGCTCTTTGCCTTGGGCTCGGCCAAAGCCTTGCTCACCGGACTGGCCAGTGGCGAGTTTCTCGGCAAAAAAGGCGCCGCCGTCGCATCCCTTCATGCCAGCCCAGTCAAGTTTGTCTTGGCGGCACTGTTCTTTGCCGCAGTGTCGGCCGGGTTTTCAGCTCTGACGTACCACCTGTTCCGAAAGGGTCCGGAGGGCTTGGCCCGCATGACCCAGGAGGTGGACGAAGAGCGCCGGGCAAAGGCCGCAGCCCGGGCTCAGCGCACGCCCGGCAAGCTGCCCTACATCGCATCCGGCGTGCTGTTCGCCATGGCTGTAGGCCTGACGATGGTGACCCTTCGGAGTCGTGACGGCGCGGACGGTTACCTCACCTTGTTTTCCGCGCTCTATGCGTTCGGCTGCGCGGTGGGTGGGGTGATCGCGTTGGCCTTTTCAAAACATCGGGCGGTTTCCAAGGGCGCCCTGCTGCTGTTGGGTGCACTGGTGGTCGCGTCTGTGTTCTTCAAGTAGCCCTGCATATTCACGGAGGCTTCGATCGGCTGCACTGCCGGTCGGATCAGCCCATCCGCCCCTGCACCAACCTCAAGGTCCGATCGCACCGCGCCGCCAGCTCCGGATCGTGTGTGACCAGCACGAACGACGTGCCCTGCTCCCGCGCCAGGCGCAGCATTTCTTCGAAGACGTGGTTGGCCGTTTCACGGTCCAGGTTGCCGGTGGGCTCGTCGGCCAGCACACAGGCCGGGCGAGTGACCAAAGCACGGGCGATGGCCACGCGCTGACGCTCACCGCCTGAGAGCTCACCCGGACGGTGCGCACTGCGCTGGGCCAGGCCCATCACCGCCAGTTGCGCCTGCGCCGCCTCGCGGGCCTGGGCGAGGGGCTGGCGCCGCATCAGCAGCGGCATGGCCACGTTGTCCAGCGCCGAGAACTCGGGCAGCAGGTGGTGGAACTGGTAGACGAAGCCCAGGTGGCGGTTGCGCCACTGGCCCTGCTCGGTGGCACCGAGCGTGCTCAGGTCCTTGCCGGCCAGGGTGACCGTGCCGGCGCTGGGACGGTCCAGCCCGCCCAGCAGGTGCAGCAGTGTGCTCTTGCCCGAGCCCGAGGCGCCCACGACGGCCATGGTCTCGCCGCGGTGGATGTCCAGGTCCACGCCCTGCAGCACGGTCACGTCCAGGCCGGACTTGCCGCCCTCGTGATAGCGGCGCACCAGGCCCCGCGCCTGGAGCACGGCTTCACCCAGGGCGACGGCAGGAACGGCAGCGGCGACCACGGCAGTGGGGGAATCATTCATAGCGCAACGCCTCCGCGGGGTTGACGCGGCTGGCTCGCCAGCTCGGGTACAGCGTGGCAACGAACGCCAGGATCAGAGAAATGACGCCGATGGGCACGATGTCCGACGCCTGCGGATCGCTCGGCATGCGGGTGATGAGGTAGACGCTGCCGGGCAGGAAGGAGGTCTGGAACACCCGCTCCAGCGCCGGCACGATGACGTCCACATTGCACGCCACCAGCAACCCCAGCGCCAGCCCGCCCACCGTGCCGATCACGCCCGAGGCCGCACCCTGCACCATGAAGATGCCCATGATCGAGCGCGGGCTGGCCCCCAGCGTACGCAGGATGGCGATGTCGGCCTGCTTGTCGGTCACCGTCATCACCAGCGTGCTGACCAGGTTGAAGGCCGCCACGGCGACGATCAGCGTCAGGATGATGAACA
>CAYRBG010000387.1:0-2137 GCA_964422355.1 uncultured Sphaerotilus sp. | reverse complement strand
TCATGATCGGCCACAAGGGACACCCCGAGGTCGAAGGCACGATGGGCCAGCTCAGTGACGGCATCCACCTCGTCGAAGACGTGGAAGACGTGGCCACCGTGCAGATCCAGAACCCGGACCGCCTGGCCGTGGTCACGCAGACCACGCTCAGCGTGGACGACGCCGCGGGCATCCTGGCCGCCATCAAGGACCGCTTCCCGAACGTGCGCGAGCCCAAGCAGCAGGACATCTGCTACGCCACGCAGAACCGCCAGGACGCCGTCAAGGTGCTGTCGAGCGAGGTCGATGTGGTCATCGTCGTCGGCAGCCCGACCTCGTCCAACAGCAACCGCCTTCGCGAAGTGGCAGAGCGCCGCGGCACGCCGGCCTACATGGTCGACAACGCCGGAGAGCTCCAGCCTGCATGGATCGAGGGGCGCAGCCGCGTCGGCCTGACCGCCGGGGCATCCGCGCCGGAGCTGCTGGTGCAGCAGGTCATCGACCGCCTGCGGGAACTGGGCGTGATCTCGGTGCGCAAGATGTCCGGCGTCGAAGAACACATGGAGTTTCCACTGCCCAAGGGCCTGGGCGACCGGTCCATGGGTGCGGCGCCAACCGCTTCCTCACCGGCCTGAGCCCGCTGGCCCAAACTGCCACGCCACTCCAGCCGTCACCGCTTTCGTCTTTGCCTCGTCGACCGACCTCACCCAGCCTCCGCCGGGTCGAGGGTCGACGCAGCCCCACCCGAACCATCGCCTGAGCCATGCTCGACATCAACCTCCTGCGCCGCGACCTTGACAGCGTCCTGGCCCGCCTGAACACCCGCAAGAACCCCCAGCCCTTCCTGGACGCGGAGGCTTTCCGTGCCCTCGAAGCCGAGCGCAAGACCCTCCAGACCCGCACCGAAGAACTGCAGGCCAAGCGCAACGCGCTGTCCAAGCAGATCGGTCATCTCAAGGCCAAGAAGGAAGACACCACCGCCGTGATGGCCGAGGTGGGCGGCATCGGCGACGAGCTCAAGACCAGCGCCGAACGCCTCGACCAGATCCAGGCGGAAATGGGCGCCATGCTGCAGGGCGTGCCGAACCTGCCCCAGGCCGACGTGCCCGTGGGCAGCGACGAACATGGCAACGTCGAGGTGCGCCGCTGGGGCACCCCGCGAACCTTCGACTTCGAGGTCAAGGACCACGTCGATCTGGGCGCCGCGCTGGGTCTGGACTTCGAGACCGGCGCCGCGCTGTCGGGCTCGCGCTTCACGTTCATGAAGGGCCCCATCGCTCGCCTGCACCGCGCTCTCGCCCAGTTCATGCTGGACGTGCAGACACAGGAGCACGGCTACACCGAGTGCTACACGCCCTACCTCGTGCAGGGCAAGGCGCTGCAGGGCACGGGTCAGCTGCCCAAGTTCGAGCAAGATCTCTTCCACGTCACCTCGGGTGCGGCCGAAGCCTCCGAAAGCAAGTGGTACCTGATCCCCACCTCGGAGGTCACGCTGACCAACGTCGTGGCCGACACCATCGTCTCCACCCATCAACTGCCCCTCAAGCTGACCGCACACAGCCCGTGCTTCCGCTCCGAGGCCGGCTCGGCCGGGCGGGACACGCGAGGTCTGATCCGCCAGCACCAGTTCGACAAGGTCGAGATGGTGCAGATCACCCACCCCGAGCAGAGCAACGCCGCGCTGGAGGAGATGGTGGGCCACGCCGAAGCCATCCTGCAAAAGCTCGGCCTGCCCTATCGCGTGGTGCTCCTGTGCACCGGTGACATGGGTTTCGGCTCGACCAAGACCTACGACCTGGAAGTGTGGGTGCCGGCGCAGGGCGCGTACCGCGAAATCAGCTCGTGCTCGAACTGCGAGGCCTTCCAGGCGCGCCGCATGCAGGCACGTTTCAAGAACGCCCAGGGCAAGAACGAGCTGGTGCACACGCTCAACGGCTCCGGCTTGGCCGTGGGCCGCGCGCTGGTCGCGGTGCTGGAAAACCACCAAAACGCCGACGGCAGCATCACCGTGCCGGAAGCGCTGCGTCCCTACCTCGGCGGGCTTGACAAGCTGGCCGCCTGATCCGCTATACTTGCGGTCTTCGCTGAAAGGCGAGACCACGGATGCAGGAGAGGTGGCAGAGTGGTCGATTGTACCTGACTCGAAATCAGGCGTACC
>CAYRBG010000386.1:0-2147 GCA_964422355.1 uncultured Sphaerotilus sp. | reverse complement strand
GCGTTGTTGTCCATCACGGTGTCGACGACCTTCTCGTGGTCGGCGAAGGTGCCGGACTGGCGCAGGAGCTGGTCGACCATGGTGGTTTTTCCATGGTCAACGTGGGCAATGATGGCGATGTTGCGGATTTGGGTGCTCATGGGTGCGTAGGGGTTCGACTGAAAGGTGAAGGGCGTGCGCCGTCAGGAACGTTCGGTCACGGGCGACAGCGCCTGGACCTCGGTCGGACTGAGCAGGCGGTCGGCAATCAGCTCGCCTGCCCGGATGTGGGCACTGCCCAGAAGGGTTCGACCGTCCGGTCCGTAGACGCGGACGTGTTCTGCATCGGGCTCCGCCACGCGGCGACGCATGCCGGAGAGAAACTTGCCCGCATCGGCAGCGACGAGCTGAACCGCGGGCCAGTCCTGCAGCAGCACATCCACCGGACGGATCAGCGCATCGCGACCGGCTTCGTCCAGGGCTTCGAGCTGTTCCAGCGTGACGCTGCCCATCAGCGTGACCGGGCCGCTCATGACCCGGCGCAGGGCCGACAGGTGGGCGCCACAACCCAGCGCTTCGCCGATGTCGGCCGCCAGCGTCCTGATGTAGGTGCCCTTGGTGCACAGCACGTCGATGACCAGCTTGTCATCTTGCCACTCGACGATGTCGAGCGCGTGAATCGTCACGCGACGGGGCGTGCGCTCGATCGTCTGCCCGGCGCGGGCGTATTCGTACAGCGCCTTGCCCTGGTGCTTGAGGGCCGAGTGCATGGGAGGCAACTGCTCGATCTCGCCGCGCAGCGAGGCGCAGACGCGTTCGATGTCCTCGCGCGTGCAGGTGACGGGGCGCTCCTGCTCGACCGGGCTTTCGGCGTCGCCGCTGGCGGTGGTCTGACCCAGGCGCAGGGTGGCGCGGTAGCCCTTGTCCGCCTCCAGGCTGACCTGGGAGAACTTGGTGGCCGCGCCAAAGCACAGCGGCAGCAGTCCGGTGGCCAGCGGATCGAGCGTGCCTGTGTGGCCGGCCTTCTCGGCGCGCAGCAGCCACTTGGCCTTTTGCAGCGCATCGTTGCTGGACCAGCCGATGGGCTTGTCCAAGAGCAGGACGCCGTGCACCGCGCGACGCACGACCCGCACGCGCGGCTGTCGCGGCTCGCCACCGTCGGACGTGCGACCGGAACGGGCAGATGCGCCGGGGGCCACGCCCCTGCCCTGCTCCACCGGACTCGCGGCGGCCGGGGTCGAGGACACTTGCTCAGCGCCTTCGGTCGCCGAGCTGGGGTCAAGCATGGAGGAATCGAGGCTCATGCGAGGTCAGAAAAACTCATTCGTCCGAATCGGCCGCACGCGTCGCGTTGGCCTGCTTGATCAGCAGGTTCATCTCTGCGGCGCGCTCGGTCGTCTGGTCAAAGCGGAAGTGCAGCGTCGGCACGGTGTGGATCTGCAGGCGCTTGAACAGGCCGTTGCGCACGAAGCCGGCCGCTTCGTTCAGACCCTGCTCGCACGCCGACGGGTCACCCACCAGCACCGAGAAACGCAACGTGGCGTGCGCGTAGTCCGGCGTGACGTCCACCGCATGAATCGTCACCATGCCGATGCGAGGATCCTTGAGCTCCCGAATGAGCTCGGACACGTCGCGTTGGATCTGATCGGCAACGCGGAAGTTGCGGTTGGGGGTGGAGCGCTTGTGTCGCATGGGTCACCTCGTCAAAACAAAGCGGCCCCGAACCGGTCGGGGCCTGCGTGCCGGGGTGGCTCCGAAGAGCCACCCTGCCCGTCTGGTGGAAGGCCAGGGGCTCACAGCGTGCGTGCGATCTCCTTGATCTCGAAGAACTCCAGCTGATCGCCCTCGGCCAGATCGGTGACGTTCTTGAGCTTGATGCCGCACTCGAAGCCTTCCTTGACTTCCTTGACGTCGTCCTTCATGCGGCGCACCGACTCCACGTCGCCCGTGTAGATGACGATGTTGTCGCGCAGCAGGCGGAACTTGCAGTTGCGGCGCACCAGACCCGAAGTGACCATCGAACCCGCGACCGTACCGATCTTGGAGGCGACGAACACCTGACGGATCTCGGCGGTGCCCAGGGCCTCTTCGCGCTGCTCAGGAGCCAGCATGCCGGACATGGCCGCCTTCACATCGTCCACGGCGTCGTAGATGATGTTGTAGTAGCG
>CAYRBG010000385.1:0-2151 GCA_964422355.1 uncultured Sphaerotilus sp. | reverse complement strand
ACGCGCTACCTGATGGTGGTGCTGATGGTGCTGGGCGTGGCGGCCTACTTCCAGCTTGGGCAGGACGAGGACCCGCCGTTCACCTTCCGCGCCATGGTCGTGCAGGCCTATTGGCCGGGGGCGACGGCGCAGCAGGTGGCCGACCAGGTCACCGACAAGATCGAGCGCACGCTGCAGGAAGTGCCCTACACCGACATCATCCGCAGCTACGCCAAGCCGGGCGAGTCGCTGACCATCTTCCAGATCAAGGACCACTCGCCGCCCAAGGAGGTGAGTCAGGTCTGGTATCAGGTGCGCAAGAAGATCGGCGACATGCGCGGCACGCTGCCCGCGGGTGTGCAGGGGCCGTACTTCAACGATGAGTTCGGTGATGTGTACGGCAGCATCTTTGCGCTGTCGGCCGACGGCTATTCGCTCGAAGAGATGCGGGTGGCGGCCGAGAACGTGCGCTCGCAACTGCTGCGGGTGCAGGACGTGGCCAAGGTGGACCTGTTCGGCGTGCAGCCTGAGAAGCTGTTCATCGAGCTGTCGGGCAAGCGGCTGGCGCAGCTCGGGCTGGACCTCAATCAGGTGATCGCACAGCTCGGTGCCCAGAACGCCGTGGAGAGTGCGGGCGTGTTCGACGCCGGCACCGACAACCTGCAGTTGCGCGTGGACGGCGCCCTGCGCAAGGTCGAGGAGCTGGAACGGTTGCCGCTGCGCGCCGTCAATCCGACCACCGGCGTGGCCAGCACGATCCGGCTGTCGGACATTGCGCAGATTCGCCGCGCCAACGTCGATCCGCCCGCGGTGATGGTGCGCCACCAGGGCAAGCCGGTGATCGCCATCGGCGTGTCCATGGCCAAGGGCGGCGACATCATTCGCATGGGCAAGGCGCTCAAGACCCAGGTCGAGCGGGTGCAGGCCGAGCTGCCGGTCGGGCTGGAGCTGAGCCGGATCCAGGACCAGCCGCAGGCCGTGTCGCACTCGGTAGGCGAGTTTGTCCAGGTACTGATCGAAGCCATCGTCGTCGTGCTGGGCGTGAGTTTTCTCAGCCTGGGCCTGCACTTCAAGCCCTTCCGGATCGACATCTGGCCGGGGCTGGTCGTGGCCATCACGATCCCGTTGGTGTTGGCCATCACCTTCATCGCCATGGATGCCTGGGGCGTGGGCCTGCACAAGATCTCGCTGGGCTCGCTCATCATCGCCCTGGGCCTGCTGGTGGACGACGCCATCATTGCCGTCGAGATGATGGTGCGCAAGCTGGAGGAGGGGCACGACAAGCTCTATGCGGCCACCTACGCCTACGACGTGACCTCGATGCCCATGCTCACCGGCACACTGATCACGGCCGCGGGCTTCCTGCCCATCGGCATGGCCCGTTCCACGGTGGGCGAGTACACCTTCGCGATCTTTGCCGTGACCTCGGCGGCGCTGGTGATCTCGTGGGTGGTGTCGGTCTACTTTGTGCCTTATCTGGGTGCACGGCTGCTGCACACCCACGCCCGCAGCACGGACACGGCCCACGAGCTGTTCGACACGCCGTTCTACACGCGCTTTCGCCGCCTGGTCGGCTGGTGCGTGCAGCACCGCTGGATCACCATCGCGTTGACGCTGGTGACGTTTGCCGCCGGTCTGGCCGGCATGGGCAAGGTGCAGCAGCAGTTCTTCCCGGATTCGAGCCGCCCGGAAATCCTCGTCGACCTCTGGTTGCCCGAAGGGGCCACGATCCGCGAGAGCGAGAAGGTGGTGCGCGCCTTCGAGGCCCGCATGCTGAAGGACCCCGACGTGACCGGCGTGACGGCGTGGGTCGGCAGCGGTGTGCCGCGTTTTTACCTGCCGTTGGATCAGGTCTTTCCCCAGACCAACGTCAGCCAGGTCATCCTGATGCCCAAGTCGCTGCAGGCGCGCGAGGCCCTGCGACGACGCCTGCCCGTGCTGATGGCCGAAGAGTTTTCGCAGGTGCGCTCACGGGTCAAGCTGCTGCCCAACGGGCCGCCGGTGCCGTACCCGGTGCAGTTCCGGGTGATGGGGACGGACCCGGCGGTGGTGCGGGTGTGGGCCGACCAAGCCAAGGACATCCTGCGAGCCAACGCCAATCTCCGCGGTGTCAATGACAACTGGAACGAGTCGGTCAAGAGCCTGCGCCTGGAGGTGGATCAGGCCAAGGCG
>CAYRBG010000384.1:0-2158 GCA_964422355.1 uncultured Sphaerotilus sp. | reverse complement strand
AGATCAAGCTGGTGCGCCGCCCCGGCGGCAATGCCATGGCGCAGGCGCTGGGCGGGCCCGGCCCGTCCATGCTGGACGCGGGCAAGCAAGTGGTGGAGCTGGACCTCAAGCACCCCGAGGGCCGCGCCGCCGCGCTGGATCTGCTGGCCGCGGCCGATGCGCTCATCGAGGGCAACCGCCCCGGCGTGATGGAACGGCTGGGCCTCGGTCCGGCCGAAGTGGCGGCCGTCAACCCGCGCCTGGTCTACGGCCGCATGACCGGTTGGGGCCAGACCGGCCCGTTGGCCGACGCTGCCGGTCATGACATGAACTACGTCGCCCTGAGCGGGCTGATGGCGGCCGGTCTGCCCGCAGGTGCGACGCCGCACGTGCCGCCCACCCTGGTCGGCGACGCTGCGGGGTCCATGACCCTGGCGCTGGGCCTGGTGAGTGCGGTGCTGTCGGCCCGCATCACCGGGCAGGGCTGTGTGGTCGACGCGGCCATCACCGACAGCGTGGCCGCCATGGGCATGTTGGCCCACTGGCTGCGCGGCGGGGGCCTGCTCGACGGCGCTCGGCCCAGCCTGTTCCACGATTCGCCGTTCTACGACGTGTACCGCTGCTCTTGTGGCGGTTTCATCACCCTGGGGCCGCTGGAGCCGCAGTTCTACGCAGAGATGCTGCGCAAGCTGGGGCTGGACGACGTGGATCCGGCCGCACAGCACGACCGCGCGCAATGGCCGATGCTCAAGGCGCGGCTGACCGAGCTGTTCGCCAGCCGGCCCCGCTCGCACTGGAGCGATCGGCTCGAAGGCACCGACGCGTGCTTCGCGCCTGTGCTGAACGTGGAGGAAGCGGCGGCGCATCCGCACATGCAGGCCCGCGGGGTCTACGTCCGCGACGCGCTGGGGCGGATCAGCGCCCGGCCGGCGCCGCGCTTTCTGCCGCTGGACTGAACACACGAGATTTCAGGTGTGATCCCCCGCAAACACGCGGGGGGAGCGTTCTCAAGTGCGCTGCTGTTGAACCGATAGATGTGGCAATCGTGGCACCTCCTTCGAGGGGGTGCCGTCCGCTACTGCGCCCGTGTCGGGCGTCAAAGGACCTGCCACATGACCAGCAAAGCCCCGCAACCGAGTCCGGCCCGCCTCGATCTCTCGTGTGACGCTCCGCCGGTGCCCACACCTGTCGTCCAGGCCCTGCACAAGGCCACGGGCAGCGGCGGCGGTCTGCACAAGCGGCGCTCGATCTTCAAGAAGGTGCACCACCACGGGCAGGGTCAGCACCACCTGAACCCCGACTACGTGCCGATGCGACTGCCCGAGGGCAAGGTGGTGGGCGTGTGGGGCTCGGCCGTGCTGCGCGACGCCCATGGCAAGGTGCACCCGATCCGCTGCGGCGACGATGTGGAAAAAGGCGACGTCATCCTGACTTCGCAGAACGGCATCGTCGAGATCCACGGAGGACCGGGCCTGCCCAACGCCTTTCCGCTGGCCCTGGCACCCGCAGGCGAGCTGGAGTTTGATGCCCCGGGAGCGGGCCTGGACGGTGGCAGCAGCGGCGGTCTGCTCGAAGGCCTGCGCGTCACACGGGTGATCGAGATCGTCACCCCGCAGGAATACAGCTACACCGGATCCAACCTGGGCAACCCCGCCGTGGACTGGGGAAGCCCCGCCGACATCGGCTCCAACCTGGTGGACTTGGGCACCGACCCCGGCAACGGAGGTGGCGGCGACAACGGAGGGGGCGATTCTGGAGGCGGTGGCGGCACCACCACCCAGGCCACCGTCGCCATTTCCGGCCCGGCCAACGCCGCGGAAACGGATGGCCACGCCACCTACACCGTCACCCTCACCCAGCCGGCCGCCACGGACGTCACGGTCAACATCCGCTACAGCGGCACGGCCACCGACGGCACGGACTACACCGGCGTCAAGACGGTCACCATCCCGGCCGGAGCCACATCGGTCCAGTTCGACCTGCCCATCCTCAACGACTCGATCGCCGAAGGCGCCGAAACCGTCACGCTGACCCTGGACAGCCCCACAGGTGGAGGCTTCGACAGCCTCACGATCGATCCCGCAGGTGGCACCGTCACCACAACCATCGTCGACGAAGGCGACCCGGTGGCCGTCATGGCCGCCATCACCGGCCCCGGCTCCGTGATCGAGGGTGAGAC
>CAYRBG010000383.1:0-2167 GCA_964422355.1 uncultured Sphaerotilus sp. | reverse complement strand
TGCGCACCCTGCGCCTCATCCGCCACAGCATCTGGATCGCTCGGCGCTGGAACGATCCGGCGTTTCCGATCGCGTTTCCGTCCTTCGAGAGTCCGTCGTACTGGGATCAGCAGGCCATGCAGCTGCGCGAGCAGATCGAGGCGATGCGAGGCGAGCCGTTGGTGGCCTGAAGGGGCGGCACACGGCGCCAACGACAAAGACCGAAGGCGCCTTTCGAGGCCTCAGGGAATGATCAGATCGAACCCGCAACTGGTGTCGCCCTTGCCACCAATGCAGGTGATTTCGCGAGCCTGGACATCCTTGTTCAGGATCGAGCCCACCGCCCCAGCAATCAATCCACCCTCGAAGTGGCAAAGCACCCGACCGACCGGCTCCATGCCAGAGCAGGTGACGCACTCGCACACGTCCACATGGATCTTGTGCTCCGTCATGGTGGGAATGGAGACCAGGCCAATCTTGAGCTGGTCGCACAGCTCCAGAAAGTCGTCCAGCTTCTTGAGACCCAGCTCACGGCCAAGCTTCTTGCCGGCGTAGTAGGTCACCGCCGAGGCACCCGTGCCCAGGATGTCCTCCATGGCCACCAGCCGCACCAGGCGGAACAGTGCAAGCCCGACCTGATCGCCGAGAACAGGCCGGTGGATTTTGAGGGCGTTGTGCAGTTCGACGGGATCCATACGGCGGGCCGACCCAAACGGTCGATGCGGGGAGATCCGTCGATGCTAGGGAGAGGCGCCCGGTCAAACCGGTCCTTCGGCAAGGACCGCTGACCGGCATCAAGGGGGCGTCACCCACCGCCGCACCCCGTGCAAAGTGGACGGATCGGCGGTGCGCCGACACCACACCCCCTCCGGAAAGCCCCTACAAAAGAGGCCCTTTCCGAGGAGGGATCAGCCCAGGATCAAAGCCTGAATGCGCTTGACGTGCGCGGCCGGATCATCGAGCTGCCCACCTTCAGCCAGCAGGGCGTTGTCGAACAACACCTGCGCCAGGTCCGAGAACTGCGCCGAGCCTTCCGGCAGATCGGCCAGCTTCTTCACCAGGGCGTGGTCGGCGTTGACCTCCAGCACCGGCTGCGAAACCGGCGCGGCCTGGCCGGCCTGCTTGAGCAGGCGCGCCAGGTGGCCGCTCATGTCACCCTCTTCCGTCACCAGACAGGCCGGCGAGTCGACCAGGCGGGTCGTCACGCGCACGTCCTTGGCACGTTCGGCCAGCGCGGCCTTGATGCGCTCCAGCGTCGGCTTGAAGGATTCTGCGGCGGCCTCGGCCTGCTTCTTCTCTTCCTCGTCCTGGAGCTGGCCCAGGTCGACCGCGCCCTTGGCCACGCTCTGCAGGCTCTTGCCCTCGAACTCGTAGAGGTGCGACAGCATCCACTCGTCCACCCGGTCGGTGAACAGCAGCACCTCGATGCCCTTCTTCTTGAAGATCTCGAGCTGCGGGCTGTTCTTGGCGGCGGCCAGCGTGTCGGCGGTGATGTAGTAGATGGCCTCCTGGCCTTCCTTCATGCGCGAGACGTAGTCGGCGAACGAGACGCCTTCATCCGCGTGCGTCGAAGCGAAGCGCAGCAGCTTGGCCAGGCGCTCCTGGTTGGCGTGGTCCTCGCCGACGCCTTCCTTGAGCACCGCGCCGAACTCCTTCCAGAAGTCGGCGTACTTGGCCTTGTCCTCGGCGCTCTCGCTGTCGGCCAGCGATTCGAGCATCGACAGCACACGCTTGGTCGAGCCTTCGCGGATGGCCTTCACGTCGCGGCTTTCCTGCAGCAGCTCGCGCGAGACGTTCAGCGGCAGGTCGGCCGAGTCGATCACGCCCTTGACGAAGCGCAGGTAGGTCGGCATCAGCGCCTCGGCGTCGTCCATGATGAAGACGCGCTTGACGTAAAGCTTCACGCCGCCGCGCTTGTCGCGGTTCCACAGGTCGAACGGGGCCTTGGCGGGGATGTAGAGCAGCTGGGTGTACTCGCTGCGGCCTTCGACGCGGTTGTGCGTGTAGGCCAGCGGGGCGGTGGTGTCGTAGGTGAGCTGTTCGTAAAAAGCCTTGTATTCGGCATCCGTCACGTCGCTCTTGGAGCGGGCCCACAGCGCCGCGGCCTTGTTGACCGACTCCCACTCGTCGGAGACGACGTTCTCGCCCTTCTCGGCGTCCCACGACTCCTTGCGCATCAGCACGGGCA
>CAYRBG010000382.1:0-2182 GCA_964422355.1 uncultured Sphaerotilus sp. | reverse complement strand
ACCGGACGGGCATTCATCGGATACAGG
The DNA here is from genome assembly GCA_964422355.1 of uncultured Sphaerotilus sp. GTDB lineage: Bacteria > Pseudomonadota > Gammaproteobacteria > Burkholderiales > Burkholderiaceae_C > Sphaerotilus. Next base: position 2,155 of record CAYRBG010000382.1, on the reverse strand, counting down.
CGGGCAAACACACCGACCTGCTCCGGCGACAACTGGACCGGCTGCTTCATCACCAGCCACAACACGCCCTCGGTGCATGGCGGCGTCGTCAGCGACCCCATGTAGGTGTAGTAGCGGCGGTCCTCGGGCAGCAGGCTGGCCAATTCCATCGCTGCCTCTCCCGGCATGGCCTCGTTGCGTTCCAGGGGCAGGTTGTTCCAGACCTGCTGCACGATGGGGTGCGAGCGACCTTGTTCCAGCAACACCGCCACGACCGCCAAACGCCCGTCCAGATCCTTGTGGACCAGGTGCGCCACCATGTCGTAGGCCTTGCCGTTGATGCGCTCCTCGGAAGGACGATGGAAGTGGAACTGCACCAGGTCGTAACGCCGGCCGTTCACCTCGATGGCATTGCCCGGGCTGACATTGACCTGCACCGTGTGCCCGTTGTCGACCACATTGAACCCACTGGGTTTGTAGTCGAAACGGATCGGCGTCAATTCCACGGGAATGCCGCCGCGGATGTCGATGGGGCTCTGTCTCTGTCCAACGCTGCATTGGCGAAACTCCGGCTTGAGCATGCCCCATGCCCCAGGCCCCACCTCGCCAGCGTAGTCCCAGTGGGCCCCGTGCCCGGCTGCATGTGGATGTCCATGCCCTTCGTGCGACGCGGCAGCGTGTCTGTGGGACGCCGCTGCCGGTCGGCGGGGCGAAGTTGTACGCGAAGGAGCCGGCCTGGGCTCCACAGGCGCCGCGTCACGGCCCGACTGCACCTCCGCCACGCGCGCCGTCAGCCGCTGGCGCAACTCCGAAGCCGAAGCATCCTGCACTTCCTTGGCTTGAAGCCCGCTCCCCCCTCCGGCCAACACTCCTGCCAGACCGAACCCCAAAAGGCCCCGGCGCATCTGACCGAGAGACGAAAAGACGGGCATGAGCACACTCCACCTGCAACTGCGTGATCCTGGGCCCCGCACCTGCGAGGCGTCGTATCCCGTTTTCGGCGGCGGGAGCTTGGTCTGAAGATCCGTCAGCCGGATTCGCTCGACCCGGTAGATTCGCGCCAGGCCCAACGCCATGCGGCATAACCGATACCGGCCATGGCAACGCTGGTCCAGGCAAGACCGATCGCACTGTGCATGACCCAGGGGGACACGGCACCCGCCACGATCGCATTGACCACGCTGGCCACCGTCGCCTGCAGCGATGAGGCCATGCCCCGGCGCTGAGGCACCAGGTCCAGCACCATCAAGGTCACGATCGGCACGACCAACGCCCAGCCGAAGGAATAGACCATCAGAGGCAGCACCAGCGTCGCGAAGCGAGGTGCCGCCGCCATACCGAGTCCCAGGTTGACCGCCGACGCCATGGCCATCACCGAAAAACCAACACCGACCTGACGGGCCCCCGACACCCGGCCGGCCCAACGCCCACTGGCCCAGGCCCCGCTCATGATGCCGCCGATCACCCCGATGAACAGCCAGAAGAACTGCGTGGGCGGCACCTGCAGCACCTCGCCCAGATACGCTGGGGCGCTGAGCACATAGACAAACATGCCGTTGAACGGCACCCCCGACGCCAGAGCCAGGCCCCAGAAACGAGAGCGGCGTGCCAAGTCCAGGTAACCCTTGCGCAGATCGGAAACACGGAAGGGGCGGCGCTGATGTCTCGGCAAGGACTCGGGCATCCAGACCACCATGGACACCAGAATGGCCAGGGCCAACACGGCCAGGACGGCAAAGATCGAGCGCCACCCCCAGTGCACGAACAGCCAGCCGCCCGCCAGCGGCGCCACGGCCGGCGCTATGCCGAAGAACAGCGTGACCCGGGACATCATGCGCTGCGCGTCGTCCGGAGGATAGAGATCCCGGATCACCGCGCGCGCGATCACCACACCGGCCCCGGCAGCCATGCCTTGCACCGCGCGCCCGCCGATCAGAACAACGATGTCCGGCGCCCACGCGCACACCACGCTGGCCAAGCCGTACACCACCAAACCAGCGGCAACCACCGGTCGGCGGCCCAGGGCGTCCGACAAGGCGCCGTGAAACAGATTCATCAGGGCAAAGCCCAACAGGTAGGCCGAGAGCGTCTGCTGCATCTGGACCGGCGAGGCCTGCAGCGAGGCCGCAATGCCGGTAAACGCCGGGAGATAGGTGTCGATCGAAAACGGACCGAG
>CAYRBG010000381.1:0-2190 GCA_964422355.1 uncultured Sphaerotilus sp. | reverse complement strand
GCGCCGCCACCGTTTCCGTGTGTCCCTGTTGCCCGCGGCGCTGGCCGCCGCGGGACCTTTTTCGCCCCGAGGATGGCTTGGGGGGTGTGAGCTCAGGTGCGTCCTGAATGTGCCGGCCAGCCGGCCAAGGACGGGAGTTTCAAGATGGACGAGCAAGTTTTCCAGGTTCGCCTGGACCCGAACGGCGGGCACTTTGCCTGCCGACCCGATCAGACCGTGCTGGACGCCGCCATGGCCGCCGGCTACTGGCTGCCGCACCAGTGCCGCTCGGGTACCTGTGGCGCGTGCCGCCTGCCGGTGGTCTCGGGCGAGATCAGCCATGCCGCGGCGGGGTCCGAGGCCACGGCGGTGGCCGAGACGCCGGCCGGGCTGTGCCTGACCTGTCAGGCCCGTCCGACCACGGACGTGGTGCTGGATGCGCCCCATGTGCCTGCCGAGGCGGGCCAGCGGGTCATCCAGGCGGGGGCCCGCGTGATCGACGTGCAACGCCCGAGCGCCGACGTGGCGGTGGTGCGCCTGCAGGTGCCGCCGGCGTCGGGATGGTGCTTCCGTCCCGGACAGTACGCCGACGTGGTGTTGCGCGACGGCACGCGCCGCAGCTATTCCATGGCCAACGCGCCGGACGATGAGGGCTCGATCGAGTGGCACATCCGCCGCATGGAGGGCGGGCGATTCTCGCCGCACGCCTACGACAAGCTCAAGGCGCGCGACCTCCTGCGCATCGAAGGGCCGTTCGGCAGCTTCATGCTGCGCTCGGGTTCGGCGCCGGTGGTGCTGCTCGCCTCGGGCACCGGCTACGCGCCCATCGCCTCCATGCTCAAGGTGCACGCGGCCGAGCTGGCCGAGCGCGGTGCGGTCCTGTACTGGGGCGGGCGTCGCCTGTCCGACCTGTACGCCGTGTCATCGGTGGCGCAGTGGGAGGCGGACCACCCGGGCGTGCGTCTGGTGCCGGTGCTGTCCGATGCGGACGCGGGCTGGACGGGCCGTCAGGGACTGGTGCACGAGGCTGTCCTGGCCGACCAGTCCGACCTGAGTGCGCACGAGGTCTACGCCTGCGGCAACCCCCTGATGATCGAAGCGGCCCGCCGCGATTTCACCGAGCGGGGAGGGCTGGAGCCGGCGAACTTCTTCAGCGATGCCTTTGTCCTGCGCGGGGCGCAGGGGGCCTGAAGACGGGGTTTCGGGATGTCTGTGTCGTCAAAAAAACCAAACCAGAACAACGTTGTGCACAAGGTGAACGTTTCTGGAATTCATTTGGTGGCCGGGGGGGCGGTTCCTAGAATTTTCTTGTCCCTCATCCATGCGCGAGGGGCCATCGGGCGACAGACCCCACAGGAGACACAACGACGCTGCACCAGAAACGGACCGGGCCAACCGCCCGACGTTCGGGTGCGGCCGCCTCAGGGCGCGGATCGGTGGTCGATCTTCGAGGGGTCTGTGGCCGGTGCCTTGAACGACACGAACCACGACACCCCGAAGAGGAGCCGAGACATGACCCCGAATTCCATCAAGCAGATGACCGTGCTGGCGCTGGCCGCCCTGGCTGGCGTGCCGGCCTGGGCCGACATCAACGTGGGCGTCATCGCCTCGCTGACCGGCCCGGCCGCCGCGCTGGGCGCCGAGACCAAGAAGGCCGTGGCCCTGCTGCCGCAGATCGTGGGCGGCGAAAAGGTCAATTTCATCGTCATGGACGATGCGACCGACCCCACGAGCGCGGTCAAGAACATCCGCAAGCTGATCAGCGAGGACAAGGTTGACGTGGTGCTCGGCCCCAACCTGATCAGCACGGCGGTGGCCATCGGTGACGTGGCCAACGCCGAGAAGGTGCCGATGGTGTCGGTGGCACCTCTGGACGTGTCCGGCGACAAGCGCACCTTCGTCTTCCGCAGCGAGCCCAGCGCCGACCTGATGGTGGGTCGCATCGTCGCCGACATGGTCGAGAGTGGCGTCAAGACGGTCGGCTTCATCGGGTTCTCGGACTCGTGGGGCGATCTGCTGCTCAAGGCGCTGACCAAGGCCGGCGAAGGCAAGATCAACATCGTTGCCACCGAGCGCTATGGGCGGGCCGACCCGAGCGTGCAGGCCCAGGTGCTCAAGCTGATGGCGGCCAAGCCGGACGTGATCTTCGTGGGCGCCTCGGGCACGCCGGCGGCCATGCCGCAGATCACGCTGCGCCAGCGCGGCTTCAAG
>CAYRBG010000380.1:0-2196 GCA_964422355.1 uncultured Sphaerotilus sp. | reverse complement strand
TGCCCGCCGCCGATGGCGCCCCAGTCGCCATGCTGGCTCCGCGCGTCGAGGCCCGTCTGCTGCAGACGCTGGCCCCGGCCCGCCACGAGAAGGTGCTGGAAATCGGTGCCGGCTCCGGCTACATGACCACACTGCTGGCACACCGCGCCCAACAGGTCGTGGGCGTGGAGATCCGCCCCGAGCTGGTCTCGCTGGCCCGTGAGAACCTGCGTCGCGCCGGTGTGATGAACGCTGAAATCCGTCAAGGCAACGGCGCCCTGCCCGAGGTGCAGCAAGGGCCGTGGGACGGTATCGTGCTGTCGGGCTCCGTGGCTGAAGTGCCGCAGGCGCTGCTGCAGCAACTGAAGGTGGGGGGCCGTCTGGTTGCCGTGGTCGGCAAAGATCCGTCCATGAGCGCCGTGCGCATCACCCGTCTGAGCGAGCGCGACTTCCGCACCGAGACCGTCTTTGACGTCGTCATCCCGCGCCTGGACGGCTTCGCCGAGCCCAGCCGCTTCCACTTCTGAGTCCACGATGGACCGCGTGCACGTCGCCGATCTGCATCACGTGGCGGCGGCGCTGCAGGCGCATGGGTTGCAACCAGTCCTGCTGGATGTCCGGGAACCCCAGGAGCTGATCTTGGCGAGCTTTGAGCTCCCAGGCGTCGAACGCATCGACGTGCCCATGGGGCAGATCCCCGCCCACCTGGACACTCTCGCACCCGAGCGGGCCTATCTGGTGCTTTGCCACCACGGCGTCCGCAGCCTGCGGGTGGCGCACTTTCTTTCTCAGCATGGATACCCCCATACGTATAACATTGAGGGTGGTATCGATGCGTGGTCGTTGCAGGTCGATCCCGGAGTGCCGCGTTACTGACGCGTCGGCCGGGGGACTGCACCCACCCAAGAACTCGCTCACCGGAAGAAACGCGCCATGAACCGACCGAACCTTCGTCCCCTCACCCTGGCCTTGTCGAGCCTGCTCTTTGCGCCCGCGCTGTCCCATGCGCAGAGCCTGCAGGAGGTGTACGAAGCGGCACGGGGCTATGACGCCGCCTACCTGTCCGCCCGAGCGCAAGCCGAATCCGTGCCCTATCAGGCTGAACAGGCCCGCGCCGGCCGTCGCCCCTCGCTGGCCTTGCAAGCCGGTGTGCAACGCGCCAGCACCGACACCCCACTCTACGACCGGCGCAACACCAACACCACATCGGTCGGTCTGCAAGCCCAGCAGTCGCTGTTCAACAGAGCCACTGGGCGCGCCATCGACAAGGCCGACAAGGCCGCAGAAATCGCCCAGGCCGACCTGCAGGCTGCCGAACAGGACCTGATCGTCCGAGTGGCTCAGGCCTACTTCGACGTATTGTCGGCGCGTGAAACCCTCTCGGCCGCCAAAGCCAACCAAAAGGCCATCGGCGTGCAATTGGCTTCCGCCAAGCGCAACTTCGAGGTCGGCACCGCCACCATCACCGACACGCGCGAAGCCCAGGCCCGCTCCGACTTGGCCGACGCGCAAGTCATCGCCGCAGACAACGACCTGCGCGTAAAGCGTCAGTTCCTCGATCAACTGGTGGGGCGAGCAGGGGTCGACCCAATCCCGCTGGCGCAGCCCGTGAAACTGCCAGCCCTGCCCAACGAGGGTTCCGAAGCTTGGGTCAACAAGGCCGGGGATGCCCCGTCGGTGCGCAAGGCCCTGTTGGCCAAGGACATCGCTGGCCTCGAGGTCGAGCGCGTGCGGGCGGGTCACCTGCCTACTGCGGCCCTGACCGGCTCGCTCGGCAAGGCCCGCAATACCGGCACCGGTGCCGTCACCAGCGGCGGCGAGGGCAACAGCACATCAACCTCGGTGGGTGTGAACGTGCAATGGCCCCTATTCAACGGCTTCCTGATTCAGAACCAGGTCAAGGAAGCCCTGAAGCTTGAAGAGAAGTCCGTCAGTGACGCCAACAACGCCCAACGCAACGTGGCCCAGGCCGTGCGCCAAGCCTACTTCGGCGTCGAATCCGGCCAAGCCCGCGTCAAGGCCCTGGAAGCCGCCGAATCGTCCAGCAAACTGGCCCTGGAAGCCACCCAACTCGGTTACAAGGTCGGCGTGCGTGTGAACCTGGACGTTCTCAACGCTCAGAACCAGCTCAACTCCACCCAGACCGAACTGGCCAAGGCCCGCTACGACCTGCTGCTGACGAGCCTGAAGCTGCAGCAGGCTGCTGGGGTGCTGACA
>CAYRBG010000379.1:0-2215 GCA_964422355.1 uncultured Sphaerotilus sp. | reverse complement strand
TCGACGATGCGCAGGTCGACCAGCGGCAGCGGCCGGCCGGTCTTGGCGCGGATCACCGCCTGTTCGGCTTCGCTGCGGGCCAGGTCGGCGCTTTCCAGGTGCGCCAGCGTCAGCACGGGGCAGGTCTCGCTCATGCCGTAGCCGGTGAACAGGTCCATGCCGCGCTTTTGCGCCGCGATGGCCATGGCCTCGGGCATGGCCGCGCCGCCGATCAGCATCTTGATGCCGCTGAAGTCGGTTTCCTTGGCCTGCGGGTGGCTGAGGATCATGTGCAGGATGGTGGGCACACCGTGCGAGAAGGTGACGCCTTCGGTGCGGATCAGCCGGCAGATCACGTCCGGCTGGAAGCGGCCCGGGTACACCTGCTTCACCCCCATCATGGTCGCCAGGTACGGGAAGCCCCAGGCGTGCACGTGGAACATGGGCGTGAGCGGCATGTACACGTCCTCCCGGTGGATGTGCCCCTGCCGGGGCGCGCCGCCCAGCGCCGCCGCGCAGCCCAGCGTGTGCAGCACCAGCTGCCGGTGGCTGAAGTACACGCCCTTGGGGTTGCCCGTGGTGCCCGTGGTGTAGAAGGTCGTGGCCTGAGTGTTCTCGTCGAAGTCCGGAAAGTCGAACGCGGGCGACGCCTGGGCCAACAGCGCCTCGTACTCGCCGGCCACGGGAGCCACCGGCGCCTCCGGCATCTGCGCTTCGTCGGAGAACACGACGAAGGTCTTGACCGTCTCCAGCTCAGGCGCGATCTGCGCCAGGATGGGGAAGAACTCGGCGTTGACCAGCAGCACGTCCGCCTGCGCGTGGTTGAGCGTGTAGCGGATCTGCTCCGGGCTGAGCCGCACGTTCACCGTCTGCAGCACGGCGCCCATCATCGGCACGGCAAAGAAGCACTCCAGGTAGCGGTGGCTGTCCCAGTCCATCATCGCCACCGTCTGGCCGGGCTCCACGCCCAGCGCGGTCAGGGCGTGGGCCAGGCGGCCGATGCGCTCGTTCAGGGTCCGGTAGGTATAGCGCACCTGACCCTGGTAGGTGATTTCCTGCTCGGGGGCGCTGGCCAGCGGCGTCAGCAGCAGTTGCTTGATGAGCAGCGGGTAGGTGTAGGCCGACGGGGTGGCGGGGACGAGTTTGACGGGCATGAGCGGTTCCGAAAGGGGGACAGGAGAGCTTTGGTTTGTTTCTGTCCCCGATGCTGCGGGAACCGCGCCCCGACCGGCTTGACCTCGGTCACCAGCACCTGCAGGACCACGGCAAGGCTTCGGTGAAGGCGGCAGTGCAGGAACCGTGCGCGCACCATCCAGCCTTCGCAGACCGACACCCAGGCGCCAAAAAACGCGAACAGCCGGCGATCTCGAACTGAGACACTGCGCCGATCAAGGGCAGCGCCTGGTACGCCCGCGTCCAAACCGCCACAAACCTGATGCATGCTGAGGCAGAGCCTGCAACACCTTTGATCCACGGCGCGGACATACCCCCGTTTCAAAACGCATCGGAGCCCGAATCACCGGCTGGAAAGCTCTCTTTGTGAGACGGTGGCCGCCCCCACAGACTGCGCCCACTCCTGAACCCGACAAGCCCGACACGGGCGCCTGACGGGCTTCAGCGCCAGGCCGCCACGGCCTGGGCCGAGGGGGTCCAACCGCCCCTCCAGCGACCGCCGGTCCCGATCCATCCCCATCGGGACACCGGTCTTGCGCTGCGGCCTGACGTTCAGGCCGCGCGCTTCTTCCCTCATCACTCCAACACCCTGAGACAAGGAATTCACCATGCCGCTCCTGTTTGCGCTTGCCGTTTCCATTGGCGTTCTCGCCGTCGTCGCCACCTGGCTGTTCTTCGGGCCGCTGGCCGCGCTCGGCGTGCAGATCTGGCAGGCCTTCATCGCCTGGGCCAGCTTCTACAACCAGGGCGGCAAGACCGACGGTGCCGTCAAGACCGTGGTCTGCATGAGCTGGGGCGCCCTGGTGGGCATGGGCTCGGTGATGCTGATCGGCTCGCTCGGGGCGCTGGGCACGCTGGCGGCGCCGGTGGCCGTGGGCATCGGAGCGGCCGTCATCGTGCTGGCTGCACACGTGTCGGTCCTGTCGACCATTCCGGCAGCGGTGTACGGCTTCGCGTCGGTGGCCGGCCTGATCCTGCTGGGCAAGGACATGACGCCAACCGCGGCCATCGTGCCCACCCTCATCTCCATCGTGCTGGGTGCGGTGTTCGGGTGGCTGTCGGA
>CAYRBG010000378.1:0-2231 GCA_964422355.1 uncultured Sphaerotilus sp. | reverse complement strand
GGCCCTTGTTGGCCGCGGTCGGCGCAATGATTTCCTTGAAGATCAGCTTGACCGCGTCCGCGATCGGGGTCAGCAGACCGTAGGGACCCACTCGGTTCGGACCGGGGCGCACCTGCGTGAAGCTGATCGCCTTGCGCTCCCACAGCGTGAGGTAGGCGACACAGCCCATCAGGGGCAGCAGCAGGACCACGATCTTGGCCAGGGTCCAGACCACCGGCCATGCCATGCCCAGCGACGAGGCGCCGAGGCTCTGAAGAGATTCCAACATCGTCTTTTCCCTCGGCCGATCAGATGCGCTCGACGCTCAGCGACGAGAACGCAGCACCCAGGGCCGCCGTCTCGGCATGACCCTGAGCCACGCGGACCACGTTCGCGGGCAGACCACCCAGCACCGCCACCGGCAGCGTGACACTGCCGCGGGCGGAACTGACCTTCACCAGTTCACCGGCCTTGACGCCCAGCTGCTGAGCGAGAGCGTCAGACAGGCCGGCCGTCGGTGAAGCACCGTCGTTCGTCGCCTGCAGCACGGCCGAGCGACGCACGATGGCATCGCTGCCGTAGATCGCCACGGGCGCATGGCGCTCCAGACCTTGAGCCGCCGCCGCGGCACCGGCCGGGTTCACCTCGGTCGTGTTCGACAGGCGGTGCGAGAGTCCGCTCAGATCTCCGTAGGCCTGAGCGCGCACTTCCTCGACCGTCTCCTGGGCCATGCCGCCCACGGACAACAGACTGCCCAAAACGCGCAGCACCTTCCAGCCCGGACGGGTCTCGCCCAGCGGACGCACCACGCCATGGAAGGACTGCACCAAACCTTCCGCGTTGACGAAGCTGCCGGCGGTTTCCGTGAACGGTGCGATAGGCAACAGCACATCGGCCACATCCATGTTGGCCGCGAACGGATTGAGCGACACGACCATCTCGGCTTGCTCGAAGGCAGCGCGGGCGGCAGCCGGATCGGCGAAGTCGACACACTCGGCATTCAACAGCAGATACGCCTTGCGGGGCTGAGCCACCATCTGGGCCGCATCCAGACCGTCACGCGGTTGCGCTCCGACCAACTGAGCCCCAACGCCGTTGCCGCCTTCGATCAGGAAGCCACAGGTGGCACCCGTCTGATCCGCGATCCAGTTGGCCAGGGCCAGCAGATCAGCAGCTTGCGGGTGGGCAGCAGCACCCTGACCCAGCAGGATGGCGCCGTCCTGACCCGACAGCAGTGCGTCGGCGATGGCTTGCGCCTCGGGACCAGCAGTCACGCTCAGCGGAGCGGTCACGCCCTTGGCAGTCGCCACGGCGGCAGCGACTTCGAGCAGCGCAGCAGCCCATTGCGACGGGGCGGTCACCAGCTCGTGCGTCACCGGCATCGCCCAGTCCTCTGCCTGCGCACCGACGCGCATCACCAGCGCGCCGTGACGGGCGGCCTGCCGAACGCGCTGGGCGAACAGCGGATGCTCCTTGCGCAGCGACGAACCGACCACCAGGGCGCGGTCCAGCGTGCTCAGCGATGCCACCGAACGACCCAACCAGCGCACGCCCTGACCTTCGCCGCGGAAGTCGGTGCGACGCAGGCGGTGATCGATGTTGTCCGAACCGATGCCACGCACCAGTTGGGCCAGCAGCGAGAGCTCTTCACTGGTCGAGATCGGTGCGGCCAGTGCGCCGATGGCGACCGCGCCATGCTGGTCACGAACCTGCTTCAGACCGTTGGCCACGTACTCAAGAGCCGTCTGCCAGTCCACGGCCTTCCACTGACCGCCTTGCTTGAGCATCGGCGTCTGCAGACGGTCGGTGCCGTTCAGCGCTTCGTAGCTGAAACGGTCGCGGTCGGCAATCCAGCATTCGTTGGTGGCGTCGTTCTCCAGCGGAACCACGCGCATCACCTTGTTGCTCTTGACCTGGACGATCAGGTTGGAGCCGGTCGAATCGTGCGGGCTGACGCTCTTGCGACGAGACAGCTCCCACGTGCGGGCGCTGTAGCGGAAGGGCTTGCTGGTCAGGGCGCCCACCGGGCACACGTCGATCATGTTGCCCGACAGCTCGGAATCGACCGTCTTGCCAACAAACGTCGTGATCTCGGCGTGCTCACCGCGGTTGAGCATGCCCAGTTCCATCTGGCCGGCAATTTCCTGGCCAAAACGGACGCAGCGCGTGCAGTGGATGCAGCGGCTCATCTCCTCCATGGAGATCAGCGGGCCGATGTCCTTGCGCAGCACCACGCGCTTTTCCTCGCCGTA
>CAYRBG010000377.1:0-2259 GCA_964422355.1 uncultured Sphaerotilus sp. | reverse complement strand
GCCCTGGCCGTAGACCTCGCGCACGATCTGGATGATGTCGTCGGCGTGGCTGTCGGTCTTGGCGAAGATCAGGGTCTTGGGCACCTCTTGCCGGGTGGGGAAGATCTGCGTTTCCACCGCCGTCTTCATGGCCTGGATCACCTGCCGGATCTGGCTGGGGTTGACCACGGAGCGGTCCAGCTCTTTGCCGGTGTAGGCGGTGTCTTCTTCGGTTTCGCTCCAGCGCTTCTTGCGGGTCTGCCGGTCGCGGTGGTCCACCCATTCCTTGGCCTTGAGTTCGGCGCCCTTCTGGGTGATCTCGGTGACGATCTCGTACACGTCGTAACCGACGTTGACGCCATCGGCCACCGACTGCTCGTAGGTGTACTCGGCCACGATGTTCTCGTTGAAGAAGCCGAAGGTGCGCTTGTCGGGCGTGGCGGTCAGGCCGATGAGAAAGGCATCGAAGTAATCCAGCACCTGCTTCCAGGTGTTGTAGATGCTGCGGTGGCATTCGTCGATGACGATGAAGTCGAAGCTCTCGACCGGCACGGCGGGGTTGTAACGCACCACCTTGGCCTGTCTGGCGGTTTGCTGCACCTCGGCCAGCGACACGTCTTCGGCCGACTCGTCGATGGGCTCGCCGCTCAGGATGGCGTACATGCGCTGGATGGTGCTGATGCACACCTTGGCGCCGGAATCGATGGTGGGGCTGGCGAGGCGCTGCACGTTGTACAGCTCGGTGAAGGTGCGGCCATCATCGGGCGGCGTGTAGGCCATGAACTCCTGGTGCGCCTGCTTGCCCAGGTTGCGCGTGTCCACCAAGAACAGGATGCGCTTGGCCCCCCCGAACTTGAGCAGCCGGTAGACCGCCGTGATGGCGGTGAAGGTCTTGCCCGCGCCGGTGGCCATGTGCACCAGGGCTCGGGGCCGGTTGGCGGCGAGCGATCTCTCCAGCCCGGTGACGGCGCTGATCTGACAGTCGCGCAGATTCCGCTCGGGTAGCGCGGGCATCTGCTCGGCCAGCCGGCGGCGCAGGGTGGACGGGGCGCCGCCTGGAAGCGGTGGCTCGGCCATCCACGCGGCCAGCGTGTCCGGCTTGAAGAAGTGGAACACCTCGCGCGAGCGCGGCACCGGGTCGCGCCCGTCGGTGAAACGGATGACTTCGCCAGTGGCTTCAAACAGGAAGGGCAGCGGCGCCGCATCCTTGCGCCACTTGAGCGTGGCGTGGGCGTAGCGCTCGGTCTGGCTTTCAGTGGCGGTGAGGTTCCCACCCGCGTCGTCACGCTTGGCCTCGATCACACCGACAGCTTGTCGGTCGACGAAGAGCACGTAGTCGGCAGGGCCGGAGTCGGTGGGGAATTCGCGCACGGCCACACCACGCGCCGCACCCAGGTTGAGCTGCTTCACGTCCTGCAGCACCCACCCGGCCTGGATCAGCTTTTCGTCGATCTGTTGGCGCGCCTTGGCTTCTGGCGTCATGTGCTTTCTCTCCCCACAGGGCCCCGAGTGACCGGCTGGTGCAACGGGCAGCCGCTCTGTTCTGAACGGTCATCCGTTGCGAATGATTCTGCAGCGATGGTCTTCGGAGGGGTGTTCCTGAACGTTCTCGGGACGGATTGTCACTGCCCGTGCCAAGTAAAAGCACACACTCGCGACGAACGCTCGACTGAATCACCCCACTCCACACCTTCGCCCCGCACCCCATGCCCGATCAGGCCACAATCCCGCACCTGCAGTTCTGCCGGCCCTGCTCCGGCCCCGACCCATGCGCAAACGCCTCGAATCCGCCCTCGAAACCTTCGTGTTCAACAGCCGCTGGCTGCTGGCTCCGTTCTACCTGGGGCTGGTGCTGGCCATGGGGCTGCTGTTGATCAAGTTCGGCAAGGAGTTCGTGCACTTCGTGCCCATCGTCTTCACCGGCGAGGGCTCGGACGTGATCATCGGCGTGCTGTCACTGATCGACGTGGTGATGATCGCCAACCTGATGCTGATCATCGTTTTCGCCGGCTACGAGAACTTCGTCTCCAAGATCGGCGTCGACGAGCACGAGGACAAGCCCGGCTGGATGGGGCATGTGGGTTTTTCCGACCTGAAGATGAAGGTCATCGGCTCCATCGTGGCCATCTCGGCCATCGAGCTGCTCAAGTCCTTCATGCACACCGGGGCGGAGAGCCGCGAGGACCTGGCCTGGAAGATCGGCCTGCACATGACCTTCGTGGTGTCCGGCGTGCTGTTCGCCATCATGGACCGCATCGGTCACAAGCCGGACCCTGACGA
>CAYRBG010000376.1:0-2269 GCA_964422355.1 uncultured Sphaerotilus sp. | reverse complement strand
GAGTGCCGTCAACGACCGCATGCCCACCTGGCAGCGCGCGGCCCACCACGGCACCCACCACCTGCTGTATCTCCTTTTCTTCGTCGTGCCGCTGAGCGGTTGGGCGTACAGCTCGGCAGCAGGTTTCCCGATCGTGTGGTTCGGTGTGCTGCCCCTGCCCGACTGGGTGACGCCGGACAAGGCCTTGGCCGAAACCATCAAACCCCTTCACGGGCTGGCCGCCAACCTGCTGACGGCGTTGATCGTGCTGCACATCGCTGCTGCGCTCAAGCACCACTGGATCGACCGCGACGGCCTGCTGGCCCGCATGGGCATCGGCCGCGCCAAGACCTGACCCCGCACAGCGCCAGACTCATCCACCGACTTCTCCTTGAACCGACCATGAACCAACCCACACCTGCCAGTCTGCGCCAAGCCTTGGTGCCGACCACCGCCACGCTCGCCGTCCTGGCCTACGCCGTCCTTGCGGCCGGTCCCGCTGTGGCCGCGCCGGCCGCCCTGGATGCGACCCACAGCGAATTGAGCTTCATCAGCAAGCAGATGGGCGTGCCGGTCAGCGGCAAGTTCCGCAAGTACGACGCCCAGATCGACTTCGACCCCAAGAAGCCCGAAGCCGGCAAGGTGCAACTCGCCATCGAACTCGGCAGCGCCACGCTCGGCGTGCCCGAAACCGACGCCGAGCTGGGCAAGGCCCCGTGGTTCAACGTCGCCAAGTTTCCCAAGGCCACCTTTCAAAGCACATCCATCAAACCTGCCGGCCCTCAGCGCTACGACGTGACCGGCAAGCTCAACATCAAAGGCACCAGTCAGGATGTGGTCGTGCCCGTGACACTGGCTGCCGCAGGTGCACAGACCACCGCCACCGGCGCGTTCACGATCAAGCGCCTGGACTTCAAGATCGGCGAAGGCGACTGGGCCGACACCTCCATGGTGGCCAACGACGTGCAGGTCAAGTTCAAGCTCACCTTGAGCGGACTGGGCCGCTGACCCCCCTCTTTCCCGCCGCGGGCCGGCTGCGTCCGGCCGCACTCATCCCTCCCCGTTCCTCTCTGCAAGGACCCCCTCATGAAGAAAATCGTTTCCGCCATCGCCGCCGCTGCCGCCCTGTGCAGCACCGCCGTGTTTGCCGCACCGAGCACCTACGCCATCGATCCGAGCCACACCTATGTGACTTTCGAGATTCAGCACTTCGCCACGTCGACCAACCGCGGCCGCTTCGACAAGAAGGAAGGCACGGTGGTCTTCGACCGCGCCGGCAAGTCGGGCAAGGTGGACGTGACCTTTGACGTGGCCTCGGTCAACACCGGCTCGCCGCAGTTCAACACACACCTCAAGAGCGCAGAGATCCTCAACACCGAGGCATTCCCGACCGCCCGCTTCGTGGGCGACAAGTTCACCTTTGACGGCGACAAGGTCAGCGAAGTCAGCGGTCAGCTCACGCTGATGGGCAAGACCCACCCGGTCACGCTCAAGGCCAAGAACTTCAACTGCTACCAGAACCCGATGCTCAAGCGCGAAGTGTGCGGCGGCGACTTCGAGACCACGATCAAGCGCAGCCTGTGGGGCGCTTCCTATGGTCTGGCCTACGGCTTCTCGGACGACCTGCGTCTGGTCATCCAGGTCGAGGCCATCAAGCAGTGACGCGAGTGAGGGCCTGACGCCCTCCTTTGTCGGCACCATCGAAAAGGCCCCGCTTGGCGGGGCCTTTGCACTTGCAGGCGGCGATCAACGCCAAGACCGGCGCACGCCCGACCATTGAGAGCCGATCTGCCTCAGGCTGCCGCGCAGGCTCAATGTGTGCGAGCGCCCCCCGGTCAGCAGGTGCAAAGGCAACAGCAGCAGCGTGAACAGCAGCGTCACCAGCAACGCGGCCGTGACGGCCACCCCCCCCAAGACCAGGATCAGCAGGCGCACGACGCGCTCTACGCTCCAGTGCCCGTCATCCCAGGCACAGTCCATCGACGGACGACGATCGATCACGGACGACTGACGCATACCCCGCTCCTTGTCTGGATCGCTTCAGGAGGATCTGCTTTCGGCAAACGGTTCACCCGAACTGAAAAATATCATCAAGTCGGCAGCTTATCCGATCCTGAATTCGCGATTCACCGCGAATCGTCTATTTTTCTCACTATTTTCAATCCCCCATACAAGGGATCACCCTCCTCAACCCCCATGAATCCGTGGCCGCGCGGACGCCCCCTCCCGCATCTCGCACCGCCGCCGACTGACCGATACTCCGAACACCCCTCCAGACGCCATCGCCATG
>CAYRBG010000375.1:0-2285 GCA_964422355.1 uncultured Sphaerotilus sp. | reverse complement strand
ACGCAAGCGGTGCAGTCGGCACCGGCGGCGCGATTGTGCAGGACTCCGGCGCAGAGCCCCCACCAAACCGAGGCACCAGCGACACCGGGAGATCGAATCGGCCCGATGGTCAGCCGTTGACGACACGACGGCGGTGAACAGCGTCGTCCAGAAGGTCCATCGGAACGGTCGGCGGAAACTCCACCACCGTCTCGGTGAAAAACGGAGACAGCGTGTCCATCTGCAGCGTGACCCCTTCAGCCAACGCAGGACCCATGCGGGTCTCCGGTGACGATTGCTTCCGCTCCGCCAAGGGCATCCACTCGGCGGTCGTCAGACTGGGCGCCAGGCGCAACGGTGCGACAGGGGGACGCCCCCGAAACGCACGCCACACCGCCCACAACCACAGCCCGGTCGTTCGACACACTGCAAGCCCACGATCCCGGATCGTCATTTTTTCCACCGCAACAGCCTTGATCTCGTTTTTCATTTCGAGACGATCCTAGGCAGGCCAGTGAGATTCCTCACCCGACGGGAGGTGGGCAACAGACCCCAACCAAAGTATGGGCCGCGGCGCCGTTTGCGGCGGAGCTCACGGTCGCGCTCCCCGCTCGACCGTCCCACCCCTCACTTTGGGGGAACCAAGCGATGCCTGAGCGCCAGCAACACCGCCTCGGTGCGATTGGACACACCGAGCTTGCCGAGGATGTTGGTGATGTGGAACTTCACGGTGGGCACCGCGATGCCCACGGCCGACGCGATGTCCTGGTTGCTCAGCCCTTGGGCCATCAAGCGCAGCAACTCGCGCTCCCGATCGGTCAGATCGGCACCGGGGCTGGGACTCTGGGCATCGATGAGGGCTTCGGTGGCTTCGGCCGACATCACCCGCCGCCCCGCAAAGGCCGCGTGGAGCACGTTGACCAGCTCGTGCGAAGACGCCGTCTTGGTCAGGAACCCCGACGCCCCTGCGCCCAATGCACGCTGCACCTGAGCCGGATCGGCCGAGCTGCTGAGGATGACAAAGCGGCATTCCGGCAAGCGGGGCTTGAGCGCGGTCATGACGTCCACGCCATCCATCTCCGGCATCAGCAAGTCCACCAGCACCACGTCCGGGGCAAGATCGGGGATGAGTCGCACAGCGTCATGGCCATGCCCTGCCTCGCCCACAAGCTCAAAAGCCGACTCGCCATCAATCATGGCGGCCAAGCCCATGCGGATCATCGGGTGGTCGTCCACGATGAACACGCGAATTTTCTTATTCTTTGCAGTCATCTTCTCAAGAAGAACTTTTGTCACCACAGGCGGCAACACATTCAACGGAAGACCCCGGATTCAGGACGACTTCAGTGCCCCAGCCAGGGGCACTCATCACTTCTTGGAGATGGGCTCCACATCTTGCGCCCGCTCCGCCAGGTGACCAAGACCACGATGTCCAGGTCCGGGGTGCTCGGGATCGAAAACACTGCCATCGTCCGCGACGCGTAGGGTAACTTGTCCTGGGCCGCGCGCAAGCCACTTCGCGCAAATGCAAGAAACCTGACTGTGACAGGCGACATGGCCGCAATCGACCTGAACTCCAGGTCAAACGTCGATCTCGACCTCGTCGCCGCGCAGCTCCATCAGCTCACGCCGCGAGGCCGCTTCGCCCTTGCCCATCAGCTTGCCGAAGAACTCCACGGTCTCGGTGAACGCCACCGCGCCGTAATCCACCCGCAGCAAGCGACGCGTGTCCGGGTTGAGCGTGGTCTCCCACAACTGCTCGGCGCTCATCTCGCCCAGGCCCTTGAAGCGGCTGACCGTCCAGCTGGCCTCGCGGGCACCTTCCTTGCGCAGCTTGTCGGTGATGGCCTGCAGCTCGCCCTCGTCCAAGGCGTAGAACTTGGCCGCCGGCTTCTTGCCGCGCGCCGGCGCGTCCACGCGGAACAGCGGTGGGCGCGCCACGTACAGGTGCCCGGCCTCGATCAGCTTGGGGAAGTGGCGGAAGAACAGCGTGAGCAGCAGCACCTGGATGTGCGATCCGTCCACGTCGGCGTCCGACAGGATGCAGACCTTGCCGTAGCGCAGGTTGCTCAGGTCGGGCCGGTCGTCCGGGCCGTGCGGATCGACGCCGATGGCCACCGAGATGTCGTGGATCTCGTTGTTGGCGAAGAGGCGGTCGCGCTCCACCTCCCAGGCGTTGAGCACCTTGCCGCGCAACGGCAGGATGGCCTGGGTCTCCTTGTCGCGGCCCATCTTGGCGCTGCCGCCGGCCGAGTCGCCCTCGACCAGGAAGACCTCGTTGTGCGCGATGTCGCGGCTTTCGCAGT
>CAYRBG010000374.1:0-2312 GCA_964422355.1 uncultured Sphaerotilus sp. | reverse complement strand
GGACGCCCGGCCAGACCCTGCTGCTCAACGGCAAGATGCTGACCGGCCGCGACGCGGCGCACAAGCGCATCTCCGACATGCTGGCCAAGGGCGAGCCGCTGCCGGTCGACTTCACCAACCGCGTCATCTACTACGTCGGCCCGGTGGACCCGGTGCGCGACGAAGTGGTCGGCCCGGCCGGCCCCACCACCGCCACCCGCATGGACGGCTTCACCCGCATGATGCTGGAGAAGACCGGCCTGATCGCCATGGTCGGCAAGGCCGAGCGCGGCCCGGTCGCGATCCAGGCGATCAAGGACAACAAGTCGGCCTACCTGATGGCCGTGGGCGGCAGCGCCTACCTGGTGTCCAAGGCGATCAAGGCCGCCAAGGTCGTCGGCTTCGCAGACCTGGGCATGGAAGCCATCTACGAGTTCGACGTGGTCGACATGCCGGTCACCGTGGCGGTGGACGCCGGCGGCACCAGCGCCCACATCGAAGGGCCCAAGACCTGGCAGGCCAAGATCGGCAAGATCCCGGTCACGACGGCCTGAGTCCGATGAAGGGAATGGGGCCGCCGCGCCCCGTTCCCGATCATCACCCCATGACCGATCCGTCCTCCATCCCCCTGCCGAACGACCGCTGCCCCTTGTGCGGAGGCCCCAACGCCTGCGCGCCCGCCAAGGCCGGGACGTTCGACACCCCCTGCTGGTGCACCACCACGGCTTTCCCGGCCTCGCTGCTGGAGCGGGTTCCGGCCCAGGCCAGAGGCCGGGCCTGCATCTGCCGGGCGTGCGTCGAAGCCGCACTGGCTGAAGAGCGCCGTCAGCACTGAATTCCGCCGGAGGGGTGCGACCTGCGCGACCCCTCATCCAACGGCAGCGGCTTCCTGTTTCTCCATCGGGCCACTGCGGCGCGCCAATGCCGACCCCGACTGCAGCAGCCGTGCGAGTTGGTCGGGCGGCACCGGCCTGCTGAACCAGAAGCCCTGCATCTCGTCGACGCCCAACTCCTGCAGCACCGCGGTCTGCTCGGCCGTCTCCATGCCCTCGGCCACCGTGTGCATGCCCAGCGAACGGGCCAGCGTCAGGATGGTCCTCGCCACAGCCAAGGCGGAGTCGTCGCGCCCCAGGTCCTTGACGAAGGCACGATCGATCTTCATCACGTCGATCGGCAACTGGCGCAGGGTGGCCAGCGACGAAAAGCCGGTGCCGAAGTCGTCCAGCGCGATCATCACCCCTGCTTCGCGCAAGGACTGCAGCTGGGAGATGGCCGACTGGGCATCCCCGACCAGAAGGCTTTCCGTGACCTCCAGCTCCAGCATGGACGGCGACAGGCCCTGTCCCATCAGGGCCCCGATCACCCGCTCACACAGGCGCCCGGACGCCAGTTGCCGCGGCGACACGTTCACCGACACCCGATCGATGCCGGCCCCCTCCACCTGCCAGCGGGCCATCTGGACACAGGCCATGCGCAGGACGCGGTAACCCAGGGCCTCGATGAGATCGCTCTCTTCGGCCAGGGGGATGAAGCGTCCCGGGCCAAGCAGCCCCAGGTCGGGATGCTGCCAGCGCACCAGGGCCTCGACCGAGCGCACACGCCCGTCCTTCGTGCCGACCCGGGGCTGGTAGTGCAGCACCAGCTCGTCGTCGCGCTCGACCGCCCGGCGCAGGTCGGCCAGAAGGCGGGAGCGCTCGCTGGACTGCTGGTCCAGCGCTTCCGCAAACACCGCATAGCGCCCCCGCCCGCCCTGCTTGGCCGCATACATCGCCATGTCGGCGTGGCGCAGCAGGGTGGCGCGATCGTGACCGTGCGTCGGCGACACGGCAATGCCGATGCTCGCACCCAGCTGGTGCTCGCGCCCCCCGCAGGAAAACGGCAAGGCCAGGCGCTCGCAGATGCGCCGCGCCACCTCCACGGCGCCGCCTTCGTCAAGGTGCGGCACCGCCACCACAAATTCGTCGCCGCCGTTGCGGGCCACCAGGCCCAGAGGAGGCATGACCGCGGTCAGGCGCTCGGCGGCCTGCTGCAGCAGGCGGTCTCCCATCTCGTGGCCTTGGGTGTCGTTGACGTGCTTGAAGTGATCCAGGTCGACAAACATCACCGACATCGGCAAGGGCGGATGCGCGGACGACAGCCAACGGTTCAACTCATCGTTCAAGCCGGCCCGGTTGGCCAGACCGGTGAGGTCGTCGTGAAACGCCCGCCAGTGCAGCATGCGCTCGCGCTGGTGCGCCGCCATGGCCACGGCCAGGCGGTCGCGCAGGTCGTTGGCGACCCTCCCGTGCGGCCCATCCGGAGACTGCTCCCGCCCGACCAGCAGCACCGCCCGG
>CAYRBG010000373.1:0-2317 GCA_964422355.1 uncultured Sphaerotilus sp. | reverse complement strand
GCCGGGACCGATGCCCATGGCGCGCAACGCCAGCAAGGTGCCCAGCGTGCCGCTGGCGACCGAGACGGCGTGCTTGCGGCCCAGGTAAGCCGCAAAGGACTCCTCAAAACGCGTCACCATCGGCCCATGCGTCAGGCGGGGCGAACCCATCACCATCTGCACGAGCTGCTGCTCGACATCCGAGAGGTCCGGGTCGGACAGCGCAATCCAGTCCCCCTCCAGGGCCTCGTCGGCCAGGGGCACTGGCGCGTCTTCCAGCGTCAGGGGATCGACCGAGGGGTCCGACCAGGGATCGATTTCACCCTGGTGACCGGCCGCGGCCGCAGGGATCGGGGTGACGGTGCGACGGGGCGGGTCGTCGATGGCGTGGGCCTCGGCCATGGTTCAACTCCGTGGGCTGATGTAGAGGCCGGCGGCCTGCGCAGGCTCGCGCGTGACCGTCCAGCAATGACCGTCGCTGGCGGCCAGGAACAGGTTCCAGCGCGCGCCGGAGATGGCCGGAGCCTCCTGACGCATGTCCATGGCGTCGACCACGATGACACGGCCCGGCGCGATGCGTTCACGCAGCAGGGCCGCGGCTTCGCGGATGTTGACCACGGTCTCGGCCAGGGCCGACAGGGTGGCCAGCGTGACCGGCCCCCCGGACGAGGCGCTCGATGCGGGCGTGACGACGGGATCGGCAGTGCTCATGGTCGGACTCCGTTCGGATGAAGACGAGGTGCCTCAGTCGGCGCCGCCGGTGCGCTTGGCCTCGACGGTGATGGGCAGCTTGGTCTCTTCGGGCATCTCCGGCAGCGCCAGGATCCAGCCGTTGGCCAGCGTCACGCTGCCGCCCCACAGACCCTCCTTTTCCTGCGAGACGATGGGCTCCTCCAGGTCCTTCTTGGGGACGTAGGCGGACAGTTGGCCGTTGGAGCCTCTGCGGATCATGACTTTCATGGAAGGGCCTTTGATGAAGCGAGAGTGAGGAAAAAAGACGTCTGGAACCGGAGCGAACACACGGGCCTTCAGGCCGCCATGCGCTCGTCCTCCTGAAGCAGGGGAAGGATCACGCGGGCCACCACGGCCAGGGCCTCGTCGACCTCGGCGGGCGTGGTGTCGCGACCCAGCGAGAAGCGCACCGATCCCTTGGCCTCCAATGGCGTGGCGCCCAGTGCCAGCAGCACGTGCGACGGCTGGGTGCCGCCGGCCGAGCACGCGGCACCCGAGGACGCGATGACGCCTGCGCGCTCCAGCTTGCCCAGCACCCGGTCGGCGTCCTGCACGCCGAAACGCACACACAGCGTGTTGGGCAGGCGCGCGGCGCCCTCACCGTAGACGTGCACGTCCGCCGTCAGGCGGCGCAGTCCTGCTTCGAGGCGGTCGCGCAGCACCTGCATGCGGCGCAGGTCGTCGGGCTGAGAGCGCACCATGCGCTCGGCCGCAGCGGCGAAGCCGGCGATGCCAGGCAGGTTTTCGGTGCCGCCGCGGCGATTGCGCTCCTGCTTGCCGCTGTGCAGCGCCGGCCAGTTCAGCCCCTTGCGCACGAGCAGGGCACCCACGCCCTTGGGGCCGTGGATCTTGTGGGCCGACACCGACCACAGATCGGCGCCGCTGTCGGCAAACCGCCCCACACCCTTGCCCACCCCCTGCGTGGCATCGCTGTGGAACGGCACATGGTGCTCGCGGGCCAGCGCCGCCAGCTCGGCCGTCGGCATGATCACGCCTGTCTCGTTGTTCGCCGCCATGACGCTCAGCAGGGCGACGTCCGAGCCCATCAGGGCACGGGCCGCCATCAGATCGAGCTCGCCGCGCGCATTCACCGGAATCAGGTCGACGCGGATGCCCTGCTCCTGCAGGCGCTTGCCCAAGGCCAAGTGTCCCGGGTGCTCCACCGCCGACATGACGATGCGATCTCGTCCCTGGGGTCGCCCCAGATGCAGGGCGCCGAGCACCGCCATGTGGTTGGACTCGGTGGCCCCGCTGGTGAAGACCACCTCGTTGCCCAGACACCCCAGGGCGTTGGCGACGCGGGTGCGCGCATCGCTGAGGATGCGCCGTGCGGCCTGCCCCGGCGCGTGCGTGGACGAGGGATTGGCCCAGGCCCGCTCCAGCACGTCCATCATTTCCTGCACCGCCTCGGGGGCCGGGCGCGTGGTGGCGTTGTGGTCAAGGTAGATCATTGCCAGAACTCCCGCTTTTCATCCTGGGCCAGCCGGTCCAGCACGGCCTGCTGCGGCCCCTCCATGCACAGCACCCAGCACTGACGCGCGTGATCGCGGTAGTGCAACTGCCAGCGCGGCAAGCCTTGCGTGGCCGCGGTGGGGTCAGGCTGGGG
>CAYRBG010000372.1:0-2326 GCA_964422355.1 uncultured Sphaerotilus sp. | reverse complement strand
AGGATCATGGCGCGGTCGTTCATGATGTTGACACCGAAGTGGTTCATCGGCGTGCACTTCGGATCAAACCCGCGTCCGTTGTCCTCCACGCGCACGGTGACCGACTGGAACGCATCGACGGAAATCGCCACACGCGCCGCGCTGGCCTGCGCATGGCGCTCGATGTTGGACAAGCCTTCGCGCACGATGCGCAGCACGTGCAGCTCCTCGTTGGCCGACAGCACGATGCCCGACAAGGCATTGTTGAACTGGACCGGAAAACCGAGCTTCTGCGAAAACTCCGACACCATCTCGTTGAGCGCCACGTTCAGCCCGCGCTCGTCCACCCGCAGGCGGAAAGTGACGATCAGCTCACGCAGCTCCCGGTAGGCCCCGGACAAGCCCCGCTTGATCTCTTCGGTGATGCCCTTCGGGTCGCAGCCCTGCTCCAGACACTTCTCCAGCCGGGTGACCTGGATCTTCAGGTACGACAGCGACTGCGCGATCGAGTCGTGCAGCTCGCGCGCGATGACCGAGCGCTCCTCCATCACCGCCAGACGGTGCTTTTCCTCGGCGCGGCGCATGTTGATCAAGGCATTGGAGACGTGGTGCCCCACGGTCTCGATGACCCGGACCTTCTCCACCGACAGCGGATCGTCAGACGCCTTGAGCACCGGCAGGACGCCCCGCAGGTGGTCCCCATCGCCCAGCGGCACGATGACCACCGGCGAGCGCCCGACCTGCTCCGACAAGGGGCTCTGTGCACGGCGGAAGCACCCGCCGCAGTCCTGCCTGCTGCACAGGGTGTGCCGCTCCTGCGGGCTGAGGTCGCCGCTGATGGGGTGAGCGGGGAGCTGGTTGTCCTCGCTCACGCAGATCATGCTGTGGCCCAGCTCCAGGGCGGTTTCCACCTCGCGCAGCACCTCCTGCACGCGGTCCAGCGTCAGGTCGCTGGCCGAGAGCTTCTGGCTGACCCGGTACAGCAGCTCCAGCGATTCGTTGGTGCGCTTGAGCTCGCGGGTCTTGTCGGCGACCTTGTCCTCCAGGTGGGCGTACATGGTGGCGATCTCGCCCACCATGGCGTTGAAGGCCTGCCCCAGACGCCCCAGCTCGTCGCCGCCCACGTGCGCCACCCGCACCGAAAACGATCCCTGCCGAACGGTGCGTGCGGCATCCAGCAACTGCGCCAGCGGCTGCACCAGTTGCCGATGCAGCATCCAGATCGTCAACAGGCTCACCACCACGATGCAACCCAGCAGGCCCAACTGGGCAATGCGCAGCCAACGGGCCTTCTGCTCCAGTTCGATCTCGATGAGGTTCACCACCTGATCGATTTGATCGACAAAGTGCGGAATTTCCAGGGCCATCTGCTGCAACGCGTCAGGCTCACCCTCGGTCGCGCGCAATTCCAGCTCGCGCACCTGGAGGTTCCAGCGCTGGAACACACCCTGCACCTCGCGCACCGACGGAGAATCCGAACGCGACTTGCTGAGCACGAAGCGCTCCAGCCCCAACAGCCGGCGCTCGAACACTTTGATGGTGTCCTTGGCCTGCTCGCGCTTGTCGGGCTGCAGCACCTCACTGAGCGTGCGGTAGCTCAGGAACCGCAATGAACCCGACACGTTCACCGCATTGGCCCGGCCGCTGATGTCTTCGGCAATCAAGGCCGAGATCACGATCGACGCCAGCGACAGCAGAGCCAGCAGCCCCATGGCCGCTGCCATGCGCACCAGCACGGAATCCTGGAAGGCGTGGATGATGGTGGGAAAGATACGTTTCATGCGAGGACAAGGGGCTTAGGGCCGCGCGCTTTGGGAGTAGGACCGCCGATCGGCGCCGCTTCCCGAGTCTCGGGCTCCGCCCTGAATGTACGGGCAAACCGCCCGCCCAACCCCTACCACTTTCGAGGTAGACCCAGCCCTACCCCGGCCCGATCACCATGCGCTGCAACCGATCGGGCCGGCCTAGGATGTCCGCATCGTCTGCCGAACTTGCGTCCAGGGGGACCCTGACCGGTCGATGAAGGAGAGCCGTGCCATGAACATATCCAGCGTCATCGTCATTCCTCGACCCGACCACGTGGAAGAGGTGGTTGCCAGCCTTGGGGCAATCGATGGCGTCGAGGTGGCCACCGTGTCTCCAGAAGGAAAGATCATCGCCACGATCGAAACCGACGGTGATCGTGAAACGGTGCAGACCTACGAAGCCATGTCGGCGCTCGACTGGGTTCTGTCCGTCTCCATGGTCTTTCATCAGAAAGAAGACCAACCCGATGCTGAACTCTCTGTCTCGGCCTGATCCGGACCGACAGACGCTTTGACCACCAGGAGATTCGAGATGTCCGCAA
>CAYRBG010000371.1:0-2348 GCA_964422355.1 uncultured Sphaerotilus sp. | reverse complement strand
CCGGCAAGGGCGTGCACACCACCACCAGCGGCATCGAAGGCGCCTGGAAACCCAACCCCACGACCTGGGACAACGGCTACTTCGACATGCTCTTCGGCTACGAGTGGGAACTGACGAAGAGCCCGGCTGGCGCGCACCAGTGGGTGGCCAAGGACGTCAAGCCCGAGCACCTGATTCCGGACGCGCACGACCCGTCGAAGAAGCACCCGCCGATGATGACCACGGCCGACCTGTCGCTGCGCTTCGACCCGATCTATGAGCCGATCGCCCGCCGTTTCCACCAGGACCCGGCCGCCTTCGCTGACGCCTTTGCCCGCGCCTGGTTCAAGCTCACGCACCGCGACATGGGCCCGCGCTCGCGCTACCTCGGCAAGCTGGTGCCGCAGGAAGTGCTGATCTGGCAGGACCCGGTGCCCGCCGTCGACCACCCGCTGATCGACGCTGCCGACATCGCGAGGCTCAAGGCCGACGTGCTGGCCAGCGGCCTGACGACGGCGCAGCTCGTGTCGACCGCCTGGGCGTCGGCTTCGACCTTCCGCGGCAGCGACAAGCGCGGCGGCGCCAACGGCGCGCGCATCCGTCTCGCACCGCAAAAGGACTGGGCCGCCAACAACCCGGCCGAGCTGGCGCAGGTGCTGGCCAAGCTCGAAGCCATCCAGGCCGAGTTCAACGCCGCGCAGAAGGACGGCAAGAAGGTCTCGCTGGCCGACCTGATCGTGCTGGCCGGGGGTGCCGCGATCGAAGCCGCCGCCAAGGCCGTGGGCCACGACGTGACGGTGCCGTTCCATCCCGGCCGCACCGACGCGTCGCAGGACCAGACCGACGTCGAATCCTTCGCCGTGCTGGAACCCGTGGCCGACGGCTTCCGGAACCACGTCAGCGCCGGTCTGGAAGGCTCGATGGCCGAGCGCCTGATCGACAAGGCCCAGCTTCTCACCCTGACCGCGCCCGAGATGACGGTGCTGATCGGCGGCCTGCGTGCGCTGGATGCCAACTCGGGCCACAGCCCGCACGGCGTCTTCACCGACCGCCCCGGCACGCTGACGAACGACTTCTTCGTGAACCTGCTCGACATGCGCACGAAGTGGACGAAGTCTGGCACCGAGGGCGTGCTCGAAGGGCGCGACCGCAGCACCGGCGCGCTGAAGTGGACGGGCACGGTGGTGGATCTGGTGTTCGGTTCGAACTCGCAGTTGCGGGCGTTGGCCGAGGTCTATGCGGCCGACGATGCGCAGGACAAGTTCGTGAACGACTTCGTGGCCGCGTGGGTCAAGGTGATGGAGCTGGATCGCTTCGATCTGCGCTGATCACGGCCAGCGGACGTGGCTCGGGGCGATCCGATCGCGAAAGCGGGCCACGTCCTCCTCGGTATCAAGGTCGAAGACGTGGGCCGGATCCCGGCAGGGCCGCCGGCACGTCCGCTCGGCGTGGGCCTGCAGCCACTCGCGCACGCCCTGACGGTGCGGGGCGGCATCGATGGCCTGCGCGGCACCCCATGACAGCAGCACGGGGTGTCCGCGCACACCGTCGACCACCGGTACCTGGGCCAGGACCTGCGGCTCACGGGCCGCCCAGGCGCGGCACAGAGCACGCACGGATTCGGTCTGCAGCAAGGGCAGGTCGGCCGGCATCAGCATCAGGTCGTGGCCCGGGTGTCGCTCGACGTGTGAATGCACGGCCAGGCGCTGGCTGTCGACGAGATCGGCGTCCTGCCGGATGTGCGGCACAGCCACGGCGCCACAGCGGTCGATGAACGGCCGCAGTGCGGCGCTGTCGCGGGCGATGACCACGCTCACCTCGACGGCGCCGGCCTCGCGAAGCGCGTCAACGAGGCGCTCCAGCACGCTGCGACCGTCGATGAGCAGCGACGACTTGGCGCGGCCCCCAAGGCGCTCGCCCCGGCCGGCCGCCAGCACGGTGGCCGCGAAAGGCTGCGCCTCGCCGAGTCGTGCGGTGGGGGGGCCGTCAAGCTCGTCGTCGGGCATGTCGCGTCGCGGTGGCTTCCGTCGAGGCTCACGCCACCATGCACGCCGAAGCGGTCGTGGCTGCCTGCGCCCGGCCGGGTGATTCGTCGCGCGCCTTGCCTTCGTCCACCCGCGCCTGCGGCGGCAGGGCCACGCCGTTTTTGGCCGCAACCACCTCGGCGAGGATGGACAAGGCGATTTCTGCTGGCGTCTTGCTGCCGATGTACAGGCCCGCCGGTCCGCGCAGTGCCGCCAGCGCCTCGTCGCTCAGTCCGAAATGCTCGCGCAGGCGGGCACGCCGCGCAGCGTGGTTGCGGCGCGATCCCAGGGCGCCGACGTAGAAGGCC
The DNA here is from genome assembly GCA_964422355.1 of uncultured Sphaerotilus sp. GTDB lineage: Bacteria > Pseudomonadota > Gammaproteobacteria > Burkholderiales > Burkholderiaceae_C > Sphaerotilus. The sequence continues at coordinate 37 of CAYRBG010000371.1, read as the reverse complement.
TCGGACTGCAGGGCGTCGATCAGGGCCAGGTCGTCGA
>CAYRBG010000370.1:0-2348 GCA_964422355.1 uncultured Sphaerotilus sp. | reverse complement strand
CCCTGGCGATTCGCCTTCAATCAAGGATCTCATTCATGAACATGACCGTTGCAGCCTCCACTTCCGCCCGCTTCCCGCGCCATCGCGCCGTTGCACTGGGCGTTTCCGCCGTGGCTGCCGCATTCCTGATCACCGGTTGCGCCGGCACGCCCGAAGCGGGTGGACGCACGCAGGGCACCGTGGCCGGTGCGGCCATCGGCGCGGCAGCTGGTGCCATCCTGAGCTCGGCCACCGGCGGCAAGGCCGGCACCGGTGCTGCCGTGGGTGGTGTGCTGGGTGCGGTCACGGGCAACCTGTGGTCCAAGCGCATGCAGGACAAGCAGGCCGAGATGGAAAAGGCCACGGCCGGCACCGGCATTGAGGTTGCCCGCACGCAGGACAACGAGCTCAAGGTCAACGTGCCTGCGGACTTCTCGTTCGACGTGGGCCGCGCCGCCATCAAGCCCGCCATGCATCCGGTGCTCGACAAGTTCGCCCAAGGCCTGGCGCCCAACATGCTGGTGCGCATCGTCGGCCACACCGACAACAGCGGCTCCGACGCCGTCAACGATCCGCTGTCGGTCGAGCGCGCCCAGGCCGTGCGCGACTACCTCGCCACCCGCAACGTGGCCCCCAGCCGCGTGAGCACCTCGGGCATGGGCGAACGCCAGCCCGTGGCCGACAACAACACCGCCGCTGGCCGCGCCCAGAACCGCCGCGTCGAAATCTTCCTGCGCGACCCGCAGCCGGCCGGCCACAGCGGCTCCTGATCAAGGCGTCGGCGGGCCGTCCCCGAGCCCGTCGGCGTTCCACTCCAGCAGTTCGGCCAAGCGCCGAACCACCCACCAGGCTTCGGGCTCGACGAGTCCGGAGCCTTCGTCGTTCAGGGCCACTTGCATCTGCTGCAGCACCAGTTCTTCGTTCAACCCAAGATCGAAGTGCACGTGCTGGGCCTGCGGCATCAACTGCTGGGCGAGGTCCTCGCAAAACTCGTAGCGGTCCCGCACCTCGGCCAAAGGCGTGCGCAGCCGGGATCCGCTGCGGTCACGGTGCAGGTCGAGGAAAGAGTCGGGGATGAGGATTTGGGATTCGTCGGACATGGGCCGCGAATGGTAGCCCGCAAAGAAAACGGCGCCCCGAGGGGCGCCGTTCCTGTCTCCTAACACTCGCTCTTCTATTAATTCGATTCAGCTCCGGTGTTCAGAGGTCAGGCGGCAGCCTTGACCTTCAGGCGCCAGGCGTGCAGCAGGGGCTCGGTGTAGCCGCTGGGCTGTTCCTTGCCCTTGAAGACCAGGTCCAGGGCGGCCTGGTAGGCGGCGCCGTCCGGATTGGCCACGAGGCTCTTGTAGGCCGGATCACCCGCGTTCTGCTGATCCACCTTGGCGGCCATGCGAGCAAAGGTCTCGCGCACCTGGGCTTCGGTCACGACACCGTGCAGCAGCCAGTTGCAGATGTGCTGGCTGGAGATGCGCAGCGTGGCGCGGTCTTCCATCAGGCCGATGTCGTTGATGTCGGGCACCTTGGAGCAGCCCACGCCCTGGTCGACCCAGCGCACGACGTAGCCCAGGATGCCTTGGGCGTTGTTGTCGATTTCCTGCTGGCGCTCTTCGGCGGTCCAGGTCACGTCCTTGACCATCGGGATGGTCAGCAGGTCGTCGAGCAGCTTGGCGGTGACGGCCGGGTTGGTGGCATCGCCGCTGGCTTCGATCTGCTGCTGCACCTCGGCCACGCTGACCTGGTGGTAGTGCAGGGCGTGCAGGGTCGCGCCGGTCGGGCTCGGCACCCAGGCGGTGTTGGCACCGGCCTTGGGGTGACCGATCTTCTGCTTAAGCATCTCGGCCATCAGGTCCGGCATGGCCCACATGCCCTTGCCGATCTGGGCGCGACCGCGCAGGCCGCAGTCCAGACCGATCAGCACGTTGCGGCGCTCGTAGGCCTGGATCCAGGCGCTGGTCTTGATGTCGCCCTTGCGCATCACCGGGCCGGCCCACATCGAGGTGTGCATCTCGTCGCCAGTGCGGTCGAGGAAGCCGGTGTTGATGAAGGCCACACGGCTCTTGGCCGCAGCGATGCAGGCCTTCAGGTTGACCGAGGTGCGGCGCTCCTCGTCCATGATGCCCAGCTTGACCGTGCTGTCAGGCAGGCCCAGCAGTTGTTCGACGCGGCCGAACAGCTCGTTGGCGAAGGCGACTTCGGTCGGGCCGTGCATCTTCGGCTTGACGATGTAGACCGAGCCCTTGCGGGTGTTGCTGATGGGCTGGCCGTTGATCGAACCGCGGCGCTGCAGGTCGTGCAGGGCGATGGTCGTCGTGATGACGGCGTCCATGATGCCTTCGGGGATTTCCTTGCCCTCGGCGCCCCACAGGATG
>CAYRBG010000369.1:0-2407 GCA_964422355.1 uncultured Sphaerotilus sp. | reverse complement strand
CCCATGGTCGACGACACGGCGATCTTGCGCAGGTACACACCCTTGCTCGAAGCCGGCTTGGCCTTGGTCAGGGCCTCCAGCAGCGCGCTCAGGTTGCCCTTGAGCTTGTCGTCCTCGAACGAGCGACGACCAATGGTGCCGTGGATGATGCCGGCCTTGTCGACGCGGAACTGGACCTGACCGGCCTTGGCGTTCTTGACGGCGGTGGCGACGTCGGGGGTGACGGTACCGACCTTCGGGTTCGGCATCAGGCCACGGGGACCCAGCACCTGACCGAGGGTACCGACGATGCGCATCGCGTCCGGCGAAGCGATCACGATATCGAAGTTCATGTTGCCGGCCTTGATGTCGGCAGCCAGATCTTCGAAACCGACCACGTCGGCGCCGGCGGCCTTGGCTTCTTCAGCCTTGGCGCCTTGGGCGAACACGGCCACGCGCTTGGTCTTGCCGGTGCCGTTGGGCATCACGACGGCACCACGCACGACCTGATCCGACTTCTTGGCATCCACGCCCAGTTGAACGGACACGTCGATGGATTCGTCGAACTTGGCACCGGCGCATTCCTTGACCAGGGCCAGGGCTTCGTCGATGGTGTACAGCTTGGTGGTCTCGACCTTACCGGCGAGAGCCTTTTGACGCTTCGTCAGCTTGGCCATGTCAGACCCCTTCCACGTTGATGCCCATCGAGCGGGCGGAGCCGGCGATGGTCTTGACTGCGCGGTCCATGTCGGCGGCCGTCAGGTCCTTCATCTTGATCTTGGCGATCTCTTCCAGCTGGGCACGGGTCAGCTTGCCCACCTTGTCCAGGTGAGGACGCGGAGAACCGGTCTCGATCTTGGCGGCCTTCTTCAGCAGCACGGTCGCCGGGGGCGACTTCATGATGAAGGTGAAGGACTTGTCGGCGTAGGCCGTGATCACCACCGGGATCTTCATGCCCGGCTCCATGCCCTGGGTCTGCGCGTTGAACGCCTTGCAGAACTCCATGATGTTCAGACCACGCTGACCCAGCGCGGGACCGATCGGGGGCGAAGGATTGGCCTTGCCCGCCGGCACTTGCAGCTTGATGTAGCCGACGATTTTCTTTGCCATGATGGCTCCTTTCGAGTTCAAACGCCGAAGGGTGGCACCGCCACCCGCTCAGCTCCTCGCCGTGATCCTGGCGACCAAACGATCGCCTTTTGAACATCCCACCGGACCGGATCAGTCCCCGGTGGGTTGGCGGAAAGATTCCGCCGCAAACCGGAATGCGTCAGACCTTCTCGACGCCACCGAAATCCAGATCCACAGGCGTCGCACGCCCGAAGATGGTGACAGTGACCTTGAGCTTGCTTTTCTCGTAATTGACTTCCTCGATCGTGGCGTTGAAGTCTGCAAACGGGCCTTCCTTGACGCGGACCACCTCGCCCACTTCCCACTCGACCTTGGGACGCGGCTTCTCGGTGCCCTGCTGCATCTGGTTGACGATGGTGTTGACTTCCTCTTCCGAGATCGGGTGGGGGCGATTCTTGGCACCACCCAGGAAGCCACTGACCTTGGCCGTATTCTTGACCAGGTGCCAGCTTTCATCGTCCATCACCATCTCAACCAGCACATAGCCGGGATAGATGCGACGTTCGGTCACGACCTTTTTGCCGTTCTTGACTTCGACCACTTCTTCGGTCGGAACCAGCAGGCGACCGAACTTGGCCTGCATGTCGGAGCGCGCAATGCGCTCCTGCAGATTGCGCACGACGGCCTTTTCCATGCCCGAGTAGGCCTGGACGATGTACCAGCGCATCGGCGCGCCGCCAGCAGAGGTCTGAGCTTCAGTCATCGATTGCTTTCACCCGCGAGTTCAGTGTTTCCAACCCAGAATCAGGTCGTACAGCACCCACTCCAGCGTCTTGTCGGTCAGCCACAAAAACAGCGCCATGGCCACCACGAAGGCAAAGACGTAACCCGTCATTTGCCCGGACTCCTTGCGCGACGGCCACACCACCTTGCGCAGCTCGCGCACCGACTCCTGCCCATAAGCCAGGAGCGAACGCCCCAGACCACTGGAGAAGAACACGGCCACAGCACCTGCCAGCAGAACAATCAGCGCCGCCCACTGGGCATAGACACCCTGCTTGGACAGCGCATAGAACGCGACCAGACCGCCCAGCAGCAGCACGACGGCCGCAGCAAGCTTCATCTTGTCCGGACCAGCCGTGACGGTTTCAACTTGAGGAGTGGACATGGACTCTGACAGCGGACACCGCGCAAAAGCGCAACATCAACGCCAACCCTACAGAAGGAAAGCCCGCTGGAGCGTTGTCGCATCCTGCGGGCTGCTTGGACTGACTCGGGCACTCAGTTCAGAACGTACCCGGTGGTGGCAGGGGCAGTAGGAATCGAACCTACAACCTTCGGTTTTGGAGACCGACGC
>CAYRBG010000368.1:0-2426 GCA_964422355.1 uncultured Sphaerotilus sp. | reverse complement strand
GCTTCTACTTCAAGGTCGAAGACAACATCCGCCGCGCCGACATGCTGCTCAGTGCCGCCTGGGCACCTGGGGATGCGCTGCGCGCCGCCATCGAGCGCGGTCGCGACGGCATGCTGCACGAGATGAAGCTGTCCAACCTGCGCGGACGCGGCGGTGCCGGCTTCACGACGGCCGTCAAGTGGGAGGCGGCACGCCACGCGCCGACCACCGGCGAGGGCGCCACGCGCTACGTGGTGTGCAACGCCGACGAGGGCGAGCCCGGCACCTTCAAGGACCGTGTGCTGCTGCAGTCCTTTGCCGGCCACATCTTCGAGGGCATGACCATCGCCGGCTATTGCATCGGCGCGAAGAAGGGCCTGATGTATTTGCGCGGTGAGTACACCTACCTGCTCGCACCGCTGGAGGCCCATCTGGCCGACCTGCGCAAGTTGAATCTGCTGGGCACGTCGGTCTGCGGTGTCGAGGGCTTCGACTTCGACATCGAGATCCACGTCGGTGCGGGCGCCTACGTCTGCGGGGAAGAGACCGCGCTGATCGAGAGTCTCGAAGGCAAGCCGGGCCGCCCCCGCATCCGCCCCCCCTTCCCGGTGACGCACGGCTACCTGGGCCAGCCCACGGTGGTCAACAACGTCGAGACGCTGTGCAAGGTGCTGGAGATCGCGCTTCAGGGTGGCGCGCACTATGCCGGCCTGGGCACCAAGCAATCCACCGGGACCAAGATTCTTTCGGTCTCGGGCGATGTGGAACGCCCCGGCCTGTACGAGTACCCCTTCGGCGTGCGCATCGCGCAGGTGCTGGAGGACTGCGGCGCGCGCAACCCGCAGGCGGTGCAGGTGTCGGGCGCCGCGGGCGTGTGCCTGTCCGAGCGCGAGTTCGGCCGGCGCATCGCCTTCGAGGACGTGCCCACGGCCGGCTCCTTCATGGTGTTCGGCCCGCAGCGCGACATGTTCGAGGTGGCGCGCAACTTCGCGCACTTCTTCGCCCACGAGAGCTGCGGCTTCTGCACCCCCTGCCGGGTTGGCACCACGCTGGTCGCCAACCTGATGGACAAGGTCGCCGATGGTCACGGCACGCAGTACGAGATGAACGAGCTGGGTCGCCTGGCCGGCGTCATCAAGGGCTCGGCGCATTGTGGCCTGGGCACGGCCTCGTGCAACGCCATCGTTGAGACGGTGCAGAAGTTCCGTGGGGCCTACGAGAAGCGCCTGAAGCCCGTCGACTTCGAGCCGGCCTTCGATCTCGACGCCGCACTGGCCGCCACCCGCGCGCTGTCTGGCCGTGATGACGCCGACGCCCACCTGTCTCAAGGCATGGAGCAACACTGACATGTCCGAAATCGCCAACCGTTTCACCATCGACGGCGAGCCCGTCGATTTCGAGCCGGGCCAGACCATCCTGCAGGCCGCGCTGGCCGCCGGGGTGTTCATCCCGCACCTGTGCGCTCACCCGGAGTTCACGCCGCACGGCTCGTGCAAGCTCTGCACGGTGTCGGTGAACAACCGCAGCGGCTCGGCCTGCACCATCGCGGCGATGCCGGGCATGGACGTGCAGTCCGACACCCCGGAGCTGAACTCGCGCCGGCGCGTGCTGTTGCAGATGCTCTTCGTCGAGGGCCACCACTTCTGTCCCGGCTGCGAGAAGAGCGGCAACTGCACGCTGCAGGCGCTGGCCTACGAGCTCGAAATGCTCACGCCACACTTCGCGCACTTCTTTCCGGATCGCCCGGTGGATGCTTCGCATCCCGACGTGCTGCTGGACCTCAACCGCTGCGTGATGTGCGAGCTGTGCGTGCGCGCCAGCCGCGACGTGGACGGCAAGAACGTCTTCGCGCTCGCCGGCCGGGGCATGGAATCCAAGATTGTCGTCAACTCGCCCACCGGCAAGCTGGGCGACAGCGCGCTGGAGATCACCGACCGCGCGGCCACCATCTGCCCGGTCGGCGCCATCCTGCCCAAGCGGGTGGGCTACAGCATCCCGATTGGCGAGCGCCTGTACGACCCGACGCCGATCAGCGCGCAGGTCGATCGGCTGTCAAAGCCGGCGGCGGCGTCCGGCTGCTGCGGTTGCGGCAGCAGTGCCGGTGCCGGCGGCTGTGGATCGGCCTCTGACACGGCCACGACTGCTGCCTCGAACAAGGAGGCCTGAGCCATGAACGCCCGCGTCCCCGTCCCCACCAAGCCCAAGCTGCGCATCGCCACGACCTCGCTGTCGGGCTGCTTCGGCTGTCACACCTCGCTGTGTGACATCGACGAGCGCATCCTCGAACTGGCCGAAGTGGCCGAGTTCGACCGCTCGCCGCTCACCGACATCAAGCACGTCCAGCCGCAGTGCGACATCGGCCTGATCGAAGGCAGCGTGTGCAACGCCGAGAACGTGCACGTGCTGCGCGAGTTCCGCGCCAACTGCAAGATCCTCGTGGCACTCGG
>CAYRBG010000367.1:0-2428 GCA_964422355.1 uncultured Sphaerotilus sp. | reverse complement strand
GGGTGCGGCACAATCCCCGCACCATGCCTGCCGCCGCCCTCGACTTTCAACTCCGCACCGATCACATCACGCTGGACGCCCTGCTCAAGGCCGCGCAGGTGACCCAAAGCGGAGGACACGCCAAGTTGTTGATCGCCGAAGGACTGGTGCGCGTGGACGGAGAAGTGGAGCTGCGCCGCGGACGCAAGCTGCGTGACGGACAGTTGGTGGAGGTGGAAGGGCTGAGAATTCGCGTGGTGGGCACCCCCACCTGAGCAGACGCCCCCTCAGCGCCGGCCAAGCCGGCTCAAGGGATCAACCGGCCACCAGGGCCATTTCGACGCAGGCCAGCTCCACGCGGTTGCGTCCCGCCAGTTTGGCGCGTGCCAAGGCGTTTTCCGCACGGGCCAGCAGATCCTCGACGGTCGACCCCGAATCGGCGATGGCCACGGCCACACCGATGGAAACGCTCAGACCGATGTCCGCGTGCCGCGGCGTCCGGACCTTCAGCCGGGATACCGCCGCGCGGATGTCCTCGGCCAGTCGGCGCGCCCCCGCCGCGTCGGTGGACGGCAGAATCACGTTGAAGTGATCTCCGTCCCACCGGCAGAACACGTCCGACCCCCGCAGGCGAAGTCGGACCGCGTCCACAAAACACTGCAGCACCAGATCGGCGCTCTGATTGCCGAAGCGCAGATTGAGGCGGCGGAAATGGTCCAGATCCAGGGCCAGCAGACCGACGGTCTGGCGCTCCCGGCGGGCCCGCTGCAGCGCATGCTCCAGCAGCGTGCGTGCCGTCGAACGGTTGATGCATCCGGTCAAGGGATCGTGACTGCCCCAACGGTCGGCCTGGGTCAGCACCTGCTCCAGGCACGCCCAACTGAACAGCAGGCTCGACGCGGCCAGCGCGAGCACAGCAATGCCCGTGGCCCAAGAGAAGACACCGGAAACGCCCCCGAGCCCCACGGTCCCGATCATCCACCCCGCTGCGACGGCCCAGATGGCCGCCACCAGGGCCAGCGCCACATTGCCAACGCGGTGCGCGCCTCGGGCTGCAGACCATATTCCAGGCACCATCAACGCAGCCTGCAGCACCCCACCGACGGGAAGACCTCTCCCTTCCACCGGTCCGATCAGTGCAATCCTGGCCGCCTCTCCACACACCACCAACGCAAACCATGCGCGAATCCACATCGGCAGCGCATTGCGGCCGGCGCGCTGCTGCAGCGCATGCGTCGCCATCACGACCCCTGACGCCACCAGCACCCAGCCTGCAAACGATGCGCCGCTCACCAGGCCGACCGACGAAGCCGTTCCTTCCACGGCGGCACCCAGGACCGCCAACAACAGCCCGAGCATCCACCAACCCAATTCAGGCAGCTGCACGACCAACAAACGGCGCATGGCGACCGCCATCACCAGCAGGACACACACGCTCCCCCAAGCCGCAACCATGACACCCGAAGCCGACATCCACGCCTCCATGCCGATCACATTACCCGGTGGCACGGCCCCCGGCCCGCACAACGGCTCCATGGCGTGCGCATGCGCGTGCATCGGTCACGGAACCTGGACGTTCAACCGATGCACCCACATCCGGTTCGGGTATTCCCGGCATCAGCTATACTGCGAGGCTAGCTGCATCCACGTGCAGCAACTGCGTTCATCCCCTCTGGCCTTCATCTCTCGCTCGCCCCCTGTGCGGCTCTCCCAGCCGAACCCAGGTAGCCAGCTTCGGTCGGCGGCGATGCTGTTCGACCCCTGGTGGGCTTAGTGCGGACTCCTGAATGGAGCCTCCGCTGTTGCGGTGCCTCGCTCGATGGATGGCCAGGCCGCCGGCAAGTCCCCTTTTGCTCCCCATCTGCGGTGCGCCCGTCGTGCTGCAGCCGCCGGTGTTCTCCGGCAAACGGCCTGATTCCTCACGAGACCCCACAATGACCTTCGATACCCTGGGACTGCACGAGTCCATCCTGAAGTCCCTGCAAGAAGCCGGCTACGAACAGCCGACCGAAGTGCAAGCCCGCGCCATCCCGCCCGCCCTGGAGGGCAAGGATCTGCGCGTGTGCTCCAGCACCGGCAGCGGCAAGACCGCCTCTTTCGTCCTGCCTGCACTGCAGCGCATCCTCAACGCCCGCAAGGATCCGACGCTGCGTCGCCCGCGCGGCACGGTCCAGGGTCCGCGCATCCTGGTGCTCACGCCCACCCGTGAGCTGGCCATGCAGGTGTCCAAGGCAGCCATCAGCTACGGCCGCGGCGTCAACGGCCTGCGCGTGGCCACCATCGTCGGCGGTGTACCCTATGGTGCGCAGCTGCATGCCCTGCGTTCGCCGCTGGACATCCTCATCGCCACCCCCGGCCGCCTGATCGACCACATCGACAACGGCAAGGCCATTCTCGACAACGTCGAGATGCTCATCCTCGACGAAGCCGACCGCATGCTCGACATGGG
>CAYRBG010000366.1:0-2480 GCA_964422355.1 uncultured Sphaerotilus sp. | reverse complement strand
TCCGACATCAGCCGGAGCACGCGCTCCAGGTTCTTCGGCGGGGTGCTCATCTCGGGGCTCAGTCGCGCAGCAGGTCGTTGATGCTGGTCTTGGAACGCGTCTGGGCGTCCACGCGCTTGACGATGATGGCTGCGTACATGCTGTAGTCGGCGCCGTTGGCAGCCTTCTTGGGCAGGTTGCCGCTGACCACCACGGAGCCGGCGGGGACGCGGCCGTAGGAGATTTCGCCGGTGGTGCGGTCAAAGATCGGGGTGGACTGGCCCAGGTACACGCCCATGCCCAGTACCGAGTTCTCTTCGACGATCACGCCTTCGACGACCTCGGAGCGGGCGCCGATGAAGCAGTTGTCTTCGATGATGGTCGGGTTGGCCTGCAGCGGCTCCAGCACGCCGCCGATGCCCACGCCGCCCGACAGGTGGACGTTCTTGCCGATCTGGGCGCACGAACCGACGGTGGCCCAGGTGTCGACCATGGTGCCCGAGTCGACATAGGCGCCGATGTTCACGTAGGACGGCATCAGGATGGCGCCCGCAGCCACGAAGCTGCCGCGGCGGGCCACGGCCGGCGGCACCACACGCACGCCGGTGGCGCGCAGCTGGTCTTCGCTCAGGTTGCCGAACTTGGTCGGGACCTTGTCGAAGAAGGTCAGGTCGCCTTCGCCCATCGGGATGTTGTCGTTCAGGCGGAAGCTCAGCAGCACCGCCTTCTTGCACCACTGGTTGACCTGCCATTGGCCCACACCCAGGCGCTCGGCCACGCGCAGGCGGCCGGCGTCCAGTTCACCCAGCACGTGGCTGACGGCCTCGCGCACTTCGGGTGCGGCGGCGGTGGTGGACAGGTTGGCGCGGTCTTCCCACGCGGCTTCGATGACTTGCTGCAGTTGTGCGATGGACATGGAGGATTCGTTCTTGGAAAACGGAAAACGCCGGCCGCCCGGGGCAGCCGGCAAGGACTCAGGACTGCGCCCGGATGAAGCTGGCGATGCGCTCGGCCGCTTCCAGGCATTCCTCGACGCCGGCCACGAGCGCCATGCGGACCCGTCCGGCGCCGGGATTGACGCCGTGGGCCTCACGCGCCAGGAAACTGCCCGGCAGAACCGTCACATTGTATTGAGCCAGCAGGGCCCGGGCGAATTCGGTGTCCGATCCGCCGCCGACGTGTGAGGGCACTTGGGCCCACAGGTAAAAACCGGCGTCGGGCAGGGCCACGTCCATCACCGCCGACAGCACCGGCGTGACCTGGGCGAACTTGCGGCGGTACTGGTCGCGGTTGTCGACCACATGCGCCTCGTCGTCCCAGGCGGCCATGCTGGCCTTCTGCACGGCCACGTTCATGGCGCTGCCGTGGTAGGTGCGGTAGAGCAGAAAACTCTTGAGGATGGCCGCATCGCCCGCCACGAAACCGGAGCGCAGACCCGGCACGTTGGAGCGCTTGGACAGGCTGGTGAGCATCACCATGCGGCGGAAATCGCTGCGGCCCAGACGCACGGCCGCTTCCAGCCCGCCCAGCGGGGCCTCGTCGCGGTAATAGATCTCCGAGTAGCACTCGTCCGACGCGATGACGAAGCCGTAGCGGTCCGACAGCTCGAACAGGTGCTTCCACTCGCCCAGCGACATCACCGCGCCGGTCGGGTTGCCCGGCGAGCAGACGTAGACCAGCTGCGTGCGGGCCCAGGTGGCTTCGTCGATCTGCGACCAGTCGGGCGCGAAGTTGCGCGCCGGGTCGCTGTTGGCGAACACCGGCGTGGCGCCGCCGAGGAAGGCCGCCCCTTCATAGATTTGATAGAAGGGGTTGGGGCAGACCACCACCGGGCCGCCGGCGTCGCGGTGCTGCGTCGGGTCCAGCACGGTCTGGGCCAGCGAGAACAGGGCCTCGCGCGAGCCGTTGACCGGCAGGATCTGCGTGGCGGCATCGACCGTTACGCCGTAACGGCGCTCCAGCCAGCGGGCGCACGATGCCCGCATGGCCGGTTCACCGGCCGTGGCGGGGTAGGCCGACAGGGCGTCCAGCGACTCGGTCAGGCGCTGTTTAAGGAAATCGGGGGCCGGGTGCTTGGGCTCGCCGATGCCCAGGCTGATCGGGCGCAGGTCCGGATTCGGCTTCACGTCCTGCGTGAGGGCACGCAGGCGCTCGAAAGGGTAGGGCTGAAGGCGCTGGAGCAGGGGATTCATGGGCTCGGATTGTGGCATCGGAGCCGGGGGGGCCGGTGACCGGTGGTGACGGAGTGCCAAGGCCTGCGGTGTTAACATTCTTGCGGTCGGGCTTCACGGTTGCCCGCACTCGACGCCCAACCCGCTGTGCAGCGGGTTTTTCATTGGGCGAGCCTCTTTTCGCTGCCATGCGACTGCAATCGATCAAGCTCTCGGGCTTCAAGTCCTTCGCCGATGCGACCCATTTCCAGCTGCCGGGGCAGTTGGTGGGCGTGGTCGGCCCCAACGGTTGCGGCAAGTCCAACATCATGGACGCCGTGCGCTGGGTGC
>CAYRBG010000365.1:0-2484 GCA_964422355.1 uncultured Sphaerotilus sp. | reverse complement strand
TCACACAGCCGGAGGTGCGACCGGATAGGTCCCCGGCACCAGGATGTGCGGCCCGACATCCGTCAGCCGGGTGTGGCCACAGAAGGCCATGGTCACGTCCAGCTCCTTGTGCAGCACCTCCAGCGCCCGCGTGACGCCGGCCTCGCCCATGGCCCCCAGGCCGTAGACCATCGCCCGACCGATCATCGTGCCGCGCGCACCCAGCGCCCAGGCCCGCAGCACGTCCTGACCGCTGCGGATGCCGCCGTCCATCCACACCTCGATCCGGTCGCCCACCGCCTCAACGATGGCCGGCAGCGCCTCGATGCTCGACAGGGCCCCGTCGAGCTGCCGTCCGCCGTGGTTGCTCACCACGATGGCATCGGCGCCGCTCTTGACGGCCAGCAGCGCATCCTCGACCTCCATGATTCCTTTGAGGATCAGCTTGCCGCCCCAGCGCTCCTTGACCCACTCCACGTCGGGCCAGGACAGGCGCGGGTCGAACTGCTCGTTCGTCCAGGCTGCCAGTGAGCGCATGTCGCTCACCGACTCGACATGCCCGACCAGATTGCGGAAGGTGTGGCGGCGCGTGCCCGCCATGCCCAGGCACCAGCGCGGCTTCATGGCCAGATTCACCAGATTGCGCAGCGTGGGCTTGGGCGGCGCGGTCAGGCCGTTCTTGAGGTCCTTATTACGCTGACCGATGACCTGCAGGTCCAGCGTAAGCACCAGCGCACTGCACTGCGCTGCCTTGGCCCGGTCGATCATGCGGGCCATGGCCTGCCGGTCGCGCATCATGTAGAGCTGAAACCAGAACGGCGCCTGGGTGGCTTCGGCGATGTCCTCGATGGAGCAGATGCTCATCGTCGACAGCGTGAACGGGATGCCGAACTTGTGCGCGGCCTTGGCCGCGTGAATCTCGCCGTCGGCATGCTGCATGCCGCACAGGCCCACCGGCGCGATGGCCACCGGCATCTTGGCGTCCACACCCACCATCTTCACGGCGGTAGAGCGGTTCTCCATATTCACGGCCACACGCTGGCGGAACTTGATCTTCTGGAACTCGCTCTCGTTGGAGCGGTATGTGCCCTCGGTCCACGAGCCGGAGTCGGCGTAGTCGTAGAACATGCGCGGCACGCGCTTTTCGGCGAGGACGCGCAGGTCCTCGATGCAGGTGATGACTGGGGGCATGGCGGGACTTTCTGTGTGAGCCCGCATCGTAGGCAGGGCGCGGATCGTCCGGCCGGAAACTTTCTCAGGCCATCCCGGAAATCCGTTCCCGCGCCCGCACTGCGGCCGCCTGCGCATGCGCGGCCAGCCACTCGACAAACGCGCCCCCGGTCGCCTGCGCCGTGTTGCAGACCGCGTAGTACAGGTGCCGCGGCACGGCGGCCCGACTGAACAACGGAACCAGGGCCCCGTCCAGCAACCACCGTTCAGCCAGCGACGGTCGCGCCAACGCCACTCCCAAGCCCTGGGCCGCAGCCTCCATCACCATGCCCAAGTCCACCAGTCGGTGCCCTTCGGCCGGCTCGGTCCAGGCCAGCCCTGCGGCCTGCCACCAGGGCATCCACGGCTCCAAAGGTGTGCGCAGCAAAGGCCAGCGAACCAGTTCTTCAGGGCGCTGCGGCATCCCACCCCGTTCAGCCACCAGCGACGGCGAGGCCATCGGCACGACCACGTCGTCCATCAACAAGGTGACCCCTGGACCGCGCAGATCGCCGTTGCGCACATCGACATCGGCGTCGGAAAGCGTCCCGTCCAGAAACGGGATCGACAGCACGACCTCCAGTTCGACCTCCGGGAACTTCGACTCGAAATCCCGCAGCGCCGGCACCAGGATCTGCCGCGCAAACGTGGGCGGAGAGCTGACCCTCAGCCGCTGGCGACGCTGCACCCCACGATGGTGCAAAGGCACACTGGCCAGGAGGGCCAGGGCGGAACGCACGTGTTCGAGGTACTCCTTGCCTGCCGCCGTCAGCACCAGGCCGCGCAGCCCTCGCACCAGCAGGGGCGTGGCCAGCAGATCCTCCACCGCGGCCACGCGTTTGCTGACCGCGCTGGCGGTGATCGACAGTTCCTCGGCCGCACGCTCGAAACTACCCAGCCGAGCGGACACCTCAAACGCCCTCAGGCCTTCGATGGACGGGAAGCGGACGTGGGACGTGTCGACCATGGTGCGATGCTATGCGAGCGGCGGTTGCGGCGGCAGATTTGCCAGCGCGCCTAGCGCACTGTATGATGTCCGGCTTTTCGGCACGCACTGCCATGTGTGCGCTCGTCTTGAGCCGGCGTCGCCGCGAAAAGTCGTCGTAACTTCAAACGGGAACAAGTTACCCATGCCTACCATCAACCAGCTGGTGCGCCAAGGCCGTGAGGTCGAGGTCACCAAGTCCAAGTCGCCTGCGATGCAGAACTGCCCGCAGCGCCGCGGTGTTTGCACCCGCGTTTACACCACGACCCCGAAGAAGCCGAACTCGGCTCTGCGTAAGGTCGCCAAGGTGC
>CAYRBG010000364.1:0-2497 GCA_964422355.1 uncultured Sphaerotilus sp. | reverse complement strand
CAGCAGGCTGCGCGCCTCCTCGAAGATCAGGATCAGCCCGTAGGTGAGCAGCACCTGCTCCAGGTGATCGCGCTTGTAGAGGTGGGTGAACAGCGCCCACTCCAGAAAGGCGCCGAACAGCAGAGCCAGCGGGATGCCCAGCGCGATGGCCGTGAACAGCCCGCCGGTCGCGCTGGCCAGCACGAAGGCCAGGTAGGCCCCGATCATGTAGAAGCTGCCGTGGGCCAGGTTGATGATGCCCATGATGCCGAACACCAGGGTCAGGCCGCTGGCCACGAGGAACAGCAGCAGCCCGTACTGGAGCGAGTTCAGCGTCTGGATCAGGAACGATGCGAGATCCATGGCGGGCTCAGAGCTTGCAGCCGCGGGCGGGGTCGGCCAGGGCCTTGGCGGCTGTGGACACCAGCTTGTTCTGGCCGCCCTGGACCTCGCGCAGGTAGATGTCCTGCACGGGGTTGTGGGCCTTGGACAGCGTGAAGGCGCCGCGCGGGCTGTCGATGCGGGCGGCTTCCATGCCCTTGATCACCGCGTCCTGCTTGCTCGCGTCGCCGCCGGCGGCCTGCAGACCGGCCTGGTAGAGCTGTGCGGCGTCGTAGCCCTGCACGGCGTAGACGTCGGGCTGCATCTTGTAGGCCTTGGCGTAGGCCAGGCGGAAGCTGGCGTCCTTCTTCACCGGCAGGCCGTCGGCGTAGTGCAGCGTGGTCTGCACGCCCTTGCCGGCCTCACCCATGGCGTCGAGGTTGCCGTCGGTCAGGAAGCCCGGCGCGTAAAGCGGGATGCTGTTCTTCAGGCCCGAAGCGGCGTAGTCCTTGACAAACTTGGCCGCGCCAGCGCCCGCGAAGAACACGAACACCGCATCCGGCTTGAGCGAGGCAATCTCGGTCAGGAAAGGCTGGAACTCGACGTTGGGGAAGGGCAGGGTCATCTCCTTGACCACCTTGCCGCCGGCCTTCTCGAAGGCTTCCTTGAAACCTTCCACCGACTGCAGGCCGAAGGAGTATTTCCAGGTCAGGGTGACCACCTTCTTGAGGCCGCGCTGGGCCATCACCTGCCCCATGGCGTAGGACGGCTGCCAGGCCGAGAACGAGGAGCGGAACACGTTGGGCGCACACAGCGGCCCGGTGATCTCGTCGGCACCCGCATTGGGCACGATGAGCAGGGTCTTGTTCTCGCGCGCCACCTTGGCCATGGCCAGGGCCACGCCGGAGTGCACCGTGCCCACCAGCAGGTCCACCTTGTCGCGCTTGATGAGCTTGTTGGCGTTTTCGGTGGCCTTGGCGGGGTCGGACTCGTCGTCCACGGTGTAGTACTCGACCTCGCGCCCGGCCAGCTTGCCGCCGTTTTCACCGACGTACTGCTTGAAGCCATTGGTGATGGCGTTGCCGAGCGAAGCGTAGGTGCCCGTGTACGGCAGCATGAAGCCGACCTTGACCTTGTCGTCGGGGCCGGCCGTGGCCGCGCCGGTCAGGGCCAGCAGGGCGCTCAGACCCAGCGCCATGGGGCGCATCGCCTTGATGAGGGTGCTCATTTGTCTCGTCCTTGTGGGTGTCGTTGGAGGCTGGGGGCTGCGCACGGACGCTTGGCGACCGGAGCCCGCGGGACCTCTCCGTCGGAGGCCTGGGATGCAGTGTTGGGGAGCGTCCCGGGTGGGCGATATCCGTTTTCTGCAGCCGTCCTATCCGTTTCCTGCAAGGCGTGGCGAGCGGCCCGACGGGCTGCACAAGCTGGATAACGATGGTGCGGAAACTGGATATTCCGCGCGGCGGCTCGTCTCCACCATGAAGTCCCGGGCCTCACGACCCGACACCCA
This sequence comes from uncultured Sphaerotilus sp., assembly GCA_964422355.1. Classification (GTDB taxonomy): domain Bacteria; phylum Pseudomonadota; class Gammaproteobacteria; order Burkholderiales; family Burkholderiaceae_C; genus Sphaerotilus. The sequence continues at coordinate 687 of CAYRBG010000364.1, read as the reverse complement.
CAGGAGACGAACCCATGATCACGCAGAACTACCTGGACACGCTGATCCAGAAGGACAAGGCCCGCGGCCTGTTCCGCTGCAAGCGCGAGATGTTCACCAACCCCGAGTTGTTCGACCTCGAGATGACGCACCTCTTCGAGGGCAACTGGATCTACCTGGCCCACGAGAGCCAGATCGGCAAGGTCAACGACTACTACACGACCAAGATCGGCCGTCAGCCCATCTTCATCACCCGCAACAAGGCCGGTGAGCTCAACGCCTTCATCAACGCCTGCGCCCACCGCGGCGCCACGCTGGCGCGCTTCAAGCACGGCAACAAGGGCACCTTCACCTGCCCCTTCCACGGCTGGACCTTCAACAACTCCGGCAAGCTGCTGAAGATCAAGGACCCCGAAGGCACGGGCTATCCCGAGACCTTCAACTGCGACGGCTCGCACGACCTGAAGAAGATCGCGCGCTTCGGCAACTACAAGGGCTTCCTGTTCGGCAGCCTGAACGCCGACGTGCTGCCGCTGGAGAACTACCTGGGCGAGTCCAGGAAGATCATCGACATGATCACCGACCAGTCGCCCGAGGGCCTGGAGGTGCTGCGCGGCTCGTCCACCTACGTCTACGAGGGCAACTGGAAGCTACAGGCCGAAAACGGCGCCGACGGCTACCACGTCACCGCCACGCACTGGAACTACG
>CAYRBG010000363.1:0-2517 GCA_964422355.1 uncultured Sphaerotilus sp. | reverse complement strand
CGGCGCCTCGTCGTCAGCGCGCGCCGCCAGCCTTTGCGCTCGGTGGATCGCCTGAGGACCGCTGTCAAGCGTGGGGCGGAGGTCAAGACCAGCGTCGAACTTCTCGACCACCTGCTGAGCGACCAGGCCGACGAGCTGCAGCGCATCATCCGGCAAGCCACGGAGCGCATCGACGGGATCGAAGACGCGCTGCTGACCGACCGGCTTGGGCGCAAGTCCAGGGAGCTGGCCCAGTTGCGCCGACTCATGGTGAGGCTGCACCGGCTCCTGACCCCCGAGCCCAGCGCCCTGGCCCGCACGCTGTCGCGTCCGCCGCAGTGGGTCACGGGGGCGGACATGGAACATTTGCACCGGGCCAGCGAGGAGTTCGGTCTGGTGCTGCGCGATGTGGCGGTCCTGCAGGAGCGCATCAAGCTCATTCAGGACGAGCAGGCCGCCAGGCGCGTCGAAGAAACCAACCGCACCCTGTTTGCCCTGACCATGGTCACCGTGCTGGCGCTGCCCATCAATCTGGTCGCCGGGCTGATGGGGATGAACGTCGGGGGCGTGCCCTTGGCCGGGCATGCGTTCGGGTTCTGGATCGTGGTGGCCACGATCGGGCTGTTTACCTTGACGCTGTCTGCCGTCGCGTTGCGGCTCACCCGACGGCGCGACGACTGAGGGGCAGAAACGGACCTCGGCCCGTCCGTTTCCATCGCCGTGTCACAAAGCGGGTCTTCAATGGCACCCATACCTTGAAGGGCACGCCATGGAACATTCGCTCGATCGCCGCAAGTTCATCGCCGCCGCCGGTGTCACCCTCGCTTCGGCCACCTTGGTCGGGTGCGGGAGCGATGACAACGACCCGTCACCGTCCCAGTTCAACTACGGCGTGGCCAGCGGTGACCCTCAGGCCGACCGCGTGATCCTCTGGACCCACGCCAAGGTGGCGGGCAGCACCGAGGCCGTGGGGCTCAAGTGGGAGGTGGCGACCGACGCGTCCTTCTCGTCGATCGTGGCTTCCGGCCGGACCCAGGCCACGTCGGCCTCGGGATTCACGGTCAAGGTCGATGCGACCGGACTTGCCGCCGGCACCACCTACGTCTACCGCTTCGTGGACGATGCGGGCGTGGCCTCACCCGTGGGCACGACCCGGACGCTGCCCACCAGCGCTTCTTCCGTGAAGCTGGCGGTGTTCTCGTGCGCGCTTTACCCGGCGGGCTACTTCAATGCCTATGATGCTGCGGCGAGGTCCGACGCGCAGTACGCCCTGCACCTGGGCGACTACATCTACGAGTACGGCGCCCAGGCCGACCAGTACGGCAACACCGACGCAGCGACCCTGGGCCGCGCCACGGTGCCGGCCCATGACATCGTCACCCTCGACGATTACCGCACGCGCTACGCGCAGTACCGCTCTGATGCGAACCTGCAGGCCCTGCACGCCAAGATGCCGTGGATCACCATCTGGGACGACCACGAGTTCGCCAACAACGCCTTCATGACCGGGGCCGACAACCACGACGCCAAGACCCAGGGCGACTGGGCCGCCCGCAAAGCGGTGGCGGCGCAGGCGTACCACGAATGGCTGCCCATCCGTGCACCGGACACGTCCAACCTGCTGAAGATCTATCGCCGCTTCGAATTCGGTTCGCTGTTCACGCTGCACATGCTGGACACCCGCATCGAGGGCCGCGTCCAGCAGTACGCCGATTTTGGCGATCCCCTGTCCGTCGCCGGCTACCAGTACGCCGACTACATCGCCGGACTGACGCCGGTGAACGGCGTCCTGCCCGACGCCTCCCGCACGATGATCAGCAGTGCGCAGCAGAGCTGGCTGCTCGGGGGCATCCAGTCGTCCACCGCGACCTGGCAGCTCATCGGCAACCAGGACATCATGGCCAGGATGTGGTTCCCGATGTCGGTCATCAGCGCCCAGGCCATGGCCGCCGCCAATCCCACCTCGACCAACCTGACGGCGGTGTCCACCGCGATCAACGATTTCCTCACTGCCAAGGCCACCCGGGCTGCGGCAGGTTCGGCGGCGCTGACGGCCACCCAGGCCGCGCTGCTGGACACCACGAAGAACCCTCGTCTACCGTACAACCTGGACGCCTGGGACGGCTACCCCGCCCAGCGCGAGGCTTTGCTGCAGACCATCCAGGCCGCAGGCAAAAAGCTGGTCGTGCTGTCGGGCGACTCGCACAACGCCTGGTTCAACAACGTCTCGACGCTGGCGGGCCAGAAGGTGGGGGTGGAGTTTGCCGGCACTTCGGTGTCCTCGCCCGGTTTCGAGAGCGAGGGGCTGGGCAGTCTGGCGCCCTACATCGACGGCAGTGCGCTGAGCGCGCAGTTGGGCAGCGCCGCCATCGGCGCAGGGCTGGGTCTGGTGGACGACGTCAACTACAGCGAGACGCAGAACCGCGGATACCTGAAGCTGACCGTGAGCACCGGCACCGTGGTGGGCGAGTATGTCTTCGTCAACACCGTCAAGTCGAAGACCTACACCGCCTCGACCGGCCGGACCGTCACGGTGTC
>CAYRBG010000362.1:0-2521 GCA_964422355.1 uncultured Sphaerotilus sp. | reverse complement strand
TCAAGTCGAGCTCCACACATGGCCAACAAGTCCAGACCTGCAGCGTCCATGGCGAACGCGTCCACGTCCACCACGCAGTCAAGCGGCGGTTTTTTTGCGTATCACGGCATCTGGGCACCTGGAGTTCGGTTGTTTAGGCAGCTCCGATTCCATGCCAAGGCCACCATCATCGCCCTTTCGTTCACGCTGCCCTTGCTTGGAGCGTTGGGATGGGTCTTGGCCTCCGGCTATCACGACATCCTTCAAGCCCGACTGGACGGAACTAGGCAACATGTGGAGATCGCGCATGGGCTCATCAAGCGCGCTCATGACCTCCAATTGAAGGGCGTCCTGTCCCCGGAAGCGGCTCAGCAGACAGCACTCGATGAGCTGCGTGCGTTGCGATACAGCGGCAGCGAGTACTTCTGGGTCAACGACATGCAGCCCCGGGTGCTCATGCACCCCATCAAGCCGGAACTGGACGGACGGGACGTCTCCGAAGTGAAGGATCCCACCGGGCTTCGACTCTTCGGCGAGTTCGTCGCTGAAGTCAGGCGCCACGGACAAGGCTTCGTGTTTTACCAGTGGCCCAAGCCCGGGAGTGAGGTGCCTGTGGACAAGGCCTCATATGTGATGGGCTTCGAACCGTGGGGCTGGGTGGTTGGCTCGGGCGTGTACACGGGCGATGTGCTGGAGGCTGCCATCTCCAAGGCCAAGGTCATCGCCCTGGTGGTGATTGCGGTCATCATCGTCTCGACGTACCTGTTCCTGAGCTTCTACCGAGTCATGGACGGAGGCCTGCGAGAAACCCGCCGCCACCTGCGGGCGATGACTGACGGCGATCTCACGACCTCGCCTTCACCTTGGGGTGTCGACGAGGCTGCTGAGTTGATGTTCGACCTGCGCGCCATGCAGGAGTCGCTCAGGCGAATGGTCTTGCGTGTGCGTCGATCCAGCGACGATATTGTTCATTCAAGCAGTGAGATCGCCTCAGGCGCGATGGACCTCTCCGCACGCACAGAACAGGCTGCGGCGAATCTGGAGGAGTCCGCAGCTTCGATGGAACAGATCTCGACGACGGTCAGAAGCACGGCCGATCACACCGATGAGGCCTCGCGTGTTGCTAGGCACAACTCGGAAGCTGCAGCCGGAGGCGGCCAGGTCATGCGCGAGGTGGTGGGCTCGATGGCCGAGATCCACGCCTCGACCACCAAGATCGGCGAGATCATTGGGACCATCGACAGCATCGCATTCCAGACCAACATCCTGGCACTCAATGCGGAGGTGGAAGCCGCACGGGCTGGGGAACAGGGCCGTGGGTTTGCCGTGGTCGCAGGTGAGGTCCGTGCACTGGCCAAGCGCAGTACCGACGCAGCACGCGAGATCAAGTCCTTGGTGTCGAGGAATGTTGCTCAGGTGGAGTCTGGGACCAACATCGTTCGACAAGCAGGGACGTCAATCGAGGACATCGTGGCGTCTTCGCGCCGCGTCGACGAACTGCTGGGCGAAGTGGCCGTTGGTGCGAGAGAGCAAAGCCTGGGCGTCAGTCAAATGGGCCATGCCGTTCAGGATCTGGACCGAATGACTCAGCAGAACGCTGCACTGGTCGAGCAGACTGCCGCAGCAGCCTCAGCGATGAAGGACCAGGCCCACACGCTGGCGCATGAGGTGGCGCGTTTCCAGCTTCCGCAAGGCCTGGTGCTGGAGGAAGAGGTCGTCACTGCCACGAGCGAGTTTGATTTCGACAAGGCCATTGAGGCGCATCGTGCCTGGAAGGTCAAGCTCCGCAAGGCCATCGCTGAGCATGAGCGACTGGATGCGGACAAGATCTGCCGAGACGATCAGTGCCCGCTGGGCCAGTGGATTCACGGCCCGGGTGGAGCTCAATGGGGCAAGCGTCCTACGTTTGTCGAACTCATGTCCAAGCACGCGGAGTTTCATCAAGAGGCGGGCTCGGTCGCCAAGCACATCAATGGCGGGAAGTACGAACAAGCCGAGCGCCTGATTGGGTCAGGATCCCGTTTTGCACAGGTCTCTACAGAAGTGGCGACCCTGCTGACACGTGCCAAGCGTGGTCTTTGATCCGGATTGGGCCGCGATTGGTGAGCCTCGGCGAAGCTCAATCGAGCGACTGCTGAGAGACGTGCAGCGGGCCGTCCGCGGCCTCGTGCATGAATGACCGCTGAACTTGTGGCGCAGCCGCTCCGATGGCTTAGCGCGAACGACCGAGTTCAGTCTTGACCAGTCATCGGGGTCGCCAACTTGTGTGACTGTTCCTGGCCGGCTGCCGACCACCGTAGCGAGCAAGCTGGCCGGCAGTAACCCCTACCAACCCGCCCCGCACCGCGGCACAAGCGCCGGAATCCGCCGGCAGAAACTCCGGCCGGCCTTGATCCCCCCTTCAAGCCGCAAAGATCTCCTGCAGCGTGTCCAACGTCGCACGGAGTGTTTTGTCCGGTACTGCCCCCACACGCTTGAAAAGCCGTGCCTTGTCCACGGCTCGAATCTGGTCCAGCAGGATCAGGCCCTGGGTGCCGTCGTG
>CAYRBG010000361.1:0-2558 GCA_964422355.1 uncultured Sphaerotilus sp. | reverse complement strand
TCAGCGCCTGCGTGATGATCGAGAAGTACACGCCCTTGATGCGGCTGCGGAAGGCAAAGAAGCCGAACACGAAGGCCAGCAGGCCCGGCACCAGCACCACCAGCAGCATCTGCGCGATGAAGCTGTCGCTCAGCGCCCAATGCCAGGGGAAAGCCTTCCAGTTCAGGAACACCATGAAGTCCGGCATGTCCATGTGGTACTGGCCGTCGGTGCCGATCTGGCGCATCAGGTACATGCCCATCGCGTAGCCGCCCAGCGCGAAGAACACGCCGTGCCCCAGGCTGAGGATGCCCGTGTAGCCCCAGATCAGGTCCATGGCCAGCGCACAGATGGCATAGCACATGATCTTGCCCACCAGCGCCACCATGTAGTCGCTCAGGTGCAGCGCGCTGGTTTCGGGCACACCCAGGTTGAGAACCGGCACCAGCACGACCACGGTGATCAGTGCGGCCATCAGACCGGTCCAGCCCTTGGCCCCCAGCAGCAGCCCGCGGCGGGGCGTAGGAAGAGATGCGGCGATCGATGTCATGCCTCACGGCCCTTCATGGCAAACAGACCCTGCGGACGCTTCTGGATGAAGACCACGATGAACACCAGCACCATGATCTTGGCCAGCACCGCTCCCGCGAAGCCCTCCAGGAACTTGTTGATCAGACCCAGTCCCAGCGCGGCGTAGACCGTGCCGGCCAATTGCCCCACGCCTCCCAGCACCACGACCATGAAGCTGTCGACGATGTAGCCCTGGCCCAGGTCCGGCCCGACGTTGCCCACCTGGCTGAGCGCACAGCCGGCCAGACCGGCAATGCCTGCCCCCAGGCTGAACGCGTAGGTGTCCACGCGGGCCGTGTTGACGCCCACACAGGCGGCCATGCGGCGGTTTTGCGTCACGCCGCGCACAAAAAGACCCAGGCGGGTGCGGGCGATCAGCAGCGCCACACCGCCCAGCACCAGCGCGGCAAACGCGAGGATGGCCAGCCGGTTGTAGGGCAGGATGAGGTTGCTCATGATCTGCCAGCCGCCCGACAACCAGGCCGGGTTCTCCACCGCCACGTTCTGCGCGCCGAACAGGCTGCGCACGCCCTGCATCAGCACCAGGCTGATGCCCCAGGTGGCCAGCAGCGTCTCCAGCGGACGGCCGTACAGCCAGCGCAGCACCGTGCGTTCCATGACGGCACCGACCAGGGCCGAAGCCAGGAAGGACACCGGGATGGCCAACCACAGGTAATGGTCGAACGCCCCCGGAAGGTATTGACGGAACAGGTTCTGAACCACACAGGTGGCATAGGCGCCGATCATCATCAGCTCGCCGTGCGCCATGTTGATCACGCCCATCAGGCCGTAGGTGATGGCCAGCCCCAGCGCGGCCAGCAGCAGGATCGAACCCAGGCTGATGCCGGTGAAAAGCACGCCCAGGCGCTCCCCCCAGGCCAGCTTGCCTTCGACGGCGCTCAACGCGGCCATGAGTGCGGCACGCACCTGCGGATCGGTTTCGGTGCCGGGGACCAGACGCTCCTGCAGCAGGTTCTTCACCGAGGGCTCGCCCGAAGCAGCCAGCACCTGTGCGGCGGACAGGCGCTTGGCCGGATCGGCCGCGGAAATCAGGATCGTCGCCCGCATGAGCTCCAGGCGCGACTTGAGCTTGGCGTCGGTCTCGGCCGCGTAGGCCTTCTCGATCGTCGGCAGTTGCGACTCTTCAAGCGACTGCTTGGCCAGCTCGTCCAGCGCTTCAGCCCGCACCGCCGCGTCGGGCGACACCAGCTTGAGCACGCCCAGCGCCGCTTCGAGGGCGCCGCGCATGCGGTTGTTGTTGACCACGTCTTCGGCTTCGGCGGGCACGGTGGCCGCCTCGGCACTGCCGGCCAGGGTGACCTTGCCAGACGCGTCGATCACAAAGGCCTTGCCGCCCGCAACCTTCACACCGTCGTTGAGCAGCGCCTGCACGAAGGTGACCAGCTGGGCATCGCCCTGGGCTGCGGCCTGGTTCAAGGCCTCGATGCGCTCGTCGGTGTCGCCGCTGGCCATGGCCGCGGCCTGTTCAGGAGTCAGGGCCTGTGCCGGGTGCCCCGCCATCAGCAGGCCGACACAGGCCAGCAGGAGCGATGGCAACCACCGGGCACGCAGCCCCAGGAAGCGATGTATCTGGTGCATGGACTCAACCGTCCCCAGGAAAAGACAAAGGCGGCGCGGCCGGCATCGGATGCGGATCGCGCCGCCTGGGGCCCCGGCGATCCGGGGAAGGTTCGCGCGGTGCGGCCCGGCGCGAACCCGCTCAACTCACGATTACTTCGTGACAGGCACGTTCTTCTTGCCCTTGTTCTCGGGGATGTAGTCGCTCCAGGGATCGGCCTGGACCGGGCCCTTGGTCTTCCACACCACGTTGAACTGGCCGTCAGCCTTGACTTCGCCGATGAAGACCGGCTTCCACAGGTGGTGGTTTTCCTTGTCCATCGTGGACATGAAGCCGCCCGGTGCCGGGAAGGTCTGGCCGCCCATGGCCGCGATCACCTTGTCGGTGTCGGTGGACTTGGCCTTCTCGACGGCCTGCTTCCACATGTGGA
>CAYRBG010000360.1:0-2591 GCA_964422355.1 uncultured Sphaerotilus sp. | reverse complement strand
ACAAGGACGAGATCGCCGCACTGGGCTTCTTCTACCAACAGCCTTACCAGCGCCGCGCGCTCACCTTCGAGATGATCGAAGACCTGCACGAACGCCTGGCCCGCCCGCCGCTGATGTTGACCACCGAACGCCTTTGGAGCGCCTATGCCCGCGTGCAGGCCCACCGCGTAAAAGGCGCCGACGCCAAACGCCAGTTGACCGACCTCGTCAGCCTGGTGCGCTTTGCGCTGGGGCTCGACGGCGAGGCGGCAGAATTGCGCCCCTTTGCCGACGAGGTGGACAAGCGCTTCCAGGCCTGGATCTGGCGCCACAACGCGCAGCGCGGCACCGCGTTCACGCCCGAACAGACCGAATGGCTGCGCCTGATGAAAGACCACATCGCCAGCAGCTGCAGCGTCGAACGCGACGACTTCGACTACGCCGAACTGGCGGACAAGGGCGGGCTGCAGCGCGTGTGGCAGGTGTTCGGTACCGAACTGGATGGACTGATGGATGAGATGAATCGGGAGTTGGTGGCGTGAGGGCCCCGCCCTGTGCGCTGCCCGACCCGCTCACAGGTGCCGAGGCGCGTCCATGCGCTCGTGCAGTACCCGGATCACGACCACGACGCCAGCCTCAATGCGGTAGTAGACGACGTGGTGCTCCACCCGTTGTCGCCGGTAGCCGGCTCGCACGTGGTCGCAGGCCGAACCCGAGAACGGCGACACCGCCAAGGCCTCGAAGCCGGTATTCAGCTTGTCGACGTAGTGGATGGCCTGAGCCGTGCCCCACTGCTCGACCGTGTAGTGCCAGATGTCCTCGACATCCCGCAGGGCCGCGGGCGTGAGGAGAAATTCAGCCATGCTGCGCCGTCATCCGCGCCTTGAAGGCCTGCACATCGAAGGGCTGCGGCGCGCCGCTGGCCTCCCCCTCAATCAGCGCGGCGCGCAGGGCGTCGATCTGAGCGGCGCGCTCCTGCTCCCGCCGGATCAGGTCGCGGACGACCTCACTGTCATTGGTGTAATGCCCCGCCAGAATCTGCGCCTTGATCCAGCCGTCCTGCTGGTCGGTGAGGGTGATGGTCTTGCGAACGGTGGACATGGCGGGCTCCCGGGTGAGTGTGGATGATCATACTATTGGTGCAAAACGTGATGACTAGCGTGAATCGGGAGTGGGTGGCGTGAGTGAATTGCCTGTCGGGTGGGTGCGAGTTCCCCTGGGCGATTTGCTACGGGGTATCGAGACGGGCAAGAGCTTCAAGTGCGACGAGCGACCGCCTGAGGATGGCGAAGTAGGTGTCGTCAAGGTCAGTGCGGTCACCTGGGGTCGCTATCAAGAGCTGGAGAGCAAAACCTGTCTCGACCCCGCTCGCGTGAATGCAGACCTCTTCGTTACCAGCGGCGACTTCTTGTTCTCTCGGGCCAACACCATTGAGCTGGTCGGCGCGTGTGTGATTGCTGGCGAGGTGCACAAGCGCGTCATGCTCAGCGACAAGATCCTGCGCCTGCAGTTCGCGGACGAGCGGCACAAGCCTTGGGTCTTGCAATGGCTACGCAGCCATGCGGGGCGCGCACAGATCGAGAGCTTGTCGACCGGCAATCAGGAGTCGATGCGCAACATCGGGCAAGACAAAGTTCGGCAGATAGAAGTCCCCCTTCCGCCGGCCGCAGAGCAAACCCGCATCGTCGAGAAACTCGAAGAACTGCTGTCCGACCTCGATGCCGGTGTGGCCGAGCTGAAGGCGGCGCAGAAGAAGCTGGCGCAGTACCGCCAGTCGCTGCTCAAGGCTGCCGTGGAAGGTGCGCTCACCGCCGAGTGGCGGCAACAGCACCCGCCCGCCGAGACGGGCGAGCAACTGCTTCAACGCATCCTCTCCGAACGCCGCGCGCGCTGGGAAGCCAAGCAGCTCGCAAAGTTCAAGGACCAAGGCAAGACCCCGCCCAAGGACTGGCAGAAGAAGTACCCCGAGCCGGTGCAGCCGGATGCCAGCGGGTTGCCGGAATTGCCGCAGGGGTGGGTGTGGAGTGCCATTGGGGAGTGCTTCCATGTCGCTGTTGGCGCCACGCCAAGCCGCAAGGAAGCCGGCTACTGGGACGGTGGTATCCCCTGGGTCAGTTCAGGTGAGGTGCGCTTCTCTCGAATTGCCGAAACGAAGGAAACGATCTCTCAAGATGGGTTGGACAACAGCAGCACCCAGCTCAATCCACCTGGCAGCGTGATGCTGGGAATGATCGGCGAAGGGAAGACGCGCGGCCAGGTGGCCATCCTCGACATTGAAGCCGCGAACAACCAGAACTGCGCAGCCATCTGGGTTCCAGATACCGATGTGCCCCCTGAGTTCGTGTACGCGTGGCTTTGGTCGCGATACGAAGATACTCGGCGCGGAAGCAGTGGCAACAACCAACCTGCGCTGAACAAATCTCTCGTCGAGCGCATGCCATTGCCCCTTCCTCCCTTGGCTGAGTCACAGGAGATTTCGAGGCGCCTGGAAGCGCAGCTCGATGGGATTGCTCAGCAGGAAGCTGCCGTCGAGCGACTACTCAAACAATCCACCGCCCAACGCCAAAACATCCTCCGCGCCGCCTTCGCCGGCCAGCTGGTGCCGCAAGACC
>CAYRBG010000359.1:0-2610 GCA_964422355.1 uncultured Sphaerotilus sp. | reverse complement strand
GGAAAGAAAGCCGGCTGTGCTGTTGCCGGCTTCATCCCATTATTGGAGCCTCGGCGTCCCCATGCTCGATGCGGTCCAGGAACGCCGTGACAACGGCTCGACGTGCCAACTCTGTCAGAGGTTCCATGGCGGCATTGTCTTGCTGCCCCGACCGAAGTGTCACGGTTCATGGAGGTCGTTGGGGTGGATGGGATGCAAGAAGTCTGCCGGCCTAGGCGCTGGCGACTGACTTCCGAAATCTTCTTGCATCCGCAGTTACATCGAGCCCACAAAGCACAAGGGCCTAGCGCCTTGTGAACGCTAAGCCCTTGATTTATTTGGTGCCGGTGAAAGGAATCGAACCCTCGACCTTCTCATTACGAATGAGCGATTTTATGTGTTTGTGACTGTTGGTGGGTGTTGATAGAATCAATACAAATCAACAGGTTGTGCATGATTCTTGGTAAACCCGGCCAATCTGTGTGTTGATCGATGTACCGATTTATTCGATCAATTTGCCTACAGATTGCCTACAGATTGCCTACAGATTCGGTGCCCACCATGTCGCAAGCCTCCCGTGTTCGCCTGACCGCTGGCCGCGTTGAGTCCTTCACCTGTCCGCCCGAGAAGTCGCAGGCGTTCCTCTGGGACACGGACACGCCCACGCTGGCGCTGAGGGCCACGCCGACCGGACGCAAGGTCTACGTCTTCGAGGCTCGGGTGGCTGGCAAGACCGTTCGGATTCCCATTGGCGCTCCGGCCGACTGGTCGCTGCAGAAGGCGCGAGAGAGGGCGCAGGATCTGAAGCGCCTGACCGACGACGGCCTTGACCCACGAGAGGTGGAACGCGAGAAGGCCGAAGCGAAGGCTGCGGCCGAGGCTGAAAAGCTGGCTGCGCAAGTCGCCGCCCAAGCTGAAGCTGACGCCCGTGCTTTGACCGTGGGCGAGATCTGGCCTCAGTACCTGGAACTGGGCCGCCCCAAGCGCAAGGCCGACTGGAAGCCCAGGTACCGCGCCGACCTGGAGGCGATGGCATCCCCTGGTGGCCAGCCGAAGAAGCGGGGCGAGGGGTTGACCCGCCCGGGTCCGCTGTTCCCGCTGATGTCACTGGCGCTGGCTGACGTGAACGAAGACGCCCTGAAAGTCTGGTTCGACCGTGAGGCCGTGGCCGGGCCGCACCAAGCCGCCCGTGCCCTGATGATGTTCCGTGGGTTCCTTCGCTGGTGCGCCAGCCGGCCGGAGTACCGCCGCCTGACCGACCGTGACGCAGGGAGGGCGCCCGCCATCCTCGATAGCTTGCCGTCCAACACCAGCCGAGACGGCTCCCTCGAAACCTCGCAGGTGCCTGCGTGGTGGGAGTCCGTGTCGCAGATGCCGAACCCGGTGGCGTCCGCCTACTTGCGTGCGCTTCTACTGGTGGGCGCACGCCGGGAAGAGATGGCCGCGCTGAAGTGGACGGACGTGGACTGGCGTTGGCGCAAGATGACCCTGGCCGACAAGGTGGGCGACACCCGCACCATCCCGCTGGGGCCGTACATGGCTCAGATGCTGGCCGGCCTGCCCCGTGCGAAGTTCAAGGACGGCACGGAGAACCCCTACGTGTTCGCCGCCAACAGCGAATCCGGCCACATTGAAGACCCGCGATCCGGTCACGGCAAGGCACTGGAGGCCGCTGGGCTGGGGAACCTGTCATTCCACGACCTGCGCCGCAGTTTCAACATCGTGGGCGAGGCAGCCGGAGCGCCCGAGGGAGCCATTGCCCAGATTTCCGGCCACCGCCCGAGCGGCACGGCCGAGAAGTACAAGCCCCGGACCATAGAGGGCCTGCGCCCGTTCCTTGAGCGCATCGAGGGTTTCATATGCGAACTGGTCGGGGTGGAAGTGCCCAGCGCCAGCGAGGCGCCCGGGTTGCGTGTGGTGTCTTCCCGCTGAAACGGGTTGAACCTTCTGCCGATATTGGTATCCTATAAAGCACCGAATGGAATTGCGCACCTACACCACCGCCGAGGGAAATTGCCCGTTTGAGGACTGGTTGAACTCCCTGCGAGACGTACAGGCCCGCGCCCGAGTACGGGCAAGGCTTGCACGGGTTCAGGCCGGGAACCTTGGGGACTGCAAAGCCCTGCGCGATGGATTGCAGGAACTGCGCATCGATCACGGTCCAGGCTACCGGGTGTACCTGAGCCGGCAGGGTTCCGTGTGGGTGCTGCTGCTGTGCGGCAGTGACAAGAGCGAGCAGGATGCTGCCATCAAACAGGCCCTGCGATACCTGGACGACTGGAAGCAAAGGGGCAAGCCATGAACGCACGCGACAAGAGCTATGAGGACGGGCTGGTTCAGGCCCTCACAGACCCGCAAGAAGCCGCCGCGTACATCGATGCCGTGGTGGAGATGGGCGACCCCGACGCCCTCAAGCTGGCGCTGCTTCAGGTGGTGCGTGCTCACGGCGTGGCTGAGGTCGCCCGCCGAGCCGAGCTGGGCGAAAAGACGCTGTTCCGCTCGCTGGGCGAGGCTGGCAACCCGACGCTCGAAACGCTCCAGAAGGTGCTGCACTCGGTGGGGCTGCGCCTGAGCGTGCAACCTGCTGAGGGTGCTGCTTGACCACTCCAACCTTCCCAGGCTTGGCCCCCG
>CAYRBG010000358.1:0-2615 GCA_964422355.1 uncultured Sphaerotilus sp. | reverse complement strand
TGTGCTGCGTGGACAGCACGACGGTGTCGATGCTGTGCGGCTTGCCGTCCACATAGCGCATCGTCACCTGGCCCTTGGCGTCCGGGCGCAGGAAGGGCAGGCGGCCGTCCTTGCGCAGCTGGGCCTGGCGCTCGACCAGACGGTGGGCGTAGTAAATGGGGGCCGGCATCAGGTCCGGCGTCTCATCGCAGGCGTAGCCGAACATCAGGCCCTGGTCGCCGGCGCCGGTGTTCAGGTAGTCGTCCGAGGCGTGGTCCACGCCTTGGGCGATGTCGTTGGACTGCTTGTCGTAGGCCACCAGGACGGCACAGCCCTTGTAGTCGATGCCGTACTCGGTGTTGTCGTAGCCGATGCGCTTGATGGTGTCGCGCGCGACCTGGATGTAGTCGACGTTGGCCTGCGTGGTGATCTCGCCGGCCAGCACGACGAGGCCGGTGTTGCACAAAGTCTCGGCCGCGACGCGCGAGCGCGGATCCTGGGCAAGGATCGCGTCGAGAATCGCGTCAGAGATCTGGTCGGCCACCTTGTCGGGGTGACCTTCGGAGACGGACTCCGAGGTGAAGAGAAAGTCGTTCGCCACTTTTACACTCCTGGGTCGAATTGAATGCGGTTGCACCGGTGTCGGTTGCGTCGCCGTGGAATCCGAGAGGAGAACTGCGGCGAACGCTTTAGCGGCATTTGTGGATCGCCCCGCAAGTTGTTCCTTAACTCGGCGATGGGCCGATTTTAGTGCTGTGATTGAAAAACTCTTTCGTGGGGCTTCCCGGCTTTCTCTGCCGCTTTTGCACGGATTGGGGTCGGGCCTGGGCTGGCTAACCTACTGGGTTTCGCCGACCTACCGCCGCCGCATGCACGCCCATGTCGAGCAAGCCGGCTTGAGCTGGGCGCAGGCCCAAGGCGCCGTGGGACATGCCGGCCGCATGGTCGCGGAGCTGCCTTGGCTGTGGTGCCGTCCCGCGGACCAACCGCTCGGCGACGTCGTGCGTTGGGAAGGTGTGGAACACCTGGAAGCCGCGCTCGCCGAATGCAAGGGCCTGGTCATGCTGACACCGCACCTGGGCTGCTTCGAGGTGATCGCCCAGGCCTACGCCGAGCGCTTCGGTGCCCGCAGCCCGATCACTGTGCTGTACCGCCCGTCTCGGCAACCCGCCCTGCGCGAGCTGGTGGCCGAATCGCGCAACCGCCCCGGCCTGCTGACCGCCCCCGCCACCCTGGCCGGTGTGCGCCAGATGATCCGTGCCCTGCGCCAAGGCGGGACGGTGGGTCTGCTGCCCGACCAGGTGCCGCCCGAAGGCATGGGCGTGTGGGCCCCCTTCTTCGGCCGGGAGGCCTACACCATGACACTGGCCGCCCGACTGGTGCAGCAGACCGGCGCGGCCTGGCTGCTGTTCCGCAGCGAGCGCCTGCCCGATGGACGCGGCTACGTCATCCACGTCACACCACCGGCCGGGCCCATGCCGCCCGCGCAGGACATGGCCGGCGCCGCCGCGGCCGTCAACCACGAGATGGAAGCGCTCATCCGCGCCTGCCCCGACCAGTACCTGTGGTCCTACAACCGCTACAAGGCCCCACGCCCGCAACCCACCGAGGGCGGCGAAGGGGCGGCCTCGTGAGGTCCCGCAAGCTGGAAAACGGCGCGGCCCGCGCCTTCCTCGGCCTGCTGTGGCTGGTGCACTGGCTGCCGATGTCGTGGCAGCGCGTGCTGGGTCGCGGCCTGGGCGCGCTGCTGTGGTCGCTGGGCAAGTCGCGCCGTCGCGTGGCGCTGCGCAACCTGGAGCTGTGTTTCCCGCAGAAGACCACAGCCGAGCGAGAGGCACTGGCTCGCGAACACTTCGCCTGGCTGGGCTGCAGCTTCCTGGACCGCGGCATGCTCTGGTACGCCAGCGCCGATCGCCTGCGCCGCCTGATCCACATCGAAGGCAACAACCACCTGGCCGAAACCAGCCCTCGCTCCGTCATGTGGCTCACACCCCATTTCCTGGGGTTGGATGTGGCGGGACAGTCGATCGTGCTGTTCCAGTCCCGCACTGCGGGATCGATCTATCAGGCCCAGACCAATCCCGTGATGGACAAGGCCATGCGCGAGGGACGCCTGCGCTTCGGCAACTCGCACATCTATGCGCGCAGCGAGGGGGCCAAGTCGATGATCCGCGCCATCA
The DNA here is from genome assembly GCA_964422355.1 of uncultured Sphaerotilus sp. Lineage (GTDB taxonomy): Bacteria > Pseudomonadota > Gammaproteobacteria > Burkholderiales > Burkholderiaceae_C > Sphaerotilus. The sequence goes on along the minus strand of CAYRBG010000358.1, from coordinate 456 downwards.
AGCGGGGCGACGCCTTCTTCAACCTGCCGGACATGGACTTCGGCGCGCGCGATGCGGCCTTCGTGCCCTTCTTCGGCGTGCCCGCGGCGACGCTGCTGGCCCCCTCGCGCATGGCCCGCATGCTCGACATGGTCGTACAGCCGCTGCTGGTCGAGATGCTGCCCGGCGGCCAGGGCTGGCGCGTGCGCTACACCGAGCCCTGGACCGACTTCCCCACCGAAGACGCCGTGGCCGACACCACACGCATGAACCGCTGGATCGAGGACCGCATTCGTGAGAACCCGGCGCAGTACCTGTGGGTGCACAAGCGCTTCAAGACCCGTCCCGAAGGCCAGCCCGGCCTTTACTGAACCGAGCAGCGCTCAAGCCCCGCGCCCTTCCCGGCCTCGGGCGTGCGCCCACACTCTTTTCCAAACGAGGTATGAGCCTGGAGAGGGCTGATCTTGGGGGTGCGCG
>CAYRBG010000357.1:0-2705 GCA_964422355.1 uncultured Sphaerotilus sp. | reverse complement strand
GAGCGGCGGCCCCTTCGGACCGGCGTTCTGGCACCTGACGGATGGGATGATACGGGGCATGGTGGTGTTGTCAGCGTCGGCCGCGGTGGCGGTTCACGGGCTTCTGGAATATGCGGGGATTGCACTGGGCATGGCGCTGTACCGCCGCGCCCGCGCGCGCAGCGGCCTGCCGCCGATGACGGGCGCGGGCGGGTTTGCGCTGCTCACCGGCCTGCTGATCGGAGCAGCCCTGGGCAACAAAGGGGTGTTCCTGGTGGAGCGGCCCGATCAACTGATGGCGGCGCTGTATGGCGAGCCTTGGCATCTGGGTCAGTCCATCGTGGGTGGGCTGTTGGGGGGGCTGATCGGCATCGAGATCGCCAAGGCGTTGACGCGCCAACCGGCCTCGACCGGCGACCTGATGGTCACGCCCCTGATCGCCGGCATGGCGCTGGGGCGGGTGGGGTGCTTTCTGGCGGGCCTGTACGACGACACCTACGGACTGCCGACGTCTCTGCCTTGGGGGGTGGACCTGGGCGATGGCGTGGCCCGGCATCCGAGTCCCCTGTACGAGATCGGATTTCTGGGCGTGCTGGGCGCGGGCCTGCATCGCTGGCGAGACCGTCTGGCGTCGGAGTCGGGGTTGGGCTTCAAGTTGTTTCTGACCGGCTACCTGCTGTGGCGCCTGGTGTTGGACGGGCTCAAGCCGGTGCGGGTGCCGTATCCGGGCGGGTGGTCCGGCATCCAGTGGGTGTGCGGGGTGGCGCTGGTGCTGTATCTGCCGCAGGTCGTTCGTGCCTGGGGACGATGGCGGCAGGAATCCGCAAGGGGAGCAGCTTCCCCGGTCGGCCCTTGACGCGTCGGCGTGGAGCGGGCCGACAATCCGTCGGCATCAGGGGGCACGGTGGAGCGAGGTCATGGGATTTTTACGGTTCATCTGGATCGCGTTGTTGGTGTTTTGTACGGCCGGGTTCGGCATTTGCGGCATTTCGGGCATGTTTGCCGGTCTGGGCTCGCTGATGCCGGCTGGGGATCCGCAGGCGAATGTGCTCAACGGCATCAGTTTTGGATTTGGCGCCCTTGGGCTGCTCGTTGCGCTCGTCTCGGGTTTCCTGCTGTACTTGACGCTGCGTCCCTCGCGCGACAAGGACCAGGATGAGCGCAAATGACGCGCAAGAGCCGCCCCTGGTTGTTCTACGACACCACGCAATCGGTCTGCACGACCTGTCTGCGTCCGGTGGAGGCCAAGATCGTCATCAAGGACGAACAGGTCCACATGGACAAGTGGTGCCCGGTGCACGGCACCGAGCGCGTGCTGATCGCCGACGACGCCGAGTACTACCGCCTGTGCCGCGAGGTCTACGTCAAGCGGCCGGAGATGCCGCTCACCTTCGGCACCGAGATGCGCTGGGGCTGCCCCTACGACTGCGGCCTGTGCCCCGACCACATGCAGCACAGCTGCCTGAGCGTGGTCGAGATCACCGACCACTGCAACCTGCGCTGCCCCACCTGCTACGCGGCCAGCGGCCCGGAGCGCCTGACGCACCGCTCTCTGGCCGAGGTGGAGGCCATGCTCGACGCGGTGGTGGCCGCCGAGGGTGAGGCCGATGTGGTGCAGATCAGCGGCGGCGAGCCGACGCTGCACCCTCAGTTCTTCGAGATCCTGGCGGCGGCCCAGGCGCGGCCCATCCGCCACCTGATGGTCAACACCAACGGCCTGCGCATCGCCCAGGAGCCCGGTTTTGCCGAACGGTTGGCCGAGGTGGGGCCGGGTTTTGAGGTCTACCTGCAGTTCGACGCGCTGCAGCGCGAGCCGCTGATGGACCTTCGCGGCGCCGACCTGCGGCGCATCCATGAGCAGGCGCTGGAGCGGCTCAATGCCCTGGGCATTTCGACCACGCTGGTGATGACGGTCAAGCGCGGCATCAACGACGACCAGATCGGTGAGGTGATCCGCTACGCCACCCAGCAGCCCTGCGTGCGCGGCGTGACCCTGCAGCCGGTGCAGGACGCGGGTCGGGTCGAGGGCTACGATCCGGCCCGGCACCGCCTGACGGTCAGTGAGCTGCGCCGGTGCATCGCCGAGCAGTCCGGATTGTTCTCGCTGCAGGACGTGGTGCCGGTGCCGTGCAACCCGGACAACCTGGCGATGGCCTACGCGCTGCGGCTGGGGGACACGCTGCAGCCGCTCACCGGTTTCGTCGATCCGACCACGCTGGTCGAGGCGGCGAGCAACACCATCGTCTTCGAGCGCGATGCCTCGCTCAAGGACCAGGTGTTCCGCCTGTTCACCACCAACCACTCGCCCGAGTCGCAGGCCAGTTGCTTGAGTGAGCTGATGTGCTGCCTGCCCAAGATCGCGGCGCCCATCGAGCTGGACTACCGCAACGTCTTTCGCGTGCTGATCGTGCAGTTCATGGACGCGCAGTCGCTGGACATCCGCGCGCTCAAGAAGAGCTGCATCCACATGGCGCAGCCCGACGGGCGGCTCATCCCGTTCGAGAGTCACAACCTGTTCTATCGGGACGAGCGCCAGACGCTGCTGGCGACGATCCGCTCAGAGCTGGACGTCGCGCACAAGCATCGCCAAGCGCATCGGCCGACCCGTCAGGACTGATCGAGCCGGTTTTTCGGCGATTCCAGGGTGACCTTCACGGGCCGGGCGGTGTCAAGCTCGGCCCAGGACGACACGTCGAACACGAACTCCGCCAGTGCGCAGGTCGGCA
>CAYRBG010000356.1:0-2719 GCA_964422355.1 uncultured Sphaerotilus sp. | reverse complement strand
CGCCAAACTCACCGGCCCGCCCCAACTCCAACCGATCTTGAACAGATTCAGCCGGTCGACAAACGCATCGACTTCGGCGGTGGAGTAATGCGGCTGCATTTCCAGACTCAACAGACCCGCAGCCGCGCGGCAGGTCTTCTCCCAGTGCTCATGCCCCGGTGACCCCGGTACCGCGGGATGCAGCACCCGCTTCACTTGAGGCTGCTTCTGCGCCCACTCGGCAATGCGCCGCGCCGAGGCATCCTGCGCGGCGTAGCGCAAGGGCAGGCTGGGCAGCGAGCGCAGCACCAACTCCACATCATTGGCCCCCACGCCCAAGCCGAGTCGGCTGTGGGTCATGGCCAGTCGCTCATGGAGCCCATCGTCGCGGCAAGCGATCGAGCCCATGAGCACGTCCCCGCCGCCGGACGGGTATTTGGTCAGCGCATGGATGGTCACGTCCACGCCCACGGGCTCACCGCTGTCGCTCGGCAGATCGAAGGCATCGAACGCGAGGCCTGCACCCCAGGTGTTGTCCAGCGCGATGACGGCCTGCGGCGCCCTCGCGCGGACCCGGCCGATCAGCGCCTGCAGATCCGGAAACTCCAGCGTCACTGAGCCGGCAGCTTCCAGCCAGACCAGTTTGACGTCGGCGTCGAGCGCCGCCTCCAGCGTGGACGGCTCCATCGGGTCGTACAGCCGGTGCCCGATGCCCCAGTGGGCCAGCTCGTGCCGCGCGAAGTCCTTGCTTGGGCCATAGACGTTGTCCGGCAACAGCACGGCGTCCCCCGTCTTCAGAAATGCCATGTTGACGATCGTGATCGCCGACAGCCCGCTGGGTGCAAGGATGACGTGTTTTGCTCCTTCGAGCGTGGCCAGCCGGGCCTCCAGCGTGAAGGTGGTCGGCGTGCCGTGCAGGCCGTAGGTGTAGCCGCTCTTGTCCAGCCACTGGCGCGAGCGGAGCGTGGCCACATCGGGAAAGTAGACAGTCGAGCCCTTGTAGACCGGCTGGACCGGGGATTCAAACCCTTGCGGCGCGCGGTAGGCGTGGTGGATCAACGCCGTGGCGTCGTCTGTCGGCTCGGTCGAACGGGTGGAATCGGGGTTGGAAGAGGTGTTGGCGCGCGTCATCGGGCAAGTATCGCGCGCCGATGAATTCCGACGGGGGCGCGGCTTCAGCGCACATTCAGTGCGCATAAAGGGGATGTGGAGAAGGTGGACGGTGAACCCATCAAGGAGCCAAACATGCCGACCCCGTTGCAGAAAGACACCGCCCAGGCCATCGTCAACATCTTTGAGACCGGCGCGGTGCGCGGACGTTACGGAGAAGTCACCCTGATCCAGGGCGATACCGGTCACCTGACCTACGGCCGCTCCCAGACCACACTCACCTCAGGCAATCTCCATGCGCTCATCTCGCGCTACTGCGACGCCAGCGGGGCAAAGTGGTCGGACCGGCTGAAGCTGCACCTGCCTCGCTTTGAGCACCACGACCTCAGCCTCGACGGAGACACCCAAGTGCACAACCTGCTGCGCGCCGCGGCCGATGACCCGGTGATGCGGCAAACCCAGGACGATTTTTTCGACGACGTGTATTGGAGCGATGCGCTGCACCATGCGCAGCGCGCCCGCATCTCCTTGCCTCTGGGCTTGGCGGTGATCTATGACAGCACGGTGCACGGCTCTTGGGAGGCCATGCGAGATCGCACCAACGCCGAGCGCGGCTCGGTGGCCCGCCTGGGCGAAGAGGGATGGATCAACGCCTATCTGCAGACGCGCCGCCAATGGCTGGCGCAACACACGCGCCCTGACCTGCGTGCCACCGTCTATCGCATGGACGCCCTGATGCGTCTGGCTGACCAGGGCTACTGGAGCCTGGAACTGCCGTTGGTCGTCCGAGGCTTGGAAATCTCCGAAGCCACGATGGCGGCTCTGCCCCCGGACTGCTTCGACGGACCGGAGCCGGGGCAGCGGGGGCTGAGTGCACAAAGCCCCCTGCCCTGCGGACTGGACGTGCGTCTGATGCAGGTGGGGCTGTCGTTCCGCGGTGTGTCCATCAAGGCCGATGGGATCTTTGGGCAGACCAGCGCCAAGCGCGTGCGCGAGTACCAAGCCTCACAGGGCTTGCCCTCCACCGGCATCGCGGACGCGCAGTTGGTGGCGGAGCTCGCTCAGTTCTGAGCGGAGGGACCTCGCCATCCGACGATGGCCGCCCCCATCCTCCGTCCTCAGATCGGCTGCCCGATCAGGTCGTGCCCCTCAACGCCCACGATGCGGGCGCGGGCAAACTCGCCCACCTTGAGCTGGGTGGAGATCTTGGTCGGCGGCAGCAGGCGCACGGTACCGTCGATTTCGGGCGCGTCGGCGTACGAGCGCCCCACCCCACCCTTGCGGCCCAGCGCAGGGGCATGATCGACCAGCACCTGCATGGTCGCGCCCACACGGCGCTGCAGACGCTCGATGGACACCTGCTCGGCCACGGCCATGAAGCGGGCGCGGCGCTCCTCGCGCACCTCGTCGGGCAAAGCACCTTCGAGTTCGTTGGCGGTGGCGCCCTCGACCGGCGAGTAGGCGAAGCAGCCGGCGCGGTCGATCTGCGCTTCCTTCAGGAAGTCCAGCAGGTAGGTGAACTCCTCCTCCGTCTCGCCGGGGAAGCCGGCGATGAAGGTCGAGCGGATCACGATTTCCGGGCACAGCTCGCGCCAGCGCAGGATGCGTTCCAGGTTCTTCTCGCCGCTGG
>CAYRBG010000355.1:0-2731 GCA_964422355.1 uncultured Sphaerotilus sp. | reverse complement strand
GTACTTCCACAACTGGACGGGCAACCGCATCACCTGCCGCGACTGGTTCCAGCTCAGCCTCAAGGAAGGCCTGACGGTCTATCGCGACCAGGAATTCAGCATGGACATGGCCGGCGGCGCCTCGGCCCGCGCCGTCAAGCGCATCGAGGACGTGCGCCAGCTGCGTCAGATCCAGTTCGTCGAAGACGCCGGCCCCATGGCTCATCCGGTGCGCCCGGACAGCTACCAGGCCATCGACAACTTCTACACCTCCACCGTCTACGAAAAGGGCGCCGAGGTGGTGCGGATGATGGCCACGCTGGTGGGCCGCGACGGCTTCCGCAAGGGCATGGACCTGTACTTTGCCCGCCACGACGGCCAGGCCGTGACCTGCGACGACTTCGCCCAGGCCATCGCCGACGCCAACCCCGGCAGTGCGCTGAGCACCCGTCTGGACGCCTTCAAGCGCTGGTACGGCCAGGCCGGCACGCCGCGGTTGACCGTGAGCACAGCCTATGACGCATCGGCGGGCACGTTGGCGCTCACGCTGTCGCAGTCCACGCCGGCCACCCCGGGTCAGCCGGACAAGCTGCCCTTCGTGATCCCCGTGGCCGTGGGCCTGGTCGGCGCCGACGGCGCGGCCGTCCCCCTGCACCTGCATGGGGATGCCGAGGCTTCCGGCACGGAACGCGTGCTGGTGCTGGAGCACCACGAGCAGACCTTCGTCTTCACTGGCCTCGCGAGTGAACCCGTGCCCTCGCTGCTGCGCGGCTTCTCGGCCCCGGTGGTGCTGGAGTGGTCCGCCACGGACGCCCAGCTGCTGACCCTGCTGGCGCACGACACCGACGCCTTCAACCGCTGGGAAGCTGCCCAGAAGCTGACCCTGTCGCGCCTGACCGACGCCCTGGGCCGCGGCGAGGCCCCCGTCACGATCGACGCCCCTCTGCTCGACGCCCTGCGCGCCATCCTGACCGACGAATCGCTCGACGCCGCCTTCCGCGACCTCGTGCTGACGCTGCCCAGCGAGGCCTACATCGCCGAGCGTCAGGCCGCCGCCGGTACCGCCATCGACCCGCAGCGCATCCACGCCGTGCGGGAAGCGATGCGCGCAGAGCTGGCCCGCGCGCTGCAGCCCGAGTGGGCCGCCATCTTCGAGACCCACGGTGACACCGGTGGCTACCGTCCGGACGCCTTCAGCGCGGGCCGCCGTGCGCTGGCCAACCATGCGCTGTCCATGTGCGTGCTGCAGGCCACCGCCGGGCAGGATCCGGTGTGGCCCGGCCGCGCCTACCAGCGCTTCAAGGACGCCACCAACATGACCGACCGCTTCGGCGCGCTCACGGCCTTGGTACAGGCCCACCACGAGCTGGCCGAGCCCGCCCTGGAGCGCTTCCATGCGCTCTTCAAGGGCGAGGCACTGGTCATCGACAAGTGGTTCAGCCTGCAAGCGCTCACCACGGAGCGCGAGGGGCGCGTCTTCGACCGCATCCGCGCACTGGTGCAGCACCCGGACTTCACGCTGCGCAACCCCAACCGCGCGCGCAGCCTGCTGATGGCCATGACGCAGAACGCCGCCGCCTTCCACCGCAACGACGGTGCCGGCTACGCCTTCTGGGCCGGCCAAGTGGCGGAGATCGACGGCTTCAATCCGCAGTTGGCCTCGCGCCTGGCCCGCGCCCTGGACCGCTGGCGCGCCCTGGCCGAGCCCTACCGTGCGGCCGCCCGCGCCGCCATCGAGCAGGTCGCGGCCAAACCGGACCTGTCGGCCGACACGCGTGAAATCGTCACCCGAGCCCTGGCGGACTGAAATGAGGGGGTGAGTCGGCACCCCAGGCGGCGGGCGAGCCGCTACGATTCACCCATTCCTGCCTTCACACCGAATCAGAAACTACAGGGTCCACCCACGACCCCCTCATCATGAGCAAACGCATCAGCCTGACCCGCTATCTGGTCGAGCAGCAGCGCCAACACGGCAACATCCCCGCCGAACTGCGCCTGCTGCTGGAAGTGGTTTCCCGCGCCTGCAAGCACATCGCCATCGCCGTCAACAAGGGCGCGCTGGGCGAAGTCATGGGCTCGGCTTCCTCGGAGAACGTCCAGGGCGAGATCCAGAAGAAGCTCGACATCATCTCCAACGAGGTCCTGATCGAGGCCAACGAATGGGGCGGCCACCTGGCGGCCATGGCGTCCGAGGAAATGGACTCCATCCACGTCGTGCCCAACCGCTATCCGCAGGGCGAGTACCTGCTGATGTTCGACCCGCTCGACGGCTCCAGCAACATCGACGTCAACGTCTCGATCGGCACCATCTTCTCGGTGCTCAAGAAGCCCAACGACAACCCGCACGGCATCGAGCCGGTCGTCGAAGGCGACTTCCTGCAGCCGGGCACCCAGCAGGCCGCCGCGGGCTACTGCGTCTACGGTCCGCAATCGCTGCTGGTGCTGACCTTCGGCAACGGTGTGGTCATGTTCACCCTGGACCGCGAAAGCGGCTCCTGGCTGCTGACCCAAGAGGGCGTGCAGATCCCCGCCGACACCAAGGAATTCGCCATCAACATGTCGAACATGCGCCACTGGGCCCCGCCCGTGAAGCGCTACATCGACGAGTGCCTGGCCGGCAAGGAAGGCCCGCGCGGCAAGGACTTCAACATGCGCTGGGTGGCCTCGATGGTGGCCGACGTGCACCGCATCCTGACCCGCGGCGGCGTCTTCATGTACCCCTGGGACAAGCGCGAGCCCAACAAGGCCGGCA
>CAYRBG010000354.1:0-2770 GCA_964422355.1 uncultured Sphaerotilus sp. | reverse complement strand
GCGCCGTAGCCGCGCACGGTCGTGACCTTGCGCATCTTGGCCATCGCGGCCAGACCGCCGGTCAGCTTGCCGATGACCTTTTCCTTGTGGCCGCGCAGCTTGTCGACGTCCAGCTTGGGGGCGCCAAAGTCCACACCCAGGTCCGCCAGATGGCTAACCTCATCCATCACGGCCGCCACGTGCAGCAGCGCCTTGGACGGAATGCACCCCACGTTCAGGCACACGCCGCCCAGCGTCGAATAGCGTTCGACGATGACGACCTTCAGGCCCAGGTCGGCCGCACGGAACGCCGCCGAGTAGCCTCCGGGGCCCCCGCCGAGCACGAGCACGTCGCATTGGACATCGGCTGCGCCGGTGTAGCGGCCAGCCACGAGGGCGGTCACACCGGCCACCGCAGGCGCTGCCGCGGCGGCCGGTGCAGCCACTGGAGCATGGGAAGCCGCAGCGGCTGGAACAGGTGCTGCGGAAGCAGGCCCAGGCGCCGCAACGGGTGCGGCAGCCTGCGGTGCCGTCGCAGCCGCTTCCGCCGCCTCCAGCACCAGGATCAACGACCCCTGCTTCACCTTGTCACCCAGCGCGACCTTGAGCTCCTTCACGACACCGGCCGACGACGACGGAATCTCCATCGACGCCTTGTCCGACTCCACCGTGATCAGGCTCTGCTCGGCCTTGACCGTGTCGCCGGCTTTCACCAGCAGCTCGATCACCGCCACCTCGCCGACATCGCCGATGTCGGGCACGTTCACTTCGATCAGTGCCATGGCGCGGTCCTCACAGCACGATGCGGCGGAAATCCGCCAGCAGCGAGGCCAGATACACGTTGAAGCGTGTGGCCGTCGCCCCGTCGATGACGCGGTGGTCCGCCGACAGCGACATCGGCAGCGTCAGGCGCGACACGAAGGCCTGTCCGTCCCACACCGGCTTCTGAGCGCTCTTGTTCACGCCCAGGATGGCCACTTCGGGCGCATTGATGATCGGCGAGAAGTAGGTGCCGCCAATACCGCCCAAGCTGGAGATCGTGAAGCACGCCCCCGTCATGTCGGCCGGACCCAACTTGCCGTCGCGCGCCTTCTTGGCCAGCTCGGCCGATTCGGCGGCGATCTGCAGCACGCTCTTCTGGTCGGCGTTGCGCACCACCGGCACCACCAGGCCATTGGGCGTGTCCGCCGCAAAGCCGATGTGGAAGTACTTCTTGTAGACCAGGTTGTCGCCGTCCAGCGAGCTGTTGAACTCGGGGAACTGCTGCAGCGCCTTGACGCAGGCTTTGATCAGGAAGGCCAACATCGTGACCTTCACGCCCGCCTTGGCGTTCTCCTGGTTGATCTGGACGCGGAAGGCTTCCAGATCGGTGATGTCGGCGTCCTCGTGGTACGTGACGGCCGGGATCATCACCCAGTTGCGCGCCAGGTTCGCGCCCGAGATCTTCTTGATGCGCGACAGCGGCACCGACTCGATCTCGCCGAACTTGGTGAAGTCCACCTGCGGCCAGGGCAGCAGGCCCGGGATGCCGCCCCCCACCGGGGCTGCTGCCGCCGCCGGGGCCTTGGCCTTCTGGGCCGTGGTCTGCACGTCGCCGGTCATCACGACCTTGACGAAGCCCTGCACGTCACCCTGGGTGATGCGGCCCTTGGGGCCGGAACCCTTCACTTCGGCCAGCGGTACGCCCAGTTCGCGGGCGAACTTGCGCACCGACGGCGAGGCGTGCGGCAACTGGCCCTTGGCGGCCGTGGGGTCGTGCGCCGGCACAGCCGCGGGGGCCGAAGCCGACGCCGCGGCGACTGGCGCGACCGCGGCGGGCACAGACGTCGAAGCAGCCACAGGCGCGGCCACCGGCGCGACGGAGACAGCGGGCGCAGCAGCAGAAGCCGCCGCAGAGGCAGACGCCCCGGCACCAGCGGCAGCTCCAGCCACCTCCAGCACTGCGATCAGCGAACCCTGCTTCACCTGATCACCCAGCGACACCTTGAGCGCCTTGACCACACCCGCGTGCGACGACGGGATTTCCATCGACGCCTTGTCCGACTCCACCGTGATCAGGCTCTGATCGGCCTGGACCGTGTCGCCGGGCTTGACCAGCAGCTCGATGACGGACACGCCGGCGAAGTCGCCGATGTCCGGCACGAACACTTCCACGAGCGAGGCCGCGCCCGCAACGGGTGCGACGGGGGCCGCCGCCGGGGCCGGAACCGCAGCGGGTGCTTCGACCGGCGCAGCGGCCGGAGCCACCTGAGCGGGTGCGGCAGACGGCGCAGCGGGTGCGGCCGCGGCGCCATCGACCACTTCCAGCATCACCAGCACATCGCCCTCGTTGACCTTGTCGCCGAGCTTGACCTTGAGCGCCTGGACCACACCGCCCTGCGAGGCGGGGATTTCCATCGACGCCTTGTCGGATTCGACGGTCACCAGGCTCTGCTCGGCCTTGATGGTGTCGCCCACCTGGACCAGCACCTCGATGACCGCGACGTCGTGCACGTCCCCGATGTCGGGGACCTTGATTTCAACCAATGCCATGGGGAGTTCTCCTCTCGTCGCGTCAGGCGTACAGCGGGTTCACCTTGTCGACCTTCAGGCCGTACTTGGCGATGGCTTCGGCCACGCGGACCGCCGGCACCGTGCCTTCGTCGGCCAGGGCCTTGAGCGCGGCCACGACGATGTAGTGGCGGTTGATCTCGAAATGCTCGCGCAGCTTGCTGCGGAAGTCGCTGCGACCGAAGCCGTCCGTGCCCAGCACCTTGTAGGCGCGGCCCTTCGGGATGAAGGCGCGGATCTG
>CAYRBG010000353.1:0-2798 GCA_964422355.1 uncultured Sphaerotilus sp. | reverse complement strand
CAGCGGCTTCGCCTTGGAAGCCCACGAACGCGGCGGCGTCCTTCAGGCCGGTCACGGTGCCGTCCTTCAGGGTCACGGCCAGCTGGCCGTTGGCGACGGCGTACTGGGTGGAATCGGCGTGGCTGCCGGTGGCCAGCGGCGCGGCCTGGTCAAGCACATCGCGGGCAAACGCGATCACGCGGGCACCGCGGACCGGGTTGTAGCCGCCGGCGCGCTCGGCACCGTCGGTCTCGGGCAGCGCGTCCGTGCCGTACAGGGCGTCGTACAGCGATCCCCAGCGGGCGTTGGCCGCGTTCAGGGCGTAGCGGGCGTTCAGGATCGGCACCACCAGCTGCGGGCCGGCCTGCACGGCCAGTTCGTCATCGACGTTGTTGGTCGTGCACTCGACCTTCTCGGGCACCGGCACGATGTAGCCGATCTTTTCCAGGAAGGCCTTGTAGGCGGGCATGTCGGCGATCGGGCCGGGGTTGGCCTTGTGCCAAGCGTCCATTTCGAGCTGGATGCGGTCGCGCTCGGCCAGCAGGGCGGCGTTCTTGGGGGCCAGGTCGGCGACGATCTGGTCAAAACCGGCCCAGAACTTGGCGCTGTCGACGCCCGTGCCGGGCAGCACCTTGTCTTCGATGAAGCGGAACAGATCGGTGGCCACTTGCAGGCCGTGAATCGTGGTGCGTGCGGTCATGTGGACTTCCCCTGGAAAAACAACCGAAGGACTCTGACTGGATGGGATGTCAGGACTGTATTACAAACATTTGTTCGGATTAATATCTTGGATGTCGATGAATTCATGACTCCAGATCAAAGATCATTGGGGTTAACCCGAGCTCCCCATGAGTGACCGTCTCAAACAGATCGAATCCTTTGTCCTGACCGCCCAGAAAGGGAGCATGACGGCCGCCGCGCAAGCCGAGGGCGTGGCGCCAGCCATGATCAGCCGCCGCATCGATGCCCTCGAAACGCGCCTGGGGGTCAAACTGTTGATCCGCACCACCCGCAAGCTTTCGCTCACCCACGAGGGTAGCGCCTTCCTGGAGGACTGCACTCGGTTGTTGTCCGACCTTGCGAACGCGGAGGCGAGCGTGAGCGCCGGCGGCGTCAAGGCCAGCGGGCACCTGCGCATCACTGCGCCGGGCGGCTTCGGCCGCCGCCATGTGGCGCCGCTGGTGCCCCGCTTTCTGGCGTTGCACCCCGAGGTCCGTCTGTCGCTCAACCTGTCGGACCGCGTGGTCGACCTCATCAACGAAGGCTTCGACTGCGCCGTCCGGGTGGGGGACCTGCCCGACTCCAGCCTCGTCTCGCTGCGGCTGGCCGACAACCGCCGGCTCTGCGTGGCGGCCCCGAGCTACCTGCAGCAGCGCGGCACCCCCCAGCACCCCGACGACCTCTGGCAACACGAGTGCCTGGCCTTGACGCCGGAAGCCAGCCAGTCGCGGGGCTGGGCCTTTCGGGTGGACGACCAGGTGCAGTACCTGCGTCCACCGGGCCGACTCAACTGCACCGACGGTCAGGTGCTGCACGAATGGTGTCTGGCCGGACTGGGCCTGGCCTGGCGCAGCACCTGGGAAGTGGCCGCCGATCTGCGCGACGGCCGGCTCGTTTCGGTGCTGGACGACTACGCAGCGCCGCCCAACGGCATCTACGCCGTGTTCACCAGCGCCAAGCACCTGCCTTTGCGCGTCCGGCTGTGGGTGGATTTCCTCAAATCGACCTATGGCGCGGCCGACTACTGGCAGGCATGATCGGCACCTGGACACATCTGCACACAACCAAGGCGGTCGCTCGTGCCGCCGACCATGAGGGCACACAGCGATGAAGTGGGAAGGCCAGCGCGAAAGCGATCAGATTGAAGACCGCCGCGGCGGCGGTGGGTTCGGTGGCGGCAGCCGGGGCGTCGGTGGACGCGGCATCGGCCTGGGCACGGTGGCCGTGGCGCTGGTGGCGGGCTGGATCTTCGGCATCAACCCGCTGACCATCCTGGGCGCGCTCAGCGGTGCGGAAACGTCCATCTCCTCACCCGCATCCACTCAGGAGGCGGGCCAACCGGTCCAGCGCGATGAAGGCACCCGGTTTGTCTCGACGGTGCTGGCTTCCACCGAAGACGTGTGGACACGGCAGTTCGCCACCCACAACGCCGAATACGCCAAACCCGCCATGGTGCTCTACCGCGGCGCCACCCGCACCGCCTGCGGACGCGGCGATGCCGCAATGGGGCCGTTCTACTGTCCCGCCGACCAGAAGGTCTACCTCGACCTCGACTTCTTCGAGGTCATGCGTCGCCGTCTCGGCGCTCCGGGCGACTTTGCCCAGGCCTACGTGATTGCCCACGAGGTCGGGCACCACGTTCAACAGCTCATGGGCATCAGCGAAAAGGTGGAGCGCGCACGTCAGCGTTCCGGCGAGGCTCAGGCCAATGCGCTGTCCGTGCGCCTGGAACTGCAGGCCGACTGCCTGGCCGGCGTGTGGGCCCATGAATCCCAGCAGGCCCGCCAGTGGCTGGAACAGGGGGACATCGAAGAGGCGCTCAACGCCGCATCCCAGATCGGTGATGACACCCTGCAGCGCAATTCGGGCGGAGCGGTGATGCCTGAAACCTTCACCCACGGCTCCAGCGCGCAACGCGTGCAATGGTTCAAGAAGGGGATGCAGACGGGCCAGATGTCCCAGTGCAACACCTTCGGTGCACGAGATCTTTAAGAACCGCTTGCACCGTTCCTGAAAACTTCGCTATACTGCGAGGCTCCTGAGAACGAACACCTGCCCAGGTGGCGGAATTGGTAGACGCACTAGTTTCAGGTACTAGC
>CAYRBG010000352.1:0-2808 GCA_964422355.1 uncultured Sphaerotilus sp. | reverse complement strand
AGCCCAGCTTGCAGCCGTGTTCCTTCTCGAACTTCTCCTGGAACTTCTTGCGCATGGCCATCACGGGCGCCATGTTGACCTCGTTGAACGTGGTCAGGATGGCGTTGGTAGCTTGCGACTGCAGCAGACGCTCGGCCACGCGGGCACGCAGGCGACTCATCGGCACGCGCTGTTCCGGACGATCGCTCAGGTTCATCGACGAAGCCGGAGCGGCCACGGCCGGCAGCGGCTTGGCCACGGCAGGCGAGGGAGCCACAGCAATGGCGGGAGCGGCGGCAGGCTTGGCGCCACCGGCCACGGCGGCCAGCACGTCACCCTTGGTCACGCGACCGTCCTTGCCGGAACCAGTCACGTCACCGACCGACAGGTTGTTGTCGGCCAGCAGCTTGGCGGCGGCCGGCATGGCCACGTCACCCTTGTTGCCACCGACGGCAGCCGGGGCGGCGACGGGAGCCGCAGCGGCCGGAGCTGCAGCGGCGGCAGGCGCCGGAGCAGCGGCACCGGCCGCGGCTTCAGTGTCGATCTTGGCGATGAGCTGGTCGCTCACCACCGTGCCGCCGTCACCGACGACCAGCTCGACCAGCACGCCAGCGGAGGGTGCGGGCACTTCCAGGACGACCTTGTCGGTCTCGATGTCGATGAGGATCTCGTCGACCGAGACGGCCTCGCCGACCTTCTTCTTCCACTGCAGCATGGTGGCCTCGGCCACGGACTCGGACAGCTGCGGAACCTTGACTTCTACGATAGCCATGATGTGTCTTGAATCTGTTGAGTGAATGGTGGATTACTTGGTCAGCACGTAGCCCTTGAGCTTCGCGAAGGCGGCGTCCAGCAGCGCCTTTTGCTGATCCTGGTGCAGGTGGGCATAACCGACGGCCGGCGAGGCCGAGGGCTGACGGCCGGCGTAGCCGAGCTTCTGCCCGTCCACCATGTTCTCGAAGATGTAGTGCTGCACGAAGAACCAGGGGCCCTGGTTCTGCGGCTCGTCCTGGCACCAGACGACCTCGGCCAGGTTGGGATACTTCTTCAGCTCGTTCGCAAAGACGCGGTGAGGGAACGGATAGAGCTGTTCGACGCGGATGATGGCCACGTCGGAAGCCTTCTTCTCCTCGCGCTTCTTGATCAGGTCGTAGTAGACCTTGCCCGAGCAGGCCACCACGCGCTTGACCTTGTCGGCCACGATGTCGGCGTTCTGCTCTCCGATCACCGTCTTGAATTCACCCTTGGTGAACTCGGTCAGCGGCGAGGTGGCGTCCTTGTTGCGCAGCAGGGACTTCGGCGTGAAGATCACCATCGGCTTGCGGAAGTTGCGCACCATCTGGCGACGCAGCACATGGAAGATCTGGCTGGCCGAGGTCGGCTGCACGATCTGCATGTTGTTGTCCGCGGCCAGCTGCATGAAGCGCTCGATGCGCGCCGAGCTGTGCTCAGGACCCTGGCCTTCGTAGCCGTGCGGCAGCATCATGACCAGACCGTTGGCGCGACCCCACTTCACTTCACCGGAAGCGATGAACTGGTCGATCACGACCTGGGCACCATTGGCGAAGTCGCCGAACTGGGCTTCCCAGATGGTCAGCGTCTCGGGCGCGGAGCCGGCGTAGCCGTACTCGAAGCCCAGCAGCGCTTCTTCCGACAGGATCGAGTCGATGACGACGTACGGAGCCTGGTTCTCGGAGACGTGCTGCAGCGGGATGTAGATGCCTTCGTCGAACTTCTCGCGGTTCTGGTCGTGCAGCACGGCGTGGCGATGCACGAAGGTGCCGCGACCGCAGTCTTCACCGGACAGACGCACCGGGAAACCGGCCGACACCAGCGAAGCGTAGGCCAGGTGTTCGCCCATGCCCCAGTCGACGTTGATCTCGCCGCGGCCCATGGCCGCACGGTCGGCGATCACCTTCTCGACCAGCGGGTGCACCTTGAAGGTCGACGGGATGGTCGTGATCTTCTCGGCCAGACGCTTGATCTCGGAGACCGGCAGCGCTGTGTCGGCGGAGTCGGTGAACTTCTTGCCCAGGTAAGGCGACCAGTCGATCGCGTACTTGCTCTTGACGTTCGGCAGGATCGGATCGACGGTGTGGCGACCCGCATCCATCGCGGCGCGGTAGGCCTTGACCAGCTCTTCCGGCTCACCGGCGGCCAGGGTGCCCTGGTTCACCAGCTTGTCGCCGTACAGCTTGCGCGTGCCGGGGTGCTTGGCGATGGTCTTGTACATCAGCGGCTGGGTCAGCGAGGGGGTGTCCTGCTCGTTGTGGCCCAGCTTGCGGAAGCACACGATGTCGACCACGACATCCTTCTTGAACTGCTGGCGATAGTCCATGGCCAGCTGCGTGCACAGCACCACGGCTTCCGGATCGTCGCCGTTCACGTGCAGCACCGGCGCCTCGATCATCTTGACGATGTCCGAGCAGTACAGCGTGGAGCGGGTGTCGCGCGGATCGGAGGTGGTGAAGCCGATCTGGTTGTTGACGACCAGGTGCACCGTGCCGCCCGTGCCGTAGCCGCGGGTCTGCGAGAAGTTGAGCATCTCCTGGTTGACACCCTGGCCGGCCACGGCCGCGTCGCCGTGGATGAGCACCGGCAGGACCTGGCTCTTGTGCTCGTCGCCCCGGCGAACCTGGCGCGAGTACACCGAACCTTCGACCACCGGGTTGATGATCTCGAGGTGCGACGGGTTGAACGCGAGCGTCAGGTGCATCGGGCCGCCCGGGGTCATCACGTCGCTCGAGAAGCCCATGTGGTACTTCACGTCACCGGCGGTGTGGTCGGCCGCGGCCTTGCCCTCGAACTCCGATAACAGCATCGACGGCG
>CAYRBG010000351.1:0-2812 GCA_964422355.1 uncultured Sphaerotilus sp. | reverse complement strand
ACGTGCACGTGCTGCGCGAGTTCCGCGCCAACTGCAAGATCCTCGTGGCACTCGGTGCCTGTGCGGTCAACGGCGGCCTGCCCGCCAGCCGCAACAACCTCGACGTCACCGAGTGCCTGACACGGGTCTACTGCGACCGCGGCGTCGGAAAACACCAGGTGCCCAACGACCCCGAGCTGCCGCTGCTGCTCAACCAGGTGCACCCGATCAACGAGGTCGTGCGCATCGACTACTTCATCCCCGGCTGCCCACCTTCGGGCGACGCCATCTGGAAGTTCCTGACCGACCTGATTGCCGGGCGCATGCCGCGACTGGAACACGGCCTGCTGCGCTTCGATTGAGGGAGAGAACCCATGTTTGAACTGGAAACAGCCGCCCATCCCGAGAAGCTGCGACGCGTCGCCATCGATCCGGTCAGCCGCGTCGAAGGCCACGGCAAGGTCACGCTGCTGCTCGACGACGACAACAAGGTGCACCAAGTGCGCCTGCACATCGTCGAGTTCCGAGGCTTCGAGGTCTTCATCGAAGGCCGGCCGTTCTGGGAAGTGCCGGTGACGGTGCAGCGCCTGTGCGGCATCTGCCCGGTGTCGCACCACCTCGCGGCCGTCAAAGCGATGGACATCATTGCCGGCGCCAAGCAGATTCCGCCCACGGCCGAGAAGCTGCGCCGCCTGATGCATTACGGGCAGATCCTGCAGAGCCATGCGCTGCACTTCTTCCACCTGTGCTCGCCGGATCTGTTGCTGGGCTTCGACAGCGACTTCACCAAGCGCCACATCATCACCGTGGCCGAGCAGCATCCGGAGATCGCCAAGCAGGGCATCCTGCTGCGCAAGTTCGGCCAGGAGGTGATCCGACACACCAGCGGCAAGCGCATCCACGGCACGGGCGCCATCCCCGGCGGCATGAACAAGGCGCTGACGGTCGCCGAGCGCGATGAACTGCGCCGAGATGTGGACCAGATGATCGCGTGGTCCAAGGGTGCCGTGGATCTGGTCAAGCAGATGCACCTCACCCAACCGGAGTTCTACAACCGCTTCGGTGAGTTCGATTCCAACTTGATGGGGCTGGTGGACGCGTCCGGCGCGCTGGACTTTTATCACGGCGGCCTGCGCGCCACCGACGCCGACGGCAAGGTCCTGTTCGACCACGTCGATTACTCGCGCTACGAGGAGTACATCGACGAACAGGCCAAGCCCTGGTCGTACATGAAGTTCCCGCACCTGCGCTCGCTGGGCGAGGAAAAGGGCTGGTATCGCGTCGGCCCGCTCGCGCGCGTGGCCGCGGCCAGCCACCTCTCGACCGAGCTGGCCAACCGCGAGCGCACCGAGATGATGGCCGTGGGCGGCGGACGCCCCCCGCACGGCACGTTGCTCTACCACTGGGCGCGCCTGATCGAGGTGCTGCACAGCGCCGAGCTGATCCGCGACCTGCTGGACGATCCGGAGATCCTCGGTACCGATCTGATGGCCGATTTCGGTCCGCGCCAGGAAGAAGCGGTGGGTGTCATCGAGGCCCCGCGCGGCACGCTGTTCCACCACTACCGCGTCGGCGAGGACGACCTCGTCAAGTTCTGCAACCTGATCGTCTCCACCACCAACAACAACCAGGCGATGAACGAGGCGATTCGCCACGTGGCGCGCACCTTCTTCGACGGCCGCGAGGTGACCGAAGGGCTGCTGAACCACATCGAGGTGGCCATCCGTGCCTATGACCCCTGCCTGAGCTGCGCCACGCACGCGCTGGGCAAGATGCCGCTGGAGGTGGATCTGGTGGCGCCGGACGGCGCGCTGCTGCAGCGCCGCCGCCGCAACATGGAAGGTGCGGCTTGAGCGAGGCCGAGGCGCGCTCACCCAAGGTCGTCGTCTTCGGCTGGGGCAACACCAGCCGGGGCGACGATGCCATCGGACCCCTGTTGCTGGCCGATCTGGAGGCCGCAGCGCTCCCGGGGGTCGAGACGATCGAGGACTTCCAGCTTCAGATCGAGCATGCGCTCGACATGGTGGGGGCGGATCTCGTGCTGTTCCTCGATGCCGGCACACAGACCCCTGCGCCCTACGTCTTCTACGAGGCCCAGCCGGAAGGCACCTTCACGGCGTCCACCCACGCCCTGTTGCCCGAGGCCGTGCTGGCGGTCTACCGGCAGGTCCACGGTGCCGAGCCGCCGCCGGCGTTTGTGCTTTGCGTGCGCGGAGAGTCGTTCGGGCTGGGTGAGCTGATGACGGACGTGGCGACGCAGCGGCTGCAGACCGTCATGCCCCTGGTGCGCGACCTGTGTGGCCGGCCTGAGGCGGCCCATTGGCGCAGTCTGGTCACCGGCAAGGGCCTCAGCGCCGGATCGGTTCACCCTTGAGCGGCAGTTTGGGTCCGGCCTGACCGCAGGGTGTGCGGCTCAGGATGGCCCCTCCTGACGGGGCGATGCCGGTTCAGCAGATCCGCGGCAACTGCTCGCCGCTGAGCCAGTCCACCACGCGACGGCCGCCGAAGCGGGTGGTCATCTGCACGAAGTGGTGCGGGTCTTCGGTAACGGTTCCGATGCGCGCCGCGTCTGCGCCGAGCGAGTGGGCGCGCAGCACCGACAACGCCTGCTCAGCCACCTCTGCGGCGCAGACGACGATGGCCTTGCCCTCGTTGGCCACGTAGAGCGGATCCAGCCCCAGCAGCTCGCAGGCGGCCTCCACCTGCGGCTTCACCGGAATGGTGGCCTCGTCCAGCATCACGCCCACGCCGGACTGGCGGGCGATCTCGTTGAGCGTCGTGGCCAGGCCGCCGCGCGTGGGGTCGCGCAGCACGCGCACGCTGCCTTCGGGCA
>CAYRBG010000350.1:0-2837 GCA_964422355.1 uncultured Sphaerotilus sp. | reverse complement strand
CCCATGGCTTTGACGTACCCTGGTTACCCTGATTTCCCCACCATTCCCGACGCCGAGGTGGCGCGATTGCGCGTGCCCCCGCATTCCGTGGAGGCCGAGCAGAGCGTGTTGGGGGGGCTGTTGCTGGACAACAGCGCCTCCGATCGCGCCGGTGACCTGCTCAAGGACGACGACTTTTACCGTCATGAGCATCGCCTGATCTACACGGCGATCATGACCCTGATCGCGGCCAACAAGCCCGCGGACGTGATCACCGTCTTCGAGCAGTTGCAGAACCTGGGCAAGTCGGACGAGGTGGGGGGGTTGGCCTACCTCAATGCCTTGGCGCAGAGTGTGCCGAGCGCCGCCAACCTGCGGCGCTACGCCGAGATCGTCCGCGACCGGGCCATCCTGCGCAAGCTGGTGGCGGCGAGCGATGAGATTGCCACCAACGCCCTTAATCCGCAGGGCAAGGCGGTCTCCGACATCCTGGACGATGCCGAGGGCAAGATCTTCAAGATCGGCGAAGAGGGTTCTCGCAACAAGCAGGGCTTTCAGTCGATGGACCAGTTGGTGGTTCAGCTGATCGACCGGGTGCAGGAACTGGCGGAAAACGGTGCGGGTGACGTGACCGGGGTGCCCACGGGTTTTGTGGACATGGACCGCATGACCGCAGGTCTGCAGCCAGGGGACTTGATCATCCTGGCGGCGCGGCCGTCGATGGGTAAGACCGCGTTTGCGCTCAACATCGGTGAGAACGTGGCGGTCAACGAGGGCTTGCCGGTTGTCGTGTTCTCGATGGAAATGGGGGCCTCCCAGCTCGCGTTGCGGATGGTCGGCTCGATTGCCCGGGTGGATCAGCAGCACTTGCGCACGGGTGCCTTGCGCGACGACGAGTGGAGCCGGCTGTCCGAGGCGGTGGATCGCATGCGCAACGTCAGTCTCTTCATCGACGAGACGCCGGCGCTGAGCCCGACGGAACTGCGTGCCCGCTGTCGGCGCCAAGCGCGCCAGTGTGGTCAGCTGGGTCTGATCATCATTGACTACCTGCAACTGATGTCGGGCTCCTCGGCGAGTGCGGGTGAGAACCGGGCCACCGAGCTGTCGGAAATCTCCCGGGGTCTGAAGGCCCTGGCCAAGGAGTTGCGCTGTCCGGTGATCGCGCTGTCGCAGCTCAACCGCTCGGTTGAAACCCGCACCGACAAGCGCCCCATGATGTCCGACCTGCGCGAGTCGGGCGCCATCGAGCAGGATGCCGACGTCATCATGTTCATCTACCGGGACGAGTACTACAACAAAGAGTCCAAGGAGCCGGGGGTGGCCGAGATCATCATCGGCAAACAGCGGAATGGACCCGTCGGTACCGTCAAGCTGGCGTTCCTCAAGCCCTTGACCAAGTTCGAGAACCTTGCGCCTGGTGCGTACGGAGGCGATGAGTACTGAGCGCGGTTTGCGCAGCCTGCGACAAAGGTCACGGCTATAATTGTTCGGTTTATCCGCCAACAACGACGCACTGCGTCTCCCACCTACATCGCCTTCAGGTTCGGGTTTGACCCGCATTGCCTGACAAGCGCGAGCGCGCCGGTCGCGTTCGCGCATGGCTCCCTCGGAGGGGGCCGGCGGCACGTGGCCGATCCCTTTGGGAACGGGTCTCGTGTCGGTGGGAATGCCGTGCGCACCATCCGGAGTTCCCGTGCTGCCCGTCCTGCCCCTCGCTATCCTCGCACTCGCAGACGGCACGGTCTTTCTTGGCACCTCGATCGGCGCTGCCGGTCGCACGGTCGGTGAAGTGGTGTTCAACACCTCCCTCACCGGCTATCAGGAAATCCTCACCGACCCGAGCTACTGCCGCCAGATCGTCACGCTGACGTATCCGCACATCGGCAACTACGGCGTCAACGAGCAGGATGTCGAAGCCTCGAAAGTCCATGCCGCCGGTCTGATCATCAAGGATCTGCCCGTCCGTTCGTCCAACTTCCGTCAGTCGCTGACGCTGTCGCAGTACTTGGAGCGCGAAGGCACGGTCGCCATCGCCGACATCGACACCCGTCGCCTGACCCGCATCCTGCGCACCACGGGTGCCCAGAACGGTTGCATCGTGGGTTTGGCCGCAGGTGCCGAAGTCACCCAGGCCGACATCGACGCAGCCGTGGCCGCCGCCCGCCAGGCCCCGAGCATGGCCGGCCAGGATCTGGCTCAGGTCGTCACCTGTGCCGAGCCGCATGTCTGGACCGAAACCGAGTGGAAGCTCTTCGGCGCCGACGGCAGGCCGGGCTTCGGCGCCCAGGCCGAGCCCCGTTTCCACGTCGTGGCCTACGACTTCGGCGTCAAGCGCAACATCCTGCGCATGCTGGCCGAGCGCGGCTGCAAGGTCACCGTGGTTCCCGCCAAGACCCCGGCTGCGGAAGTGCTGAAACACAACCCGGACGGCATCTTCCTGTCCAACGGCCCGGGCGATCCGGAGCCCTGCGACTACGCGATTGCCGCCGCCAAGGAACTGATCGAGACCGGCATCCCGACCTTCGGCATCTGCCTGGGTCACCAGATCATGGCGCTGGCTTCGGGTGCGAAAACCTTCAAGATGAAGTTCGGTCACCACGGTGCGAACCACCCGGTCAAGGATCTGGACACCGGCCGGGTGTCGATCACCAGCCAGAACCACGGTTTTGCGGTGGATGCCGACACGTTGCCCGCGAATCTGCGCCCCACGCACATCAGCCTGTTTGATGGCACGCTGCAGGGCCTGGCCCGCACCGACAAGCCCGCGTTCTGCTTCCAGGGCCACCCGGAAGCCTCGCCCGGCCCCCACGACATTGCCTACCTGTTCGACCGCTTCACTGCACTGATGTCGGCACAAG
>CAYRBG010000349.1:0-2837 GCA_964422355.1 uncultured Sphaerotilus sp. | reverse complement strand
TCCGCGCTGCGGGCGATGCTGCGGCTTCCGATGCCGATGCCGATGCCGATGCCGAAGCCGAAGCCGAAGCCGAAGCCGAAGCGGGCTGGCGGCGGCGCAGGAGCATGGCCGCCAAGGCCTGGGTCAGGGCCGGCGCCACGACGAGTCCGAGGGCTCCGACGTGGCTCCACAGCCCGACCAGCACCTGAAGCGCCGCCGCCCCGGCGTACTGCACCACGCGCGCCCAGGCCAGCGGGCGGAAGGCCTGCTGACGCGTCGCGTCCATCGTGGCCAGCGACAGGGCGCCCGCCACGCCCACGGCCGGTCCGAGCCAGAGCGGCCACACCAACCCCGACATCCAGCCCCAGCCGATGCCCCCCAGCGTAGACAGCAGGGTCGTCAGCAGCAGGATGCGGCGCGACAGCCGCCGCAGGTCGCGCGCTTCCTGCTCGTGCTGGACCAGGGGCAGTGCGAACTCGTAGCGCGCACAGGCCACCACCGACAGGTTCACCGCCACGGCTGAGAACAGGTGAAAGGCCCCGAACTCCTCCGGCGTATACAGCCGCGTGAGCAGCGGCCCCAGCAGCAGCGGCAGGGCCTGGGCCAGCGCGCCCCCGGCCAGCAGCGTCAGGATGGAGCGCAGCACCGGTCCCGCCTGAAGGTCAGGCGGCGGGCGACAGCGAGCGCAGCGCCTCGTCCAGCGCGGCCACCACGCGGTCTTGATCGGCCTCGGACAGGTCCGGGCTCATCGGCAGGCTCATCACGCGCTGGGCGGCGGCCACGCTGTTCGGGCAGGCGTCGGCGCTGGCGTAGGCGGCGTAGGCGGCCTGGTGGTGCAGCGGCTTGGGGTAGTGCACGGCGGTCGGGATGCCGGCGGCCTGCAGCGCGGCCTGCACCTTCTCGCGCTGGGGCACGAAGACGGTGTACTGGCCCCAGACGCAGTCGCGGTCCGAGCGCACAGTCAGCAGTTCCAGACCGAGCGCGGTCAGCGGCTCCAGCAGGCGGTGGTAGCGCGCGCCCAGGTCGTGGCGCCGCTGCAGTTCCCACTCGAAGCGCGGCAGCTTGGCCAGCACGACGGCGCACTGCAGCGTGTCCATGCGCCCGCCCACGCCGATGCGGGTGTGGGTGTAGCGCGCGCTCTGGCCGTGCACGCGGATCTCGCGGGCGGCCTGGGCCAGCGCATCGTCGTCGGTGAACAGCGCGCCGCCGTCGCCGTAGCAGCCCAGCGGCTTGCTCGGGAAGAAGCTGGTGCAGCCGAAGGTGGACAGGTGGCCGCTGGGCGTGCCGCGGTAGCGCGCGCCGAAGCTCTGCGCGGCGTCCTCGATCACCGGCAGCCCGTGGCGCGCGGCGATGGCGTTCAGCTCGGCCATGTCGGCGGTCTGGCCGTACAGGCTCACGGGCATCAGGGCCTTGGTGCGCGGCGTGATCGCGGCTTCGACGAGCGAGACGTCCAGGTTGCAGGTGTCGGGCTCGATGTCGACGAACACCGGCACGGCGCCCAGCAGCGCGATCACCTCGCCGGTGGCGGCAAAGGTGAAGGGCGAGGTGATGACCTCGTCGCCCGGCCCGATGCCCAGCGCCATCAGCGCGATCAGCAGCGCCTCGGTGCCGCTGGAGACGGTGACGCAGTGCTTCGCTCCGGTGTAGGCCGCCAGCGCCGCTTCCAGCTCCTTGACCTCGGGGCCCATGATGTACTGGCCGTGGTCGAGCACCGCGTGGATGCGCGCGTCGATGTCGGACTTGAGGGCGGCGTACTGGGCCTTGAGGTCGATGAATTGCATGGAGGGTTGGGGCCGGGGCGGATCCGTCAGAGGGGCAAGGGGCAGTGTCGCCAAGTGGCGCTCAGGGTTCGAGGCGAATCACGGTCTCGCCATGCAGGCGGTAGCGCTCTCCTGTGGCCGGGCAACTTGCTTCACCCTCGCCGCGCACGGCCAGACTCAGGCGCTCGCCGTGCCGGCTCATCCAGCCGATGCGCCGCGCCGGCACGCCCACCATCAGTGCGTAGGCCGGCACGTCGCGGTTGATCACGCTGCCCGCGCCGATGAAGGCGTATTCGCCCACGGTCGTGCCGCAGACGATGGTGCAGTTCGCACCCAGCGTGGCGCCGCGCTTCACGACCGTCTTCAGGTACTCGTGCTTGCGCGAGACCGCCGAGCGCGGGTTGTAGACGTTGGTGAACACGGCGCTCGGGCCGCAGAACACGTCGTCCTCCAGCACCACCGCGTCGTACACCGACACGTTGTTCTGGATCTTCACGTTCGAGCCGATGACCACGTCGTTGCCGACGAACACGTTCTGCCCCAGCGAACACCCCGCGCCGATGCGCGCGCCGCCGCAGACGTGGCTGAAGTGCCAGACCTTGGTGCCGTCGCCGATCTGGGCGCCCTCGTCGATGATGGCGGAGTCGTGGTGCCAGGCGGGTGCGGTCATGGGGCTCTCCTTGGACGGGACGTGGGTGTGAAGCGTGGGGGAGGGCGGTGGCGTCAGAACACCAGCGGCAGCCCTACCCGCACGCCGTCGCGCGCACTGCGGTATCCGGCAATCAGCACTTCCAGCGAGCGCAGGCCGGAATAACCGTCCACCTCCGCATGCGCCTCACCGCGCAGCGTGTTGATCACGTTGTCGTAGTAGAGCGGGTGACCGAAGCCGTAGACCGAGGTCGTGGCGTAGCTGGCCGCGGCGATCTGCTCGTCCTCGGGGCGCTTCTCGTCGAATTCCCAGTGCTGGATCTCGTTGACGGCCACGCCGCCGATGCGCACGGTGCCCTTCTCGCCCAGCACGGTGATCGAGCCCTCGAGGTTCCTGGGGTAGGTCAGCATCGTCACGTTGATGCTGGCCAGGCCGCCGGCGCGCAGGCG
>CAYRBG010000348.1:0-2843 GCA_964422355.1 uncultured Sphaerotilus sp. | reverse complement strand
CAGCTTCTTGACGTGGCGGCTCTGGCTCAGCACCTTGAATTCCGGGTGCTGGAGCAGCGTCAGGTCGGGCGTCTCGCCGGTCTTTCCGCTCGGAAAGTAGATGCTGAACCACTGCCGGGTGACGGCGTAGCGGTCCTTGAGGCCGGCATAACCCACGTCCTTCTCCTGGACGCCAGCAGCCTCGGCCAGTTGCTGCGCCACGAAGACGGTGTTGGAGCCGTTCTTTTCGACGTCCAGCCAGATGTGCTCGCCCTCACCGGAGGGCAACTGCAGCGGCAGCTCGGTGACGATGAAATCCTCGTTGAGGAGTTTCAGAGTGGCACTGGCGCCGCTGGCAGGGTAAGCGTGGGGCCACTGGGGCAGGGTCGTGTATTGAGCGTCGGTCATGTGCGGGCTGACGGCACCGGCAGGGCCTGTGCGTGTGCAGCGATTCCTTCTTTGCGGCCGGCATGGCCGGGTTTTTCGTTGGTGGTGGCTGTGACGTTCACATCGTCGGTGAGTGGACGCGTCAGCCGAACAGCTCGGCTACCGTTTTCATCGACAGAAACAGTCGGGCCGGTTGTTCCGTCAGTGGCGTGAAGCCGAAGTGCTTGTAAAAGGCTTCGGCGGCTTCGTTCTTGGCGTCCACCAACACGGCCATCGCACCGATCAGTGAAGCGGCTTCCAGGCTCCTGCGCAGGGCATCCATCAGCAGGAACTCTCCCTGTTTCTGGCCCTTGAGTTGGACGTCGACCGCCAGCCGGCCCAAGAGGATGACCGGAAGCAACGGGTAGCGGGGAACTTTCCTGGCCAGACCGACCGGCAACTCGTCGACGGTGACGGTCGAGGCCGACAGTGTGTAGTAACCCAGAACCCGGCTGGCGGGAGGTGCCACCAGCACAAATGCGGCGGCCACGCGCTTGTCCGCATCCTGCCGGGCCTGCTGTTTCAGGTAGCGGTCGAGCTTTTGCGCACCACACGCGAAGTCGTTGCGATCGTGGGCCTTGCTGAGAGGCTCAATGCGGAAAGTGGCGGCTTGTACTGCCAATCACAGCCCCATCTGACGACGATAGTCGGCTGCCGCCTGGCGCAGGCGATCGGCAGGGGCAGGCGGGTCGAGCAGTGCATTCACGAAGGCGATCTGATCGGCACGGCTCAAGCGAAGGGCCTCGTGCTCCTGGATGACCTTGGCGGCCGCCTCCTGCGCGCTGACCACCACGAACTCGCTCAAGGTCCGGCCGGCGAGCGTGGCGGCGCGCACCAGCACCGCCTTCTGGTCGGTGGTGATGCGGGCTTCCAGACGGGCCGTGCGCGCCTTTTCGGCCGGTTCAATCGTGGGGTTCAGCATGGCAGCCTCTCAGGGTTTGCGAAAAATGCCCTCAGTGTACGGCGATTGTACGGGTGGTGATCGACCGTTGGCTGATCCGGGGGGCCGCCCTGCACCTCTTGTTCAAGCCCTCCTGCCTGTTGGCGCCAGTAGAAGACCGCTGCCTGTCCTGGCTGGAGCGTGCGGTTGCGCGCGTGCACCAGAGCTGCTGCCAGGGCTGTGCGCGGTTTGGGCGGCTGGTGACGTCCATGCGGGGCGATGAAGGGGTGGCGCAGGTGTGCGGAGAACGATGGGCTTGGTGCGCAAGGGGATGCCCCGCAGTAAGTCGGGCCGACACTTGGCGCCTCGGCCCGAGCTGTATGATCGAAAAATTCATTCAATGACTGGGGGTATCGGTATGTGTTTCGCAAACGTTATTCGTGCAATCTTGGTTCTGGTTGTGGCTTTTCCGGCTGTGGCGCAAACTCAAACAGCTTCCGTTGCACCCGTTGATATGTCGAAGCACCCCTTGCTTACGGCGCCGGGGATGAGCTACTCTCCGAAATTAAGCTTGAAAATGTTTGATGTTGCTGAAAAACGTTTGATGACACAAGGAAAAAATAAACGGGAGATCAATGAATATGTGCTAAAAGTGATCGAGCCTACTGTGGCTGCTGCGAGCCTTGCTTTGGATGATATGATTAATCCGAGTAAAGAGGAAACTCCTGTTGTATATGAGAGGCGCGTAACCCGAGCAGCGGTGGTGCAGTTGCCGCGTTCTGAAAATTCAGATAAGGCAGCGCCTTTGTACAGCTTTGTTATTCCCGTCGCGCCGGCTATGCAAGAGCCTGTGGCTGCTTGTGTTGAAATGCCAGTCGGCTCGCCCAATGGCAAGGGTGAATATGGCGCTTATGAGATGGTTTACCACGCAATGATTAAGCCTGATGGTTCGTTGAATGATATCGGGTGGTCGGGGAGTAAAAGATCGAGGATCAATGAGGAAACCGGGCGCATGCGTCGCGCCTGTGCTGACTTTATCTATGCTGTGGCACAAAAATATGATGTATGCCAATCAAAAGGTATTTTGGAAGGCTGCTTGCGGATGAAAATGCCTGAGCCGGATGCGGCAGCATCGGCGCCAAACTAATGGCTGATCACGGCCCGCTGTGTCCCAATATCTTGTCCAAGAAACCCCGAGCTCGCTCCGTTCTTGGCCGATGGAAGAAGGTATTGGGCTCCCCCACCTCCACAATCTGCCCCTGATCCATGAACACCACCCGGTCGGCCACCGATCGGGCAAATCCCATCTCGTGGGTGACGCAGACCATGGTGATGCCCTGGCCGGCCAGTTCGGTCATCACGTCCAGCACCTCGTGGATCATCTCGGGGTCTAGCGCGGAGGTGGGCTCGTCGAACAGCAGGATCTGCGGCGCCAGGCACAGCGCACGGGCGATGGCCACGCGCTGCTGTTGTCCGCCCGAGAGCTGCAGCGGAAACTTTTGCGCCTGCTCGGCGATGTGCACGCGCTCCAGTTGCGCCAGGGCCTGGGCTTCGGCCT
>CAYRBG010000347.1:0-2856 GCA_964422355.1 uncultured Sphaerotilus sp. | reverse complement strand
TGACCAGTCTCTGCAATGTGCTTCATGGCTTCGAACAGCTCGCGCTTGGCATCGGGGGGCGCCGTTTCCCGCCGCGAGGCATCCAGGCGCCCGCGGTATTGAAGTCGTCCCTCGGCATTGAAGCCGAAGAAGTCCGGCGTGCACACAGCGTCGTAGGCGCGGGCCACCTCCTGGGTGGCATCGAACAGGTAGGGGAAGGGCAAGGCCCATTCCTGAGCGAGTTCCTTCATGCGGTCGAAGGCGTCCTCGGGGTAGGCCTGCGGGTCGTTGGCGTTGATGCCGACGACACCGACCCCCAGGGCCAGCAGTTCCTTCGCGTCGCGCACCAGGCGTTCGCGGATGGCGTGCACATAGGGGCAGTGGTTGCACATGAAGACCACGAGCAGGCCCCGAGGGCCGCGGCAGTCGGCCAGCGTCCAGGTGCGGCCGTCCACGCCGGGCAGGGCGAAGTCGGGGGCGGGGGTGTCAAGGGTGTCGGAGTGTCCTTCGGCGGCCATGGTGCAGTGGGGTCAAGTGATCACAGTGTTCATGTTAGGGTGGGCGCCTCGTTTGCGCGATCCCTGGCGCCCGAGTCTGCGCTCGGCGTCCCCACCAAGGAGAGTCACCATGAGCACGACCCCCGCACCGTTTGTCTGGCACGACCTCATGACCACCGACGTGGCCGCGGCCAAGGCCTTTTATGCCCAGGTCATTGGCTGGAACATGCAGGACTTTCCCGGCGGCAACGATTACACGGTGCTGTCAGTGGGTACCGTCGGCATGGGCGGCATCATGGCGATGCCGGCCGATGTGGCGGCCTGTGGCGTGCCGGCGCATTGGCAGGGCTACATCGGCGTGGACGACGTCGACGCGGCGTCGGCACGGGTGCAGACCACCGGTGGCGAGATCAAGTGCGCGCCGTCCGACATCCCCAACGTCGGGCGCTTTGCCGTGGCGGCCGATCCGCAAGGGGCCGTGTTCATCCTGTTCAAGCCCTTCAGCACCGAAGCCATGCCCACGGCAGCCCCCGGCACGCCCGGCCTCGTCGGCTGGAATGAGCTCTACGCCGCCGATGGTCTGAAGGCCTTCGACTGGTACGCCCAGATGTTCGGCTGGACCGTGGCGCAAGACATGGACATGGGACCGAACGGCGTCTACCGCCTGTTCGCGACCGGCGGCGAACCGGTGGGCGGCATCATGACCAAGATGCCGCACATTCCTGTGCCGTGCTGGGGGTTCTACTTCAACGTGGATGGGCTGGATGCGGCGATGGAACGTGTGGTTCAAGCCGGTGGCCGGGTGGGCAATGGTCCGATGGAGGTTCCCGGGCCGATGTACATCGCCAATTGTCAGGATCCTCAGGGAGCGATGTTCTCCCTGGTGTCGGCCCGTCGGTGAAGTGGGCCGGAAGGGATGAGCCTGAGCCGCATCGTTTCCCTGGTTCTTGGCTTGGCCACCGGGAGTGTTGCGGCCCTGGCGGATGAGCCCCGCGCCGCCGCTGTCGAGTCGCCTTGCGTAGACCGCTCGGCTGCGGCCGCCTCGGGGCAACCGCCCGCTTTGCCGGTGCGGGTGACCGGGCTGCGTTACGAGTGCCAGGTGTTGAGCGACGGACAGGCCCTGTTCATCGGTCGAGTGGGGCCGGCTGGGGTGGGTCCCGATGTGCCGGTGGTGTTGCTCATCCACGGCCTGGGACAGAACGCCCACACCGACTGGGCCGAGCCGGTGCAGGTCCTGGCGCGTCGGTTTCAGGTCGTGACCGTGGACCTCCCGGGGTTTGGCGCTTCACCGCCGCCGGCCAGTGCGTATTCGTTCGATGCTCTGGGGCGCGAGTTGGCCGAGCTGGCTGCTCGGGTGGCGCCGGATCGGCGGGTGCACGTCGTGGGGCATTCGCTGGGTGGGGCCGTGGCCCTGCACATGGCGCACAAGCATCCGCGGCAGGTGGACCGCCTGGTGCTGGTGGACGCGGCTGGTATCCTGCTCAAGCCGGTGTTCATGCGCCACATGGCGTCGCAGACCTTGCCCACCATCGGTATTTCTCCTTTGGATGCCTTGCTCAGCCGGGCCTCGGGTCGGGTGCGTGACCTGGGGTCGTACCTGTTCCTGGGCAACGACGGGCGCTACGACTTTCTGCCCTGGCTCATGCTCAATCCTGGTGTGCGCAAGATGCTCCTGGGCGGAATGATCCAGACGGATGCGGCCGTCACCCTGGTGGAAAACGACTTCAGCTCGGCGATCCGCGAGACCACCGCGCCCACCACCTTGATCTGGGGCCAGGACGACCGCATCGCACCCTTGCGCACCGGCCGACTGCTGGCCGCCCGCCTGCCGCAAGCGCGCCTGCAGGTGATGGCCGGCACCGGCCACACCCCGATGGCCGAACGGCCCGGCGAATTCAACCGCCTGCTGCTGGAAGCGCTTTCCGGCACGCCGCCGGCCTCAAATGCCAAGGCTCCCGGCACTGCAGCGGCTTCCTTGCCCAACCAGGGCCATGTGGCGTGCGAGTCCCAGAACGACGTGCGCTACAGCGGGCGCTTCGAGAGCCTGACCCTGCAGGGCTGCCGCCAAGTCCGCATCGAAAACGCACAGATCGGCCGACTGGTGTTGCGGGACGCACAGGCCACCCTCGATGACAGCGCCGTCGTCAGCACCGATGTGGCCATCGATGCGCGCAACAGCGAGTTGACGGGCACGGCATCCCGAATTCAGGGGCGGATCGCGCTGCGTGCGGACAACAGCTGGTTCGATCTGGCCGGCGTGAGCCTGAAGGCCAGCGAGCGCGTGATGGAAGCGCAGGATGCGCAGAGCCGGGCCTTCTTCTCGGTGAGCGACTGGGTGGCGCCGGAGTACCGGGGGGATGCGCATTTCCTGTGGCCGCGG
>CAYRBG010000346.1:0-2857 GCA_964422355.1 uncultured Sphaerotilus sp. | reverse complement strand
TGCCGATGTTGAGCTTGATGATCTTCTGCCCCTCTTCTTCCATCTGGCGGGCTTTCTCCAGCACCGGGCCGCGAATGTCGTAGCAGACGTTCGCGAGCTTGCTGGACTTGGCAACGGTCTTGAGCACGGAATTCCTCGGTCGATTCCCCGCTCGCCAGATGCAAGAAGGGCAAAAGCTAAAATTCTAGCGGTCCAGTCGCCATTCATCGGCAACCCCTCATCACAGCCCCGGACACCCACCCCGTGAAATTCCAGCCCGAATCTCTGACCGGACTCAACGCCGTCCAAGCCTACACACCCGACGAGCTCCGCATTGCGGGTCAGCCATGGCGCCAGAGCGTGCTGGTGCCCGCACAAGGCGAAGTGCGCCCCTGGACGGTGGATGCCTTTGACGCCCTGACCCCGGCACATTTCGAAGCTCTGCTGGACCTGAACCCGGAGCTGGTCGTCTTCGGCAGCGGCCCCCGGCTGCGCTTCGTGCCGCCGGCGATGTACCGGAGCCTCATCGAGAGGGGCGTCGGTTTGGAGACAATGGACACCCAGGCCGCGTGCCGGACCTACAACATTCTGGTGTCCGAGGGGCGCAAAGCCGTAGGCGCGTTCCTGTTGGAGCGATCGAGCGATGCGGCTTAACGCCCCGTCAAATCACCACGATTTATAATCACTCGATTGTGCATGTCCCGTGCACACCAACAAGATACAAACCTGCATGACGCCCGTACTCAACAAAGCCCTACCGGAATTTGATGCACAGGCCACCGGAGGAGTGAAGGTCACCCCGCAATCCCTGCAGGGCAAGACCGTGGTGCTGTATTTTTACCCCAAGGACAACACGCCCGGTTGTACCACCGAAGCGATGCAGTTCCGCGATCACCACGCTGAATTTGTGGCGGCTGGTGCGGTGGTGCTGGGGGTATCCCGCGACAACATGGCGTCGCACGACAAGTTCAAGGCCAACCTGGAGTTGCCCTTCGAACTGGTGGCAGACACGGAGGAAAAGCTCTGCCACATGTTCGGCGTGGTCAAGAACAAGATCATGTACGGCAAGAAGGTCAAGGGCATCGAGCGCAGCACCTTCCTGATCGACAAATCCGGCGTGCTGCGTGCCGAGTGGCGCGGCATCAAGGTGGCCGGCCACGTCGAGGAAGTGCTCAAGGCCGTGCAGGAACTGCAGGCGGCCTGAAAACGGAACGCGATTGCTGCCTCCTTCCGTGAGGCATGCACACCTCGCCCGGACGGATCGACCGCACATGAACAGAGTCACCTGTGCATAATGGGTCTCATGCCGGTTCGTCGTAACCCTGTCTGAAGACCAAAGCCGCCCAGCTTGCTGTGCGGCTTTTTTGTTGCCTCGACATGCCACTGCCCAAGCCTCCCGCCAAGCGCGGCTCTCGCCTTTCCTCTGCTGAATTCCGCGCGGTTACGCCGAGCAAGGCGCCTCGTCCCCCCGCAACGGCCGAAGAGGTCACACCGCCTTCGGCTGTGAACATCGAGCCGACCACCGCCCCGAATCCGACCGCATCCTCGCGCCCACCGCAGAACACTTCTGCATCCTCGCGCAGCGCCAAGTCCCGTCGGACCGAAGCAACGGACCGCACGTCACCGGCTGCGACGGCTCCCGCTTTGACGCCCCTTCCAGCCATCGCGCAACCCGTGAGCGCACCGAAGATCGACAAGCCGGCATCAGCGAAGCTGACGCGCGGTCGCGCCCGCTCCAAGGTCACAACGACCGGCCCGACCAAGCTCTTTGTGCTCGACACCAACGTGCTGATGCACGACCCGATGTCGCTGTTCCGGTTCGACGAGCACGACATCTACCTGCCCATGATCACGCTGGAAGAGCTCGACGGCCACAAGAAAGGCATGAGCGAGGTCTCCCGCAACGTCCGACAGGTCAGCCGTGAACTGGATGCATTGGCGGCCGACAGCGCGCTGAACCCCGAGGAAGGCATCCCTCTGGCCAAAACCGGCCATGGTGAAGCTGGCGGCAAGCTGTACTTCCAGACCACGTTCGTTGATTTCCGCCTGCCCCCAGGTCTGCCTCAAGGCAAGGCCGACAACCAGATCCTCGGCGTGGTCCACGCACTGCGCGAGCAGCACCCGGGCCGAGAAGTCGTGCTGGTGTCCAAGGACATCAACATGCGCATCAAGGCCCGTGCGCTGGGTCTGGCCGCCGAGGACTACTTCAACGACAAGACCCTCGACGACGTCGACCTGCTCTACACCGGCGTGCTGGCCCTGCCCGCCGACTTCTGGGAGCGCCACGGCAAGACCATGGAGAGCTGGCAGCAAGGCGGCTCCACCTTCTACCGCATCAGTGGGCCGCTGGTGCCGTCGCTGCTGGTCAACCAGTTCGTCTACCTGGAGTCGCCCGGCAATGCCGCGCTCTACGCCAAGGTGGTCGAGATCACCGGCAAGACCGCCGTGCTGCGTACGCTCAAGGACTACTCCCACGCCAAGAACGCCGTGTGGGGCGTGACCGCACGCAATCGGGAGCAAAACTTTGCGCTCAACCTGCTGATGGATCCCGAGTGCGACTTCATCACCCTGACCGGCACGGCCGGCACCGGCAAGACGCTGATGGCCCTGGCCTCGGGCCTGAGCCAGGTGCTCGATGAACGCCGCTACAGCGAGATCATCGTCACCCGCGTGACGGTGCCTGTGGGTGAAGACATCGGCTTCCTGCCCGGCAACGAGGAAGAGAAAATGGGCCCCTGGATGGGCGCGCTGGACGACAACCTGGAAGTACTGGCCCGATCCGACAGCAGCGCGGGCGACTGGGGTCGTGCAGCCACCAACGACCTGGTGCGCAGCAAGATCAAGATCAAGAGCCTGAACTTCATGCGCGGGCGCACCT
>CAYRBG010000345.1:0-2889 GCA_964422355.1 uncultured Sphaerotilus sp. | reverse complement strand
GTCGAAGTTGCGCGCACCGACAAAGCCGCCGGTGTTGACGTCGATGGTGGTCAGCGCCTCGGTCTGGTCGATCACCAGATAGCCGCCGCTCTTCAGGTCCACACGCCGGGACAGCGCCTTCTCGATCTCCTGGTCGATGTTGAACAGGTCGAAGATGGGCCGCTCACCCTTGTAGTGCTGCAGGCGGTTGACCGCCCCAGGCATGTACTGCTGACCAAACTCCCGCATGGCCTCGAACTGCATGCGCGAGTCGATGCGGATGGTGGCCGTGCGCTCATCGACCAGATCGCGCAGCACGCGCAGGCCGAGATTCAGATCCTCGTGCAGCAGCGTCCCGGGTGGGGCCTTGAGGGCCTGACTGCGAATGTGTGCCCAGGTCTTGCGCAGGTAGGCGATGTCGTCGGCCAAGGCGGTGTCGTCGGCATCCTCGGCATTGGTGCGCAGGATGAATCCACCTCCGCCGCCGGTGTCGCGCGTGCCGATCAAGGCCGTCAGACGCTGACGAAGCTGCTCACGATGCTCGGCCGAGCCGATCTTCTGCGAAATGCCGATGTGATCGTCTTGCGGGAGATAGACCAGCAGGCGTCCAGCAATGCTGACCTGGGTCGAAAGTCGAGCCCCTTTGGTGCCGATGGCGTCCTTGATCACCTGCACCACCAGGGTCTGCCCCTCGAACACCAGCTTCTCGATGGGCGGTGTGGGCGGCGCATCAGGGTGATGGCCACGACCGGTGTGGCCGTTGTGGTGCACGTCGGCCACGTGCAGAAAGGCTGCGCGCTCCAGACCGATGTCGATGAAGGCGCTCTGCATGCCCGGCAGCACGCGCGAGACCTTGCCGGCATAGATGTTGCCAACCTGGCCGCGCTCCAGCGTGCGCTCCAGGTGCAGTTCCTGCACCGCCCCGTTCTCGACGATGGCCACGCGGGTTTCCTGCGGAGCCCAGTTGATCAGTATGTCCTGCACGTTGTGTGACTCCAGCCCTTGGCGCCGCCCGCTCAGAGCGCCCAGCCCGCAGCGCGCAACAGCAGCGCCGTCTCATGCAAAGGCAGACCCATGATGCCCGAATAGCTGCCGCTGATGTGTGCGATCCAGGCCCCTGCCTGACTTTGAATCGCGTACGCCCCCGCCTTGCCCATGGGTTCGCCGCTGGCCACGTAGGCGTCGATGCGCTCGGGCGTCAGCACCTCGAAACGCACCTGCGAAGCACTCACCCGCAGCGCCTTGGAACCGTCGGGTTGTGCCAGAGCCACCGCCGTCAACACACGATGCGTCTGCCCGGACAACAGCCCGAGGATGCGTCGCGCGTCGGCCGCATCGGCCGGCTTTCCGAGGATAGTCCGCCCCAGTGCCACGGTGGTATCGGCACACAGGATCGGCGCCGCAGGACGACCGCCGCGGCACAACCGTTCGCAGGCCGCATCGAGCTTGGCCAGGGTCACACGCCGCACGTAGGCCAGCGGAGACTCGCCTGAGTGCTCCGCCTCCAACGCCTCGGCGTCCTCGTGGGGATCGGGCAACAGCAGTTCGTGCCGCACACCGAGCTGGTCCAGCAGTTGGCGGCGGCGCGGGCTTTGAGAGGCGAGGTAGATCCAAGGGGCCATGGAAAGAAGGTCCGGCGGGGGTCACTCGCGATGGTAGGGGTGGCCGACCATCACCGACCAGGCGCGGTACAGCGCTTCCGCCAACATCACACGGACGAAGGCGTGCGGCAGCGTCAGGTCGGACAGGCGGATCTTCTCGTCGGCCGACTGGCGCACGGCTAGGTCTAGCCCATCGGGCCCACCGATGATCAGGGCGACATCCCGGCCGTCGGACTGCCAGGCCTCCATGCGCTGAGCGAGCGCGACAGTGGTAAGCCGCTCCCCCCGCTCATCGAGCACCACACGCCTGCAGCCCTTGGGCAAAGCGGTTTCGATGCGCACCCGCTCGGCCGCCATCAGCGCGTCCACGGGCTTGCCCAGGGTGCGAGGCTCGGTCTTGACGGCCTTGAGCTCCAGCCGCATCTCGGGCGGGAAGCGTTTGGCGAAGTCGTCGTAGGCCGTGTCGGCCCACGCCGGCATGCGCTGTCCGACGGCCACCATCCACAGTTTCATCGTCAGGTCCGATCGACTGAAACACACCAAACCCACGGGCCAGATCTGCACACACCCCTCAGACCATCCCGTCGGTCGTCGCGGGCCAGGCGCCAAGCGCCCTCAGCCGCGCGTCCGTTCACGCAGCAGAAGTCTTGCGCGCCGGACGCTTGCCCGCAGGCTTGGCCGAGGTCGACGCCGACTTGCGCGGTGCGGACTTGACCACGATCTTCTGCTCCACCGGGGCCGTCTTGCGGGCCGCGGTCTTGCGAGGTGCAGCCGTCTTGGCCCCCTTGGCCGCGATCTTTTCGCCGGCTTCAACCGCCGCGGCACGTGCGGCCCGCTGAGCCTCGACCTTGGACTGCACCTCAGCCTCGGGATTCTTGCGGGTGGACGTCGAGCGGGTGCGCTTGGCGACCGGCGCCGCAGCCGGCGTCTTCGCAGCAGAGCGGGAGGAGGTCTTGCCGGCCGCCTTGCGGGCCGGCGCGCGACGACCCTTGGGTGCGTCGTCCTCGTCCTCGGCCGACACCTGGGTGGCGGCCACGGGCTTGACACGGGCCATGGGCTCGGACGCCTTGGGCAGCGACTTCTTCTCGCTGGCGACCTTCAGGCGCACAGGCTTGCCGCCCCAGATCTCTTCCAGGTGGTAGTACTGACGGATGCCCGGCTGCATGACGTGCACCACGGCCTGACCGCAGTCGACGATGATCCATTCGCCGTTGTCTTCGCCTTCAACGGCCAGCAGATCGCCACCGATTTCCTTGACCTTGTCGCGCACGCTGGCGGCCAGGGCCTTGGTCTGGCGATTGCTGGAGCC
>CAYRBG010000344.1:0-2906 GCA_964422355.1 uncultured Sphaerotilus sp. | reverse complement strand
CTCCGGCGGTAAGGCAGATCCGGAGCGAAGAAAGATCATACGCGCGCACGTCTTCGTGGATCATGAAACGATAAATGGTCGGCGGCGCACAGAAGGTCGTGACATGATATTTCGAGATTTTTTCCAGTAAAAGCTGCGGGACGAATTTTTTCATGTCATAAACAAAATTGGTCACGCCGACGATCCATTGACCGTATATTTTGCCCCAGCCGCATTTTGCCCAGCCGGTGTCGGAAACCGAAATATGGATGTCGTCGTAGGTCAGCTGCTGCCAATAATGCGCGGTCACGATATGCCCTATCGGATGCTCGTAATTGTGGTAAACCATCTTCGGCATGCCGGTGGCCGCGTCACCGTGCACCAGCACCGGCAGCACTTGGTCGCCGGTGGTGTCGCCGCGGCGGTCCATGCGGGCCTTGACCGAACCCTCGACCACCGGATTCACGATTTCCAGGTGGGACGGGTTGAAGTTCAGGCTCAGGTGGACCGGGCCGCCGGGGGTGCCGACGTCGCTGTCGAAGCCCTGGTGATACTTGACGTCACCGGCGGGCAGGTCTTCCGGGGCGGTGTGCTCGAACTCGGCGAACAGATCCTTGGGAGCCTTGCCCAAGGTGTTGACCAGCACGTTCAGACGGCCGCGGTGGGCCATGCCGATGATGATTTCCTGCACGCCCTTTTCACCGGCGCGCTGGATCAGCTCGTTCATCGACGCGATGAAGCTCTCGCCGCCTTCGAGCGAGAAGCGCTTCTGACCGACGTACTTGGTGTGCAGGAAGCGCTCCAGACCTTCGGCAGCCGTCAGGCGCTCCAGGATGTGCTTCTTCTCGGCCGGGGTGTAGTTGGGCTTGGAGCGGATGCTCTCCAGGCGCTCTTGCCACCACCGCTTTTCGGTCGGGTCGGTGATGTGCATGTACTCGGCGCCGACGGTCGAGCAATAGGTGTCACGCAGGGCCTGCACGATGTCGCGCAGGCTCATGTTGTCGGCCTTGGTGAAGTACGTGTTCGTCGCACTGAACACGATGTCCATGTCGGACTCGGTCAGGCCGTAAGACGACGGCTCCAGCTCGGGAATGGCGGGACGCTCGGTGCGCTTGAGGGGATCCAGATCGGCCCAGCGCGAACCCAGGAAACGGTATGCAGCGATCAGGGACTGCACGTGCACCTGCTTGCCGGCCACCGCCAGTTCGGCGGCACTCGCCTTGACCATGAAGGCGTTGGCCTTGGCACGCTGTGCAAACGACTCGATGACGGGGGCATGGGGCACGTCATGACGGTCGGAGCCATCGGTCGCCGGAACGTGCTGGAGGGCGTCGAAGTACTCGCGCCAGTTGTCGGGCACGGAGCCCGGGTTGTTGAGGTACGCCTCGTACATCTCTTCCACATACGGCGCGTTGCCGCCGAAGAGGTACGAATTCGACCTGTATTGCTGCATCATCTTTCGCTCACCTTTTGCTCCGGTATCCAGAGCTCCGATGGGTTGAACAACCTTCCGCGACACGGCTTCACCGGTTGGCGGATTGCGACCCGCCTTCATAAAGAAGGGGACGGGAAGGACCTAACAAAGTCAAGCGTTGCAATGTAGCACCGTGTGCCTTTCGGGAACAACGAAATCACACTGTTTAAGTCACGGATATGACAGGGACTTGCGCCCTGCCTCCGGATGGGGGGTCAGATCCGTGCCAGCAATTCGGCCTTCTTGGCGGAGAACTCTTCGGCGGTCAGCACCCCACGCTGGTGCAGGTCGGCCAGCCGTTCGATGGCGGCAAACACGTCGCCATGAACCGAGGGGACTTCTGCAAAAGGGGAAAAGGCTGGTGCGACTGAGGGCGCAGCACACACCTGCGCGGCAGCCTGGGTGTACGCAGGTGCCGCTTGAGGCGCCACGCCATCGACCGACACCACCGGCAAACCGGCCAGATCGACCACACCATACTGACTGGTGAACGCCACGGAGCCCGACCCCGACTGTTGCTGCGACACCCCACCGATCTGATGGTCCAGGGTGTCGTAAATCGTCACACGCCCCCCCGACTGGAGGGCCAGGCGTCGCGCCTGGGCAAAGTAGGCGTACCGCACATCGTTCTGTGCACCAGTGCTGTCGGGCCACTTCAGGGTTTCCCCCCACCAGTCGGACGACGTGCCGGGGGCCGGCACCACGAACAGGGCTTCCGGCTGGAACAGCCCCGAGGAGCCGGCAAGCAGGTTCGACACGTCGCTGCACAGGGCATCGACACGCCCCTTCAAGGCGTTGTTGAACATGTCCGACACCATGGTCATGCCGCCGCGCATCCACTGGCCGTAGCCCGCGAACTCAGGGTGATTGAACTGCGCCATGCTGCCCTGCCCCTGCAGCACCGCCTCCAGCATGTGGGTCACCGCCTCGTCGCTGAAACCATGACGCAAGGCCAGATCGTGAACGGCCTGCAGACCGGTGGAAGACAAGGGGCGCATCGTCGATATCTCCTCAAAACAAAGTTGGGGCGATTCCATGCCCTTGTCCGCATTGCAACACAGCCGTGAATGCGCCTGAATCCGCACCGCCGGCCCCAAAGCTAAAGTGAGTTCATGACACACACACCCTCCCCCTTCACCGCTGGCGCCGTGACCCACCCGCGCACGGTCGAAGGTCTCGTGGCCGGCATCCCCACCTCTGACGGCGCGGGCGTCAAGCTCACGCGCGTGCTGACCCAACACTGGCAGCAGCGGCTCGACCCCTTCCTGATGCTCGACGCCTTCGGCAGCGACGTGCCGGGCGACTACATCGCCGGCTTTCCGGACCACCCGCACCGCGGCTTCGAGACCATCACCTACATGATCGAAGGCCGCATGCGCCACCGCGACAGCGCCGGCCACGAAGGCCTGCTCGAACACGGCGGCGTGCAGTGGATGACCGCCGGCCGCGGCGT
>CAYRBG010000343.1:0-2917 GCA_964422355.1 uncultured Sphaerotilus sp. | reverse complement strand
CGGTTTTGAGGCCCTGGCGCTGTGCCCAGGACACACCAGCGTCACCACCGAGATCATCGACAACCTGGCACCGACCGTGTCGGGCCCGGCCGTGGTGCACGTTTCCGAAGAGGGACTGGCCAACGGTCTGGCCGACACCCAGGGCCGCACCGACGGCGACGACACCTGCGATGTGCGTGTGGCCGAAGGTCAACTGACGTTCAGCGACGATCATGGCGCCGCCCTGTCGGTGGCCCTGACCGCCCCGACCCAGGCCTTGAGCAGCCACGGCGAGTCGATCGTCTGGACGGGAGCCGGCACGTCAACACTGACCGGTCACGTGGGATCCACCGACGGCCCGACAGCGCTGACGGTGACGGTCGACGCGACCGGCGCCTACCGCGTCGAGCTGACCGCCCCGCTGGATCATGGCCAGCAAGGCGAGGACACGCTCTCGCTGGGCGTCGGCATCCAGGTTTCGGACGGCACCCACACCACGACCTCGACCCTGAGCGTGGTGGTGGTGGACGATGCGCCGCAAGCCACCCACTCCGTGCAGTCCGTGCAACCGCAAGCCGTTCAGGTGACGGTGCACGATCTGGACGCCGGTTTTGTCAACGACCAGTACCTCAACGGCACTGCGCAGGTCGTGCGCAGCAACACCGACAGCCACGACAGCGACGCCGATCGGCTGCAGTGGGGCACACCGGCCACCTGCGGTGGCGACAAGTCCGGCTACACGCTCGACGACAACACGGCCCTCACCTCCAGCGCAGGCAGCGAGGTGCAGGTGGGTGAGGCCTTCCGGATTGCGGACTTCACGCACATCAACGAGGCGGTGAAGGCGCAGTCGTCGATCCTGGCCTCCACCGACATCCATGTGTCGCTTGTGGTGGACATCAACGGCGTGTCGACGCCGGTGAGCTTCACCACCCACCTCACGCACACCGAAACGCCGAACGGCTGCGATGCCGAAGCCTCGCGCGACATCATCCGCCTGCCTGAGCAGACCGTGACGGTGGTCGTCGAGGGCCAGCCCTATCAGATCCAGCTGCTGGGCTTCAAGGACGCGGCCGGACAGCTCGTCAGCGAGATCCGCACCGCGGAAAACAGCGCCGACAACACCTATGGCCTGTATGCCGCCATCCAGCCGACCGAGCTGCTGCCCGACCTGGTGGGACAGGTGCAGTTCGACACCGGTGCCGACGGCCTGGGCGCCCTGATCTGGGGAGACACCCAATGCGCCGACGGCGTGTTCGTCGGTGAGACCGACGGCAGCTATACGTTTGCCGTCAATCCGAGCACCATCGCCGCACTGGAGGCCTCGGGCGAGACCCTCACGCACACCTTCACCTACCAGGTCCGGGACGCCGACGGTGACGTGAGCACCGGCTCCGTCACGCTGGTGCTCGGCTCCGGCGTTGACGCCCCGGCCGTGGTGCTGGCCAGCAGCCTGCAGGCCATCGCCCCCGAAACCATGGGGCTGGCCGGCGAGTACTACGGCTACAACGACAACCGCACCGGCCGCAGTTGCGAACCTGAGTTCTCGGGCACGGTGCGCCAGCATGCCGATGACGGCTCGGCCAAGTGGGGCACGTCCAGCAGTGCCAACGTCAACAACCTGAGTGACGTCGAGCACCTGATCGAGGGCCGTGCGGGTGACTCGGCGCTGTTGGGCAGTGCCCAAAGCGCTCCCGTCCAGGCCACCGATGCGACCTTCACCGCCCATGAGATCGATTTCGGCCTCCAGCCGAACACCACCACTGCGCTGTTCTCCAACGATCTGGGGCAGAGTGCTGCCACCCATGCCGCCGGGAGCACCGTCACCGGCAACAACCTGGACCGCTTCCTCCACGGCACCGAGGCCGACAACGCCGGCGCCATCACGGCCACCACAGGCGTGGGCGACACCACCGACGCCATGTTGCGCATGGTGGGCCGCGTTCAGCTCGGCGAAGGCTGCTACGACCTGCGCGTGACCGCCGACGACGGCTACCGCATCAGCATTGACGGGCACACCGTGGCCGAGACGGATCTGAACCAGTACGTCGCCACCCGGGTGCACACCGGCATCGCGGTCGCCGATGGATTGCTGCCCATCGAGATCGACTACTGGGATCAGGGCGGACACGCATCGCTGCGCATCGAGATCAAACCCGCAGGAACCCCCGACTCGGACTACAAAGTCCTGGGTACGGACGACTTCGCCCTGTTCACACCCGATCAGGCCGCGGAACTCACGGCGCAGCAAGACATCGTGGCCGACGGTTCAGGCGGCTGGAACATCCGCACGGGTCAGACTTTTGAAGGCACCGAGGCCCGCGACCACGTCACCGGCAGCGACGGCAAGGACGTGCTGCGCGGCGGAGCCGGCAACGACACCCTCGACGGCGGAGCCAACCACGACGTCATTGAAGGTGGCCGCGGCAGCGACGTGCTGACGGGTGGACTGGGTCACGACGTGCTGCGCTGGAACGTCGGCGACGCCGGCACCGCAGGACATGCGGCCCACGACCTGGTGACGGACTTCACCGCCGCCACGGCCGATCGTCCGGGAGACGTGCTCGACCTGCACGACCTGCTGCAAGGCGAAGACGCCTGCAACCTGTCGGAGTACCTGCACGCCGAGAAGTCGGGCAGCGACACGGTGCTGAACGTCAGCACCAAGGGGGGTTATGCCGGCGGCTTCGACGCCAGCCAGACCGATCAGACCATCACGCTGGAAAACTTCAGCCTGGGCAGCGACGACAGCCGCACGATGGTTCAGGAGCTGATCCAGAAAGGGCAGCTGATCGTCGATCAGCACTGAACGCGCAAGGCACCGCCACGCCCCCACGTCAACGGCGCGGGGGGCGTGGCGTGGACCCGTGTTCCGGCGCTCAGCTCCGGTAGTCGGCGTTGATGGTGACGTACTCGTGCGAGAGATCGCAGGTCCACA
>CAYRBG010000342.1:0-2917 GCA_964422355.1 uncultured Sphaerotilus sp. | reverse complement strand
CGGCTTCGAGCAAGGGTGTGTACCTGCGCAAGATCGCCGTGTCGTCGACCATGGGCGTGGGTGTCCGCGTCGACGTCGGCTCGGTGCCGGTGTCCCCGACCCAAGGCTGAGCCTTCGGGTGGGCGCAGGTCTGGTGAGTCTGACTCGACCTGCTGAACAAAATTTGGTGGGCTGTGCTCCCTGTGGGCGCAGGTCATCCAAGACCGCTGGTGGGGTGTGGTAACGCACCGCTTAATCGCCGAACGGGCTTGCCCCGCTCGGCCGCCAGCGTAGATGGCGGTCCCGCCTGACAGTTTTCCGGTGCATGCCGGGTTCCTGAAGGGCAAGGTCGCTGAAATCCGGGTGTGTCCCGGGTGGTTCGCCACTCAGGGCACGTATTGAAGGAGTAGACCTTGAGTCTCAATCGCAACGAGAAAGCAGCCGTTGTCGAGGAAGTGGCAGCCCAGGCGGGCAAGTCGCAAACCCTCGTCGTGGCCGAGTACCGTGGCCTCACCGTCGCTCAATCGGACGCTCTGCGCCGCTCCGCTCGCGAAAAGGGTGTGTATCTTCACGTGCTGAAGAACACCCTGGCTCGCCGCGCTGTGGCCGGTACGCCGTTTGAAGTGGCTGAAGCCCAGTTCGTCGGTCCGCTGATCTACGGTTTCTCCGAAGACGCAATCGCCGCCGCCAAGGTGCTGGCCGATTTTGCCAAGACCAACGACAAGCTCGTCATCAAGGGTGGTGCCTACAGCGGCAA
Organism: uncultured Sphaerotilus sp.; assembly: GCA_964422355.1. Taxonomy (GTDB): domain Bacteria; phylum Pseudomonadota; class Gammaproteobacteria; order Burkholderiales; family Burkholderiaceae_C; genus Sphaerotilus. The sequence goes on along the minus strand of CAYRBG010000342.1, from coordinate 2,181 downwards.
GGCCCTCGACGTCGACGCCGTCAAGGCCCTGGCGAACGTGCCGTCCAAGGAAGTTCTGCTCGCCCAACTGCTGGGTCTGCTGCAGACGCCGGTGTCCGGTCTGGCCCGCGTGCTGGCCGAAGTGGCGAAGAAGCAAGGTGGCGGTGCCGAAGAGCCCGCAGCCGAAGCTGCCGCTGCTTGATCCCCCTTTCACGAATTCACTGTATTTAGGAGCCCTCAAATGGCATTCGACAAAGACGCATTCCTGGCCGCTCTGGACACCATGACCGTCCTGGAGCTGAACGACCTGGTCAAGGCCGTTGAAGAGAAGTTCGGCGTGTCCGCCGCTGCCGTGGCCGTGGCCGGCGGCGCTGCCGGTGGCGCTGCTGCCCCCGCTGCTGAAGAGAAGACCGAGTTCAACGTCGTCCTGCTGGAAGCCGGCGCCAACAAGGTGTCCGTCATCAAGGCCGTGCGCGAAATCACCGGTCTGGGTCTGAAGGAAGCCAAGGACCTGGTCGACGGCGCCCCGAAGAACGTCAAGGAAGCTGTGCCGAAGGCCGACGCCGAAGCCGCTGCCAAGAAGCTGGTGGAAGCCGGCGCCAAGGCCGAAGTCAAGTAATTCGGTCTGGTTCGAGAGGCTGGAGCCCCGCGAGGGGCTTCCAGCCTTTTCGCGCTTGGAGGGGCAACCGCCCTTCCCGAGCACCTGAAAGAATCCTGAGTCATACTCACGGGTTCTTTCAAGTGTTCTTTGAACCGACTGCAGAGAACCGGTTTGGTCGGGCCGGGGTGCAACGCCCCGGTTGTCCGCCAGCGGCAGGTAGTGGCCTGCCACCAAGCTTCAGGCGCAAGGCCTGGTGCCAGTCGTCCCGATTTTTCGGCCGAGAGCCGCGTTGGCCAACCCCCCGGCCTGCGGGCTCTTCGACACGGAGTGATTGATGGCGCAAGCAACCCCCTACAGCTACACCGAGCGCAAGCGTATTCGCAAGAGCTTCGGCAAGCGCGCGAGCGTGCTGAACGTTCCCTATCTGCTGACCATGCAGAAGGACAGCTACGTGGCCTTCCTGCAAAAGGACGTGCCTCCAGCCAAGCGCAAGCCCGAAGGCCTCCAGGCCGCCTTCTTGTCCGCGTTCCCGATTGTTTCGCACAACGGGTTCGTGGAAATGAAGTTCCTCGAATTCAACATTGCCAAGCCGCCGTTCGACGTGCGCGAGTGTCAGCAACGGGGTCTCACCTTCGCAGCCGCCGTGCGCGCGCGCCTGCAGATGGTGATCTACGACCGTGAAGCCTCGACCTCGCAGTCCAAGGTGGTCAAGGAAGTGAAGGAGCAAGAGGTCTACATGGGCGAAGTGCCCCTGATGACCGACTACGGCTCGTTCATCGTCAACGGTACCGAGCGTGTCATCGTCTCGCAGCTGCACCGCTCGCCGGGCGTGTTCTTCGAGCACGACAAGGGCAAGACCCACAGCTCGGGCAAGCTGCTGTTCTCGGCTCGGATCATTCCGTACCGCGGTTCGTGGCTCGACTTCGAATTCGACCCGAAGGACATCCTGTTCTTCCGTGTCGACCGCCGCCGCAAGATGCCCGTGTCGATCCTGCTCAAGGCCATCGGCCTGAACCCCGAGCAGATCCTGGCGCACTTCTTCAAGTTCGATCAGTTCCGTCTGATGGACTCCGGTGCCCAGATGGAGTTCGTGTCTGAGCGCCTGAAGGGTGAGGTCGCCCGCTTCGACATCACCGACAAGGACGGCAACGTCCTGGTCGAGAAGGACAAGCGCATCACCGCCAAGCACATCCGCCAGCTCGAAGCTTCGGGCACGCAATACGTCAGCGTGCCGGAAGACTTCCTGGTCGGTCGTGTCGTGGCGCGCAACATGGTCGATCCGGACACCGGCGAGATCGTGGCCAAGGCCAACGAGGAACTGACCGAAGCGCTGCTGAAGAAGCTGCGCCAGGCCGGGATCAAGGAACTGCCTTGCCTGTTCACCAATGAGCTGAACCAGGGCGCCTACATCAGCCAGACCCTGGCTTCGGACGAAACGGCCGACCAGCTGGCCGCTCGCGTGGCCATCTACCGCATGATGCGCCCCGGCGAGCCGCCGACCGAAGACGCCGTCGAGGCCCTGTTCAACCGCCTGTTCTACAGCGCCGACACGTACGACCTGTCGCGCGTGGGCCGCATGAAGTTCAACGCCCGCGTGGGCC
>CAYRBG010000341.1:0-2919 GCA_964422355.1 uncultured Sphaerotilus sp. | reverse complement strand
CTGGCGCTGCTGACCGTCAAGCTGGCCGACCCCACCGGCTACGGCCGCATCGTGCGCGACGCCTCGGGTGAACGTGTGCTGGCCATCGTCGAACACAAGGACGCCACGCCCGAGCAGCGCGCCATCGACGAGGGCTACACCGGCATGATGGCTGTGCCCACCGCGCACCTCAAGCGCTGGCTGGCCAACCTCAAGAACGACAACGCCCAGAAGGAGTACTACCTGACCGACATCGTCGCGATGGCCGAGTCCGAGGGCGTGCCCGTGGTCGCTGCGCTGGCCACCGGCGAAACCGAAGTGCTGGGCGTGAACAGCCCGCTGCAACTGGCCGACCTGGAGCGCCGCTACCAGCGTCAGCGCGCCGAGGCCCTGATGGAAGCCGGCGTGCGCCTGATCGACCCGGCCCGCTTCGACGTGCGCGGCGAGCTGGTGTGCGGCCGCGATGTGTCCATCGACGTGAACTGCATCTTTGACGGCCGCGTGGAGCTGGGTGACGATGTGAGCATCGGTGCGAACTGCGTGATCCGCAACGCCAAGATCGCATCGGGCGCCGTGATTCATCCCTTCACGCACATCGATGGCGAGAAGTTGGGCGTTGAAGTGGGTGAGGGCTCGCTGATCGGACCGTTTGCTCGCCTGCGCCCCGGTGCGAAGCTGGGTGCCGAGGTCCACATCGGCAACTTCGTCGAGGTCAAGAACTCCACGATGGCCGATGGTGCCAAGGCCAATCACCTGGCTTATCTGGGCGATGCGGTCGTGGGCGAGCGCGTCAACTACGGCGCGGGCAGCATCACGGCCAACTATGACGGGGCCAACAAGCACCGCACGGTCATCGAGGCCGACGTGCACATCGGCTCCAACTGCGTGCTGGTTGCGCCGGTGAAGATCGGCGCCGGTGCGACGGTCGGTGGCGGGTCGACCATCACCAAGGACGTGGAGGCCGGTCAACTGGCCATCGGTCGGGGTCGCCAGGCGGTGATTTCCGGCTGGAGCCGCCCGGCAAAGGCGCCCAAGCAGGGCTGAGTGGAACAGGGCTGAATCTTGAGTCGCAATCTGCTTCAGGTGCTGTTGGGGGGCCGGGTCGACTGGCACCGCGTGGGCATGGAGGCCGGCGCGCCCTGGCAGAAGGATCCGCCTCGCTGGGGGCCGCCGCTGGACCCCACGCACTACGCCCGACTGGGCATGGACGACGACGCCATGCCCGGCGAGCTGGCCTTGACCCTGCAGAAGTTCGAGATTCAAGCGCGGGACGGCGCTCTGCCGCCCGAAATCGCCTTGGCGGTGGAGGTCCTGTCCGATCCGCTGCGCAAGGCCGCCTACGACGGCTATGTGCTCCGTGAGCGGCGGCGTCTGGCGTCGCTGCAGCGCCAGCAGCTCCGCTGGCGCCGGTGGTTGGTGGGGGGCTTGGCGCTGGTGCTGGCCTTCCTGCTGATCCGCTGGGGGCTGCGAACCTGGGGCGGTTGATCGGCCCCGCCCATCCTTGACCCCTGCGTTCAACCCGACGCGGGCAGCACGATGCCCAGGCCGCACTTGGCCCGGTGGACGCTGAAGAAGGCGCGCACGTTGCGCACGTTGGCGTCGTCGTTGAGCAGGCGCTGCGTCAGGGCCTGGTAATCAGGCATATCGGAAGTCTGTGCAATCAGCACGAAGTCCGGACCGCCTTGTGTCCGATAACACTGCTGCACGCGCGGCTCGGCCACGGCCCGGGCTTCGAATGCGTCCAGTCGTTCCTGACTCTGCTGATCGAGGGTGACCTCGATGATCGTCGTCAGGCCGTGTCCGAGATGCTGCGGGGAGAGAACGGCGATGGTCTTTTCGATCACGCCCTCGTCCTGCAGGCGTCGGACGCGCCTCAGGCTCGTGGCCGGGGACACGTGGACCGCCGAAGCCAGATCCTGGTTGCTGCGCGAGGCATCGACCTGAAGTTCGTGAAGGATGCGCAGGTCGATGGCATCGAGTTGAGTGGGTGTCATGAAATAAAACTTCGATTTTTATTGTTTGATGAATGAATAATTCGGCATTGTCTTGGTGTGTTCAATCATTCCATCAAGTGATAAAGATCGCAAGAAAATTTCTTGTCCACCTCGATACGATCGCGTCCACCTTTTCATCGGCAAAGGATCCGTTCCATGTGCGGCATCGTCGGCGCTGTCAGCCAGCGCAACATCGTTCCCATCCTGATCCAGGGGCTGCAGCGCCTCGAATATCGCGGCTATGACTCCTGCGGCGTGGCCGTGCATCAGGGCGGCGAACTGCGCCGTGCCCGCTCCACCTCTCGGGTGTCCGAACTGGATGCCCAGGTGCTGCACGACGGCGTCGAGGGCCTGATCGGCATCGCCCACACCCGCTGGGCCACCCACGGTGCGCCGGCGGTGCACAACGCCCACCCGCACTTCTCGCACGGCACGGGCGCCGGTGCGCAGAGCGCCAAGGCCGGCCGCATCGCGCTGGTCCACAACGGCATCATCGAGAACCACGACGAGCTGCGCGATGAACTCAAGGCCCGCGGCTACGAGTTCCTCAGCCAGACCGACACCGAGGTCATCGCCCACCTGGTCGATTCGCTGTACCAGGGCGACCTGTTCCAGGCGGTCGAGTCGGCCATCGTCCGCCTCAAGGGCGCCTACGCCATCGCCGTGTTCTGCCGCGAAGAGCCGCAGCGCGTGGTCGGTGCCCGCCTGGGCTCGCCGCTGGTGCTGGGCGTGGGCAAGGGTGAAACCTTCCTGGCCTCCGACGCCATGGCCCTGGCCGGCGTGACCGACCAGATCGTCTACCTCGAAGAGGGCGACGTGGTCGACATGCAGCAGGGCAAGTACTGGATCACCGGCAAGGGCGAGGGCGAGAGCCGTGCCCGCGTCGAGCGTCCGGTCAAGACCGTGCACGCCCACAGCGGCGCGGCCGAGCTGGGCCCGTACCGCC
>CAYRBG010000340.1:0-2935 GCA_964422355.1 uncultured Sphaerotilus sp. | reverse complement strand
GGCGTCGTGTTCTGCGCCTCGTCGAGGATGATGAAGGCGTGGTTGAGCGTGCGACCGCGCATGAAGGCCAAAGGCGCGATCTCGATCAGTCCCTTCTCGAACGCCTTGCCGACGCGCTCAAAACCCATCAGGTCATACAGCGCGTCGTACAGGGGTCGCAGGTAAGGATCTACCTTCTGCGCCAGATCGCCCGGCAGGTACCCCAGGCGCTCCCCGGCTTCGACCGCCGGACGGGTGAGCACGATGCGCTGGACAGAGTTGCGCTCCAAAGCATCGACCGCACAGGCCACAGCAAGGAACGTCTTGCCGGTGCCCGCCGGCCCCACGCCGAAGGTGATGTCGTGCGCGAGGATGTTGCGCAGGTACTCGGACTGGTTGACCGTCCGCCCACTCAAATCCGCTCTGCGGGTGTGCAGCACGATCTCGTCGGCAGGCGGCGCACCGGCTTCTGCCGCCGCGCCCGACCTGCGCGCATCCATTTCCTGGATCAGCAGCAGTTGCAGCTGCGCGGCATCGATTTCGCGCTCGGCCGTCGCATAAAGACGCTCGACGACCCGAACAGCCTGGGCGGCATGTGCCCGGCTGCCTTCGAACTCGAACGCCCCCTGACGGCGCCGGATCTGCACCGACAGCGCCGCCTCGATGCTGCGCAGGTGAATGTCCATCGGACCGCACAAGTGCGCCAGACGCGTGTTGTCCAACGGTGAGAAAGTGTGTCGAAGAATCACCGCAAGTGTGTGAAGTTACTGCCCGAGGGCCAAAACCCGATTTTCACCGGCCGCGCGCGCCTGAACGCTTGGGCAGAATGAAAAGTCACGAGAATCGGTCAACGACACCATTGCGTCGGCTCTGACCGCTTGCCCAGTTTCCCGAAGTGACCACCTCCCCCTCCCCATTGGACGCGGCAGCCTCCGACACCTCCCCACAGGGCGCCTCCCCTTCGCGCGGCTGGCGCGACCGGCTCACGCTGGTACAGCCCACCCGCTGGGGCGCAGCCGCTGTGGCCGTGGTCATGATGGTGCTCATGGCGGTGCACTGGCTGTTTCCCCCCACCGGGCACTCCCCAGGGCGGGTCCTGACGCAAGCCCGCATGCAGCGCGTGGATCTCATCAACGGCATCACTCTGGATGTGGCTCAGGCAGTCACGCTGCCCTTCGAACTGGAGCGAGGTCTGCCGCCCAAGACCGGACTCCGCGTCCAGCTGACACTGGACGCGCCTCCGCCTCAGCAAAGCACCGATGCGGGCATGCTGGGGCTGTACATCCCACAGTTCTGTGCAGCCGCTCGGGTGATTCTGAATGGTCAGCTGATCTACGAACGGGGCCAGCTCCTGTCCCCGGTGTTGGCCGGGTGCCTGCAACCGCTGGTGGTGCCGATGCCTCCTGGCCTGCTGCAAACCACTGGCAACACCATCCGCATCGACTTGGCCGGGCCGGGCCTGAATCAGACCGTCAGCCCGTCGCACGCCGTGCACGTGGCTCCGGTCTACGTCGGCCCGTTGGACTCCCTGATCGAACAAGGACGCCACACTCAAATGTGGCGCCTGGGCGCCCCCCTGGGACTGGCCGCCATTTGCGGGCTGATCGGACTGGCCGCCCTGGTGTTGGGAGGCGTGAGCCGCCTGCCCTACCTCGGCTATTTCGGCTTGACCGGCGTGACTTGGGCCATGGCCAATGGACTGATGGCTGGGGTGGAGATGCCCATCCCCGACGCCTGGGCCAACAGCGCGCTGGCCGTGCTCGTCGTGGGCTCGGCCGTCAGTGCCGTGATCTACCTGCTGCGCTACTGCGGACTCGGACTGCCGTGGCTGGAACTGTCACTGGCCCTGCAGTGCGCGGTCGTGGCCTTGAGCCTCACCGCGGCCGGTGCGGACCGCGTGCATCTGGTGGCTCCCCCCTGGTTCCTTATCGTCTCGATTGAGCTGATGGTCGCTTGGGGCCTGTTCCTGTACCGGGCAAAGCAACTGTCTCCGCCGGATTTCTGGGTCGGCACGTCTGCAGCGCTGGTGCTGGGTTTCAGCCTGCTGATCGAGGGCGTGCTGCCCGACCACTACGATGTTCTTCCCGGACGCATTGCCCTGAGTCTGGCACTGATCACCCTCTTCGGCGGCATGGCGTGGCGCATGCACCAGTTGTTCCAGAACGCCCTGGTCGCTGTAGAGCTGGCGCGTCTGGACGCCGATCGGCGGGTTCAGGAAGTTCGGGCAGAGATGGAGCAGAACTTCGGCCAGATGGCCGAACTCCGGGTCGAGCAGGTCACCGCCCGGGAGCGCAAGCGCATCGCCGCCGACCTTCACGACGACCTGGGCGCCAAGCTGCTGACCATCGTGCACACCAGCGACAACGATCGCATCGCCACGCTCGCACGCGAGGCGCTGGAAGAAATGCGCCTGTCGGTGCGGGGTCTCACCGGGCGCGCCGTCCAGCTGGGTGATGCCATCGGCGACTGGCGCAGTGAAGTGGTGAGCCGGCTTCAGCACGGCGGCGTGAGCCTGAACTGGGACACCCCCGATGAACTGCTGATGAGTGAGCGCACCCTCAGCGCTAGAGCCTACGTGCAGACCACCCGCATCCTGCGTGAAGCGGTGAGCAACGTCCTCAAGCACAGCGGCGCCTCGCGCTGCGACATTTCCATCCGCCAGGAGGCGGACGACTTCGAGATGACCATTGCCGACAACGGCCACGGCATCCCGATGGAAATGGACGGCAAGCTCGACCGCGGCCACGGCATGTCCACCATGAAGGGTCGAGCCAAGCAGCTGCAGGGCCAATGCCTCGTCGAATCCGGCCCCGGATTCGGCACCATGATCCGGCTGAACCTTCCTCTCTAACACCTTTCGGTCAAATCATCGCATGACAATTGCCACGATCCCTGAAAGCGGTTTGACGTTCTCCTTCGGGGATCGAGCTCAGCCACTGTTTCTTCCTGCACACTA
>CAYRBG010000339.1:0-2954 GCA_964422355.1 uncultured Sphaerotilus sp. | reverse complement strand
CGGCCGGCACGCTGCTGATCCAGCTCGGCGGCCCGGGCATGCGCATCGGCATGGGCGGCGGCGCGGCAAGCTCGATGGCCGCCGGCGCCAATGCCGCCGAGCTCGATTTCGATTCGGTGCAGCGCGGCAACCCGGAGATCCAGCGCCGCGCGCAGGAGGTCATCAACCACTGCTGGGCGCTGGGCGAGAACAACCCCATCGTCGCGATCCACGACGTGGGTGCGGGCGGCATCTCCAACGCCTTCCCGGAACTGGTGGACGGCGCGGGCAAGGGCGCGACCTTCGATATCCGCAAGGTGCCGCTGGAAGAAACCGGCCTGGCGCCGAAGGAAATCTGGTGCAACGAGAGCCAGGAGCGCTACGTCCTGGCGGTCGATCCGGCCAAGCTCGACCAGTTTGACGCCATGTGCAAGCGCGAGCGCTCGCCTTATGCCGTCGTCGGCATCGCCACCGATGACCGCGAGCTGATCCTAGAAGACGGCCCCGGCGGTGAGCGCCCCATCGACATGCCGATGGATGTGCTGCTGGGCAAGCCGCCCAAGATGCACCGCGACGTGAAGCGCGTCGAGCGCACCGAGAAGCCGCTGGAGCTGACCGGCGTGAAGCTCGACGACGTGGCCTTCAGCGTGCTGCGTCACCCGACGGTGGCGTCCAAGCGCTTCCTCATCACCATCGGCGACCGGACCGTGGGCGGCATGAGCCACCGCGACCAAATGGTCGGCCCGTGGCAGGTGCCGGTGGCCGATGTGGCCGTGACGATGGCCGACTACGTGGGCTTCCGTGGCGAGGCGATGAGCATGGGCGAGCGCACGCCGCTGGCCTCGCTGGACGCACCGGCCTCCGGCCGCATGGCCGTGGCCGAGGCCATCACCAACCTGCTGGCTGCGCCGATCGACTTGGCGAAGGTGAAGCTGTCGGCCAACTGGATGGCCGCCTGCGGCGAAGCCGGTGAAGACGCCGCGCTGTACGAGACCGTCAAGGCCGTGGGCATGGAGCTGTGCCCGGCGCTGGGCGTTGGCATTCCGGTGGGCAAGGACAGCCTGTCGATGCGCACCAAGTGGGCCGATGAGGGCGTGACGAAGCAGGTCGTCGCCCCCGTGTCACTGATCGTCACCGCCTTCGCCACGCTGGACGACGTGCGCGGCACGCTGACGCCGCAGCTCAAGACCGACTCCGCCGACGGCTTGGACACCTCGCTGATCCTGATCGACCTGGGCAACGGCAAGAACCGCATGGGCGGCTCGATGCTCGCGCAGGTGCTGAACCAGTTCGGCCATGTGGTGCCGGACGTCGACGATCCCGCGCAACTGAAGGCACTGGTGGCCGTCATCAACCAGTTGCGCGCTGAAGGCAAGCTGCTGGCCTACCACGACCGCAGCGACGGCGGCCTGTGGGCGGCGGCCTGCGAAATGGCCTTTGCCGGCCATGTGGGCGTGAGCCTGAACGTCGACATGCTGGTCACCGAAGGTGACGGCATCACCGACAGCCGTGCCGACACGGGCGACACCAAGAACTGGGCGAACCAGGTGGCCGAGCGCCGCAACGAGCTGACCCTCAAGGCGCTGTTCAACGAAGAGTTGGGCGCCGTCATCCAGGTGCCGACCAGCGTGCGCAACGAGGTGCTGCAGACCCTGCGCGAGCATGGCTTGAGCAAGCACAGCCACGTCATCGGCAAGACCAACAACCGCGCCGCGGTCGAGGTCTGGCGCGATGCCAAGAGCGTGTTCTCGGCGCCGCTGCAGCAATTGCATCAGACCTGGGACGAGGTGAGCTGGCGCATCGCCGCTCAGCGCGACAACCCGGCCTGCGCCGACAGCGAGCACGCCACCGTGGGGGCGCCCGAGGACACCGGTCTGCACGTGGCCCTGACCTTCGATCCGCTGGAAGACGTCGCGGCGCCTTTCATCGGCAAGACGCGCCCGAAGGTGGCCATTCTGCGCGAGCAGGGCGTGAACTCGCACGTCGAGATGAGCTATGCGATGGCTCAGGCCGGCTTCGACACCTTCGACGTGCACATGTCCGACCTGCACGCCGGGCGCGTGCGCCTGGACGGCTTCCACGGCTTCGTGGCCTGCGGCGGCTTCAGCTATGGCGACACGCTGGGCGCCGGCGAAGGCTGGGCCCGCTCGGTGATGTTCAACCCGGTGCTGGCCGACCAGTTCCAGGCCTTCTTCGGCCGCACGGACACCTTCGCCCTGGGCGTGTGCAATGGCTGCCAGATGATGGCCGCACTCTCACCCATCATTCCGGGCGCGCAGGACTGGCCCAAGTTCACCCGCAACAAGAGCGAGCAGTTCGAGGCCCGCTTCAGCCAGGTCGAGATCCTGGAGAGCCCGTCGATCTTCTTTGCGGGCATGGCCGGCAGCCGCCTGCCGATCGCCGTGGCGCACGGCGAAGGCTTTGCGGACTTCTCGCAGCGCGGCGACGCGGCCAAGGTGCAGCGCGCGATGCGTTTCGTCGACAGCAAGGGCCAGCCGACCGAGGTCTACCCGTTCAACCCGAACGGCAGCCCGGAGGGCCTGACCTCGGTGACCACGGCCGACGGCCGCTTCACCGTGCTGATGCCTCACCCGGAGCGCGTGTTCCGCAACGTGCAGATGAGCTGGACCTCGGGTGGTGTGTCCGAGCGCGGCCCGTGGGCGCGCATGTTCGGCAACGCGCGCAAGTGGGTGGGGTGATCGATCGCTCCTGGTGAGTGTTTCACCGGGGTGTTGCCAAACACGAAGGGGGCCTGATGGCCCCCTTCGTGTTTGGTGCAATGCTCTAGTTTGGTGAGCCGGCGATGTGGGGTATCGGCTCGTTCGTCCCGGAGGGCGACGCCGGAGATGCCTTTTCCATTGAGGAATGGGGTTTGGGGGCTGACCACTCGGCCGACTGAACCGTCTCCAACCCGGCGCGGATCAGAAGCGCGGCCTGGGCCGCACGATCCGGAAGGTCTTCGGTGTGCCCGGAGA
>CAYRBG010000338.1:0-2987 GCA_964422355.1 uncultured Sphaerotilus sp. | reverse complement strand
CGCACCTGAGCCCACATCGGGTTGAACAGCGCCTTGTCGATCTGCTCGATCATCGTGACCATGCCCTCGTAGCCGGCGAAGGCGTAGTAGCGCTCCTGGTTGATGTCCATCCAGGGCATGCGCGCCTTCAGGGCCACGAACTGGCTGCGGCCGCCTGAAAGCATGATGTCGGCCTTGGCGTCGCGCAGCATGGCGTACATCTGGCGCGGGGTCATGTCGTCGATCATGTGGGCGTCGTCGCCCATGATCTCCTTGATCTTTTCCTTGTCTTCCTTGGTGGACTTCTTCACCGAGGTACCGACCACCTCCAGGCCGGCCTCCTGCAGCGCGGCCACCACCGACCAGCTCTTCACGCCACCGGTGATCAGCAGCACCTTCTTGCCCTGCAGGCGTTGCCGGTAAGCGCGGATGCGCTCGAAGGCCCGCGCCTCCTCGACGGCGATCAGCGCCTCGGTTCGGTCCTTCAGCTCGGGATCGGCACCCTGCTGCACCAGCAGGCGGGCGATCTCGCGCAGCGTCGTGCTCATGTCTGCGATGCCGTAGAACGAGCCTTCGAAGTACGGAATGCCGTAGCGCTGCTCCATCTTGGTCGCCACGTTGATCATGGACTTGGAGCACACCATCATGTTCGCCTTGGCGCGGTGCGAGGTGGCGATCTCGTGATAGCGGCCGTCGCCCGAGATGCAGCTCAGGATGCGCACGCCCAGCGCGTCCAGCAGCGGCTTGATCTGCCAGAGCTCGCCCACAAGGTTGTACTCACCGATGATGTTGATGTCGTAGGGCGTCGTGTATTCGGGCTCTTCAGTGCCGATGACGTAGTCGAGCACGCTCTCGGCGCCCAGCTTGTTGCCCAGGTTCTTGGGGCCGGCAAAGCCCGGGGAATTGACCGGAATGACCGGCTTGTTGAACTTCTCGGAGGCGCGCTTGCACACGGCCTCGATGTCGTCGCCGATGAGCGCCGTGACACAGGTCTGGTAGACGAAGACGGCCGGCGGGTCGTACTTCTCGATGATCTCGCGGATGGACTTGAACAGGCGCTTTTCGCCGCCGTAGATCACGTCGAGCTCGTTGATGTCGGTGGTGAAGCCGGTTCGGTAGATCTGCGAGCCGCTGGACGAGCTGTGTCGGTTGTCCCAGGAGTTGCCCTCGCAGGCGATGGGCCCGTGCACCAGATGCGCCACATCGACGATGGGCTGCAGCGCGATCTTGGCGCCGTCAAACGCACAGCCGCCGGCCGCAGCACCGGGGGTGAGCTGCTTGGTGCAGCCCTTCTTGCGTTCCTTTTCGCTCTTGGCCTGGTTCTTGTCGCACCCCGGCTCGTCGAAGACGTCGGCGATCTTGGCTTTGAGCGAAGCGGACATGGTGGCCTCCGGTAAATGACGGGTCCGAGCTCCGATGCAGGTTCAGTGCCAACCCATCCCATCGATCTGCGCCCCTGAGGACCCGCACCACCCTGTCTCAGACCCACATCCGCCCTTGGCGCAATCGCGACAAACGCGACGCAAAGGGACGCTCCTGTCCGAGAAGCGCTCCCCTCAAGCCCCCGCGTACCAGAGCGCCGCCACGAAGTGGCAGGCGCTGCCGCCGATCACGAACAGGTGCCACACGAAGTGCAGGTAGCGCACCCGCGAATCGAACAGGAACACCACCGCACCCAGCGTGTATGCGATGCCGCCGGCCACCAGCCACAGCAGCCCCGCGGTGGACATGCGCTCCATCAGCGGCACCGCCGCCACCAGCGCCACCCAGCCCATCACCACGTACAGCCCGGTGGACCACAGCGGGTGCTTCAACCGGTTGAACAGCTTGGCCGCGACACCCAGGGCCGCCGCCGCCCACACGATGCCGAACAGCGTCCAGCCCCAGGCCCCGTGCAGCACCCCCAGTGCAAACGGCATGTAGCTGCCCGCAATGAACAGGTAGATGGCGGCGTGGTCCATGCGGTTGAGCCACTGCTTGAGCCGCCCTGTGGGCACCGCGTGGTACAGCGTGGACGACAGGCAGAGCACGATCATCGTGCCGGCGAACAGGCTGGCTGCCACCACCTCGGCGGCGCGCCCGCGCTCGGAAGCCGCGCCCACCAGCACCGGCAGCGCCGCAATCGCCAACGCGAGCCCCAAGCCGTGGCTCAGCGCATTGGCCCATTCTTCTCCGCGGGTTTGTTCACGTGACATGGGGCGGTCGGACTCCGGCCGAGCCGGCAAGTTCAATCGATGCGACCGACGGCACTACGATGCACCCTCTGAACACCACTGCACCGGGAACGCCCATGAAAGCCATCTGGCACGGCACCACCATCGCCGAGAGCGACGACATCGTGACCTTCGAGGGGAACCATTACTTCCCTGCCGCCAGCGTCAACCCGTCCTTCCTGCTGTCGAGCAACAGCCGCCAAAACTGCTCGGTCAAGGGCGAGATGCGCTTTCACAACCTCTTCGTCGACGGCGACGTCAAGCCCGACGCGGTGTGGTTCATCCCCGAGCCGCGCGACGGTGCGCAAGAACTCCAGGGTCGCATGGCCTTCGCGCACGGCGTGCAGATCGAAGAATGACGAAGACGCTCTACCTGCTGCGCCACGCCAAGTCGAGCTGGGACGACCCCACGCTGGCCGACCACGACCGCCCGCTGGCGCCGCGCGGGCAACGCAACTTGACCGAGATGGGGCCGTGCTGGGCCGCACGGGGTGTGCGTCCAGAGCGGATCGTGTCCAGCACCGCCGTGCGGGCGCTCGCGACCGCCCGGGCCATGGCCGACGCGCTGAGGGTGAAGGCCAAGCACCTGCTCGTGGATGGACGCGTCTACGCCGCAACGCCCCAGACCCTGCTGGGCCTGATCGGCGAGTGGGACAACGGCTGGTCCCGCGTGATGCTCGTCGGTCACAACCCCGAGTTCACCAAACTGGCCCAGCGCTTTGCGCCCGAAATCGAGCACCTGCCGACCTGCGCACTGGCGGAGTTCGTGTTCGACGTGTCGTCCTGGGCCGAGCT
>CAYRBG010000337.1:0-2991 GCA_964422355.1 uncultured Sphaerotilus sp. | reverse complement strand
CTGCGGCCGGTGGGTGCTGCTCCGGCAGCCGCTGCTGCTGACCGACCCAGGCTTCCTGTCCCCGCCCATCCCGATGCGGCAAGCCGCTCGGGTGGGCTTGGGCGCCGTTGTTCACCGGAGTTCTCCATGCCCGCATTTCTCGATCAGCCCCCGCGCTTTCTCTTCTTCACAGGCAAGGGCGGCGTGGGCAAGACCTCGCTGGCCTGTGCGTCGGCTGTGCGCTTGGCCGGGGCCGGGCGGCGGGTGCTGCTGGTCAGCACCGATCCGGCGTCCAACGTCGGCCAGGTGTTCGGGCTGGAGATCGGCAACCGCGTGACGCCCGTGCCGGCCGTGCCCCACCTCTCAGCGCTGGAGATCGATCCCCAGGCCGCGGCGCAGATCTACCGCGACCGCATCGTCGGCCCGGTGCGCGGCGTTCTGCCCGAGGCGGCGGTGCGCAGCATCGAGGAGCAGCTCTCGGGCGCCTGCACCACCGAGATCGCCGCCTTCGACGAGTTCACCGAGCTGCTGATCGACGGTCCGCTCACGCACGATTTCGACCACATCGTTTTCGACACCGCGCCCACGGGCCACACCATCCGTCTGCTGCAACTGCCCGGGGCGTGGAGCAGCTTTCTGGAAGCGGGCAAGGGCGACGCCTCGTGCCTGGGCCCGCTGGCCGGCCTGGACAAGCAGCGCGCCCAGTACCAGGCCGCCGTCGACGCCCTGGCCGACCCGCGGCGCACGCGCCTGATCCTCGTGGCCCGCGCCCAGCAGGCCACGCTGCGCGAGGTGGCGCGCACCCACGAGGAGCTCGCCGCCATCGGCCTGTCCCGCCAGCATCTGGTCATCAACGGCGTGATGCCGCCGGCCGAGGCCGAGCACGACCCGCTGGCCGCAGCCATCGTCCGGCGCGAGCAGGCCGCGCTGCAGGCCGTGCCCGCCGTGCTGCGCGATCTGCCGCAGGACCGCGTGCCCCTCAAGCCCTTCAACCTCGTCGGACTGGAGGCGTTGCGCCATCTGCTCGATGACGAGGCGGCTTCCTCGGCCGACGGCGCTGCAGGGTTCGACACGGAGCCTCCGCTGGCGGCCCCTCGTCTCTCGGCGCTGGTGGACGACATCGCCGCCGACGGACACGGGCTGGTCATGGTGATGGGCAAGGGCGGCGTGGGCAAGACCACGCTGGCCGCCGCCGTGGCGGTCGAGCTGGCGCGCCGTGGCCTGCCTGTGCACCTGACCACCTCCGACCCCGCCGCCCACCTGGCCGAGACCCTGGAAGGGTCGCTCGAACACCTCACCGTCAGCCGCATCGATCCGCACGCCGAAACCGAGCGCTACCGCCAGCACGTGCTGCAGACCAAGGGCGCCGCGCTCGACGACGCCGGCCGCGCGCTGCTGGAAGAAGACCTGCGCTCGCCCTGCACCGAGGAGATCGCCGTCTTCCAGGCCTTCTCACGCATCATCCGCGAGGCGGGCAGGAAGTTCGTCGTGATGGACACCGCGCCCACCGGCCACACCCTGCTGCTGCTCGACGCCACCGGCGCCTACGACCGGGAGATCCAGCGCCAGATGGGCGGCAAGGGCCTGCGCTTCACCACGCCGATGATGCAGTTGCGCGACCCCAGGCAGACCAAGGTGCTGCTGGTCACGCTGGCGGAAACCACACCCGTGCTGGAGGCCGCCCACCTGCAGGCCGACCTGCGGCGCGCCGGCATCGAGCCCTGGGCCTGGGTGGTGAACAACTCCGTGGCTGCGGCACATCCCACGTCGCCGCTGCTGCTGAAGCGGGCGCACAACGAGCGGGTCGAGATCGAAGCGGTGGCCCAGAGACGCGCCCCGCGCCATGCGGTGGTCCCCCTGCAGATCCATGAACCCGTCGGGGTTGAACGGCTGATCGAGTTGGCCCGTTGATGGGAAGGCCGCCCCGGCGTTCATGCGTCTGGGGTGCAGGAATGCCGAGGCGGGAGCAGGTCTGAGCGGATGGCCTGCTCATGATCAATATTTGTGAACGGTTCACGCCTATACCTGAGGTGCGGCATCCGCCGCCACGAGGAGTATGGAGATGAAGCAGTTCTCAAGTCGCTGGTCCCTCTTGTCTGGCGCCATTGCGGCCTTGGTTGCGACCGGATGCGCTGCACCGTCAGCGGCACCGAGTGCGCCGTCGGCATCCACCGCAGCAACCGCCGGTGCCCTCGCCCCGATTCCAGGAGTGAGTCGACCGGGTTTTGACCCCAAACCCATCTTGAGCAGCCCGATTTCCGGGGACGATCAGAAGGAAATCGTCGTGATTTCGGTGACGCTCGCACCTGGGGCGGTCTCGCCGCACCACACGCATCCAGGCGATTGTGTGGGCGCCGTGGTCGAAGGGCAGGTCGAGGTGCGTGCCGTGGGCAAGGAGCCCCGCGTGGTGCCGGCCGGAACGGCCTTTGCGAACCCGAGAGGCACCGTGCACCAGTTCGTGAACTCCACCGACAAGCCGGCCCGCATGGTGACGACGCTGGTGGTCGACAAGGGCAAGCCCCGCACCGTGATACAGAACGAGCTCCAATGAGCCGACCAGAGCGGGCCATGAAGGGCCCGCTCTTTTTTGATGCCCGGGGTGCATCCTTTGGTGCATGCCTTCGTCTCCACGAATGGAGAGTTTCTGCATGACCGAACTGACCTCGCCCCTGCCACGCCGCCACCCCCGCCTGTTCCTGCTGGGGGCAGCGGTGGTCTGGTACACCCTCTACCGCAGCCTGATCCCCGTGTCCGAGGCGCTCGTGTCCGCCTTGCCGGTGGACCGCGCCAGCCACCTGGGTGGCGCACTGCAGTTCTTCTTCTACGACACGCCCAAGGTGCTGCTGCTGCTCACCGCCGTGGTGTTCGTGATGGGCATAGTGAACTCGTACTTCACGCCCGAGCGCACCCGCGCGTTGCTGGCCGGTCGCAGCGAGGGGCTGGCCAACGTCATGGCCGCCACGCTGGGCATCGTCACGCCGTTCTGTTCGTGCTCGGCGGTGCCGCTGTTCA
>CAYRBG010000336.1:0-3001 GCA_964422355.1 uncultured Sphaerotilus sp. | reverse complement strand
GATGGGCTTGGAGAAGTCCTCGTCCTTCATGCCGGTGGCTCGCCACAGCGAGCGGGCACCGGCCATGTTGCGGCCGGCGGTGGAGGTCTTGGAACGGTAGGCGGGCATGGAACTGATCCTGTGGGACGGTGGTCCGGATCCGCTCCGGACTTCGAGCCTGACATTTTCGCGCAGATGCAAGCAAGTGCAGCCTTGTCCACCGGATCGACCCGTCGTCCGTTGTGGACCCATGACGACTGAAAACGGAGTCTTCTCCATGCGCAAGTCCACCCCTCTGGTCCGCTGGACCGCCGCCGCCCTGATCACCCTGGGGGCCACCGCCGCGCAGGCTGGGGGCGTTCAATGGTCGGTGGGGATCAACCTTCCGGTGCCGGGCGTCGTGGTCTACCCGCAACCTCAGGTGATCGTTGCGCCGCAGCCGGTCTACATGCCGCCGCGCCCGGTGTATGTGCAGCCCGAGCCGGTCTACATGGCCCGTCCGCGCCATCACCACCATCACCGCCACCATCATCACCATGACGAGTACGAAGACCACCATCGTCATGCTCCACGCGGCTACGGCTGGTGATCCTGCCGCTGTGACAGTCTGAAACGGATCGCGCACCCAGCCCGCGGTCCGTCTTCTCAGGGTTCGCACTAACCCTGCTTTGGCATCCCTTTGATGGACGCCCTTGCCGGGCACGGTTATTGAGAACACCCTCTCCTCGCGACCACCAGAGTCGGACTCAACGAGGAGATCTCAATGCACATCGGTGTGCCGCTGGAAGCCGCTTCCGGCGAAACCCGCGTGGCCGTCACGCCCGAGACGGCGCGCAAGCTCGTGGCCCAAGGCCACAGCGTTCGCGTGGAGCGCGGCGCAGGCCGCCTGGCCCACTTCACGGATGACGCCTACGCATCGGCCGGAGCGGAGCTGACCGGCACGGCCGGCGCCCTGGCGGCCGACCTCGTGCTGGCGGTCCGCGCGCCAGACGCCCAACAACTCGGCTTGATGCGCCCCGGCAGTGCGCTGGTCGGGATGCTCGACCCCTTCGACCGCGCCGGGCTCGAACGGCTGGCCCAGGCCGGCATCACCGCCTTCGCGCTCGAAGCCGCACCGCGCACGACGCGTGCTCAAAGCCTGGACGTGCTCTCGTCCCAGGCCAACGTGGCCGGCTACCGCGCGGTCATCGTCGCGGCCCACCACTACCCGCGCCTGTTCCCCATGCTGATGACCGCGGCCGGCACGGTCAAGGCCGCCCGCGTGGTCGTGCTGGGGGTGGGCGTGGCCGGCCTGCAGGCCATCGCCACCGCCAAGCGCCTGGGCGCGGTCATCGAAGCCAGCGATGTGCGCCCCGCTGTGAAGGAACAGGTGGAGTCGCTTGGTGCCCGCTTCATCGATGTGCCCTACGAAACGGACGAGGAGCGCGAAGCCGCGCAAGGCGTGGGCGGCTACGCCCGCCCGATGCCCGCCAGTTGGCTGGAGCGCCAGCGGGCCGAGGTCGCACGCCGCGTCGCTCAGGCCGACGTGGTCATCACCACCGCGCTGATCCCAGGCCGCCCCTCCCCTGTGCTGGTCACTGAAGCGATGGTGCAGTCCATGAAGCCGGGCGCCGTGCTGGTCGATCTGGCGGCGGGCAAGGGTCCGGAGGGACGCGGCGGCAACTGCCCGCTCAGCGTGCCCGAGCAGGTCACGGTGCAGCATGGGGTCACCCTCATCGGCGCCGCACATCTGCCCACGCAGGTGCCCACCGATGCGTCGGCCCTGTACGCACGCAACGTGTTGGACTTCCTCAAGCTCATCCTCACCAAAGACGGTCAGCTCGTCGTGCCGACCGACGACGACATCGTCACCGCCTGTCTGGTCGTGCGCGACGGCCAGGTGTTGCGTTCCGCCTGAGACAAAAACATCGGAGGCCCCATGGAGCCGATCGCCCCCACCCTCATCAACCTCATCATCTTCGTGCTGGCCATCTACGTCGGCTACCACGTGGTCTGGAACGTCACGCCGGCCCTGCACACGCCGCTGATGGCCGTCACCAACGCCATCTCGGCCATCGTCATCGTCGGCGCCATGCTGGCCGCCGGGCTGACGGTCACGCCGCTGGGCAAGTCCATGGGCGTGCTGGCCGTGGCGCTGGCCGCGGTCAACGTCTTCGGCGGCTTCCTGGTGACGCGCCGAATGCTGGCCATGTTCCGCAAGAAGGACAAGGCCGCATCCGCGGCCGGCACCGCCTCCGCGGACCGCGATGGAGGCCGCGCATGACGCTCAGCATGAACCTCGTGACGCTGCTGTACCTGGTGGCCAGCGTCTGCTTCATCCAGGCCCTCAAGGGCCTGAGCCACCCCACCACCTCGATCCGCGGCAACCTCTTCGGCATGAGCGGCATGGCGATTGCCGTGCTGACCACCGCGGCGCTGATCGCCAAGCTGGCCACCGAGGCCGGAGGCGCCGGTCAGCTTGTACCGAGCCTGGGCTGGGTGCTGGTGGGTCTGCTGGCCGGCGGCTCGGCCGGGGCGGTCATGGCGCGGCGCGTCGAAATGACCAAGATGCCCGAGCTCGTGGCTTTCATGCACAGCATGATCGGCTTGGCCGCGGTGTTCATCGCCGTGGCCGTGGTGGCCGAACCGCTGGCCTTCCAGATCGTGGCGCACAACGCCGACGGCACGGTACCGCCCATCCCGATGGGCAACCGGCTGGAGTTGTTCCTGGGGGCGGCCATCGGCGCCATCACCTTCAGCGGCTCTGTGATCGCCTTCGGCAAGCTCAGTGGGCGCTACAAGTTCCGTCTGTTCCAGGGCAAGCCGGTGGTGTTTGCCGGACAACACCTGCTGAACCTGGTGCTGGGGCTGGCCACGGTCGCGCTGGGCCTGGCCTTCATGTTCACCGAGAGCTGGACCGCCTTCTTCCTGATGCTGGTCCTGTCCTTCGTGTTGGGCGTGTTGCTCATCATCCCGATCGGCGGCGCGGACATGCCGGTGGTGGTGTCCATGCTCAACAGCTACTCGGGCTGGGCGGCGGCGG
>CAYRBG010000335.1:0-3013 GCA_964422355.1 uncultured Sphaerotilus sp. | reverse complement strand
AGCGCCGCATGCTGATGCCGGCCTTCACGCCCAAGCGCGTGGCGGGCTACGCCGGGCTGATGGTGGACGCGGCGCAGACCGCGCTCGATGCCGCGCTGCCGCCCGGCCAGAGGCAGGGCCGGGTCGACATGGACACGCTGTTCTCCCGCGTGGCCATGGACGTGATCCTGCGCACCCTGTTCAACCGCCCCGCCGAGGGCGAGACCGACGCCGCCATCGAGGCCACCCGCGTGCTCAGCGTGGGCGCCATGCGCGAGATGTTCTGGCCCGTCACCCTGCCCGACTGGCTGCCGCTGCCCCGCAAGGCCGGCAAACGCCGGGCCCTGCGCACGTTGCGCGGGCTGGTGGGCGGCCACATCGCCCGGCGCCGCACCCAGACCGAAACCCACCACACGACGGGTTCCCAGTCCAACGCCGACCTCCCGCCGGAGGACCCAGGCCAAGCCTCGACCGCGGGCGGCGACGACCTGCTGGCCCGCCTGCTCGCCCTGCGCGACGAAACGACTGGCGAGGCGCTGTGCGAGCAGGAAGTGTTCGACCAGTGCATCGTCAGCTTCCAGGCCGGCCACGAGACCACCGCCACCGCGCTGCTGTGGTGGAGCCGCTACTTGGCCGAGCACCCCGAGGCCGCCCGCCGCGCCCGCGACGAGGTGGACACCGTGCTCGCCGGCCGCACCCCCGGCCCGGACGACCTGGCCGCCCTGCCCTGGCTCACCGCCACGCTCAAGGAAACCATGCGGCTGGTGCCGCCCATCCCGGCCTTGATGACTCGCCGCGCACTGCGCACCTTCACCGTGGGCGGCTGGACGATCCCCAAGGGCACGCTGGTCTACATCACCCCCTGGGTGCTGCACCACGACCCGCGCTGGTGGGCAGAGCCCGAGGCCTTCCGCCCCGAGCGCTTCCTGCCCGACGCGCCGCCACCACCGCGCGGCGCCTACATCCCCTTCGGCACCGGCCCGCGCGTGTGCATCGGCCAGCACTTCGCGATGCTGGAGATGACGCTGGTGGCCGCGCTGCTGCTGCAGCGCTGGGAGATGGAACTGCCGGCCGATGCGCCGCCGGCCGAGCCGGTGTTCAACGTGACGCTGCGGCCCAAGCAGGGCATCACGCTGAATCTGAAGCGCCGCCTTACTGCGGCTTGAACCCGCTGGCCGCGATGATCTTGGCCCAGCCGGCCGAGTAGGCCTTTTCGCGCTCGGCCAGTTGCGGGCCGGGCACGAAGCCCACGGTCAGGCCCATCGCCGTCAGGCGGGCGTGCACGTCGCGTTGGCCGATGACCTTGTTCAGCGCGGCCGCGACCGTGTCCAGCGTGGCCTTGGGCGTGCCGGCGGGGGCGAACAAGCCGTAATAGGGCAGCGCCTCGAAGCCGCTCAGGCCCAACTCGGCGAAGGTCGGCACGTCGGGCAGTTGGGCCTGGCGCTGGTTGCCGATGACGGCCAGCACGCGCACCTTGCCGGCCCGCTGGTATTCGATGAAGTCGGGCACCGAGCCCACACCGGCCGCGATCTGGTTGGCGAGCATGTCGTTCATCATCGGCGCGCTGCCGCGGTAGGGCGCGGCCTGCAGATCCAGCCCGTTCTTGCGGCCAACCTCACGCACCAGGAATTCGGGCACAGAAGCCGGCGCCGGGATGCCCACCGTGCCCTGGCCCTTGCCGGCCGTCTTCACCCACTGCACGTACTCGCGGTAGTTCTTGACCGGCGTGCCGCCCGACACCGCCAGCCCGTTGACGAAGGTGGCAAAGCCCGCCACCGGCACAAAGTCGGTCTGCGGCTGGTAGCCGGGGTTCTTCACGACCAGCGGCAGGATGCTGATGGTGTGGTCGTGCGACAGGAACAGCACGCTGCCGTCGGCCGGCGCAGTCTTGAGCGACTGCGCCGCTAGCTGGCCACCGGCACCCGGCTTGTTCTCGACGATGATGGTGCGGCCCAGCTCGGACTTGAGCTTGTCGGCCAGGATGCGGGCGATGGCGTCCGAGCCGCCACCTGCCGGAAAGCCCACCAGGATGCGGATCGGCCCCCCGTCGGCCAGGGCCGAGCCGCTGGCGCCCAGCATCAGCGCGCCCACGGCCCAGGCCAGGGCGGTGCGGCGGGTGGTCACGAGGGAGGAGGCTTCACGGGCACTGGCGGTCGGGGCGGTCATCACAGCGGCTCCAAAAATCTCGGGGGTTCAGCGGTTGAAGGGAAAAACGAAGGTCTCAACAGACCCACGTGTCAGGCAGGTCCACAAGGTCCAATGGACTGCCGTCAGGCGTCGGCAGCACCGGCCGCGGGCGAACCCTCGGCACCGGCATCCTCATCAGAGGCCGTCTTGCGGTTGGACCCGGCCACCAGGTCAAAACGGAACAGGCGGCATTCGATGGGGCCGTTCCACATCGGGATGCGGCGGCTTTCCTTCAGGCGCATGGCCTGGGGCAGCTTGGCGTCAGGGCACAACACCCAGGCGGTCCAGCCGGGGTAACGGCGCTTCCAGTGCGCCGACAGGGCCGAGAAGAAGGCCGTGGGGCTGCCGCCGTCTTCAAAGCCTTCGCGGGCTCCGGCATCGGGTCGGGCGCCGCGTGGAGCGGGCAGGTCGTCGTCGAAGTCGCGGCCTGCGGAGCCGGTGCCCTTGGCGTCGATCCGCTCGCCGTAAGGCGGGTTGAGCATGAGCACGCCGCGCTCGGCCGGAGCGGGGCGCTGCAACGCATCGGCGGTCTTGAACTCGATGGCGTGGGCCACCCCGGCGCGCTCGGCGTTGCGGGCGGCGAAGTCGGTCATGCGGAAGGACACATCACCGGCAAACACCCCCACGTGCGGTGCGTGCTGCCGAGCGCGGGCCTCGGACTTGAGCTGCTGCCAGGTCACGGCCTCGGCACGGAAGGGCGCCAGCTTCTCGAAGGCAAAGCTGCGCTGCAGGCCAGGCGCCATGCCGCAGGCGATCTGCGCGGCCTCGATGGCGATCGTGCCGGCCCCACAACAGGGGTCGAGCAGGGGGCCGTCTTCTTCACGGCCGTGCCAACCGGCGGCGGCCA
>CAYRBG010000334.1:0-3033 GCA_964422355.1 uncultured Sphaerotilus sp. | reverse complement strand
GATCAGGCACAACAACGCGCCATCGAAGCCCTGGCGCATGAACTGGAACAGGAAAGCATCGCCTGGCACGAAGCCTATGCCGAGGCGGTGCGAGAAGCATTCCGGCAGATCGTGGACGCCGAGTTGCGCGACATGCTGCGACGATGGAACGAAGAACAGGACGAAGAGCAGGCAATCTTGCTGATGCTCTCCGAAATGTAACCAACCGCCTCCGGGCGGTTTTTTTACGCCTACCGATGGGCTTTCATCGGGTTTGACCTTGGAGATGATCCATGTCCGAAGAAGTAGAACTGCAACAGGCCGCAGTCGAAATCACGCCTGAACAAGCCGTGCAACAACCGGAAACGGCACCGGAACAGCAAACCAACGTGGATACCACGGAGCAGGCCAATCAGGACGACGAGGATCATCGCGTTCCGAGGGGCGTGCAAAAGCGTATTGATCGACTGACGCAGGAGAAATACCGCCTCCGCGCTGAACTGGAATTTTTGCGCAGCCAGCAACCGCAGCCGCAACAAGCCCAGCCGGCACAACAGGCGCAGCAGCCGAGCCAAGCCCCGAAACTGGAGCAATACAACAGCATCGAGGACTATCTTGATGCGCTGGCAGACCACAAAGCATCGCAGAAATTCGACCATCTGGCGAAGGAGCGCGAAGCCAAGGAAAGCCAAACGCGCCAGCAGAATGAAGCGGCAAAGCTGCACGAAGGCTACACCAAGCAAACCGAGCAGGCCCGCCAAGCCTACGAAGATTTCGACGACGTGGTTCAAGACCCCGATCTGCCGATTTCGCAGGCCATGGCAGAAGCCATCATGCGCAGCAGCAACGGCGCAGACGTGGCGTATTACCTGGGCAAGAACCCTGACCAGGCCGCTCGCATTGCCAGCCTTGACCCGTTCTCCGCAGCAGTTGAAATCGGGCGCATTGCGGCGACCGTCGTAAGACCGCAGCCCCGCAAGACAAGCAACGCACCACCGCCGATTCAGCCGGTTGGCGCTCGCGCAACCCCGGTCACTGATCCGGACAAGATGAGCGCCGACGAATGGATGAAGTGGCGTAACAGTCAGCTCAAGAAACGCTGATCACACCTTTTTAGCAATCAACGAACCCGCCTAGTGCGGGTTTTTGCATTTTAGGAGATTCAAAATGCCTGGTATTAACTCTGCATCCGGTATTCTTACCCCGACCATGGTTACTCGCGAAGCTCTGCGTGTTCTGCACCAGAAGCTGAATTTCGTCGGTAACATCACTCGTGACTACGACAATTCGTTTGCCAAGACCGGCGCGAAGATTGGCGATACCGTCAAGGTTCGTTTGCCGAACCAATACACCGTGCGAACCGGCGCGGCGCTTTCGGCACAGAACACCACGGAATCTACCGTGTCTCTGCAAATCAGCACCCAAAAGGGCGTTGACTTGAACTTCACATCTGCTGAACTGACGCTGAACCTTGACGACTTCTCGCAGCGCATTCTGGAACCGGCCATGTCCGTCCTTGCTGCCAACATCGAAGCCGACGCACTGTCGATGGCCCTCGATGTTTATCAGTCGGTCAATAACATTGGTTCCGCCATCTCACTGAATAAGGTTCTTGTCGCTCGCAAGCTGCTTAATGACTCTCTGGCTCCGATGGATAACCAGCGCACCGCCCTGCTGAACACGCAGGACAACGTTGATCTGGTCGATTCGTTGAAAGGTCTTTTCCAGGACTCCGAGGCCATCAAGAAGCAGTACAAAGAGGGCATCATGGGTCGCACCGCTGGCTTGGATTTTTACGAAAACACGCTGCTCGCCAACCAGACTACCGGCACCGCTGCCAGCGCCACGACTTACACGGTCAACGGCGCGAACCAGACCGGCTCAGGCGTCGTCGTTGCAACCGGCGCGACCACGTTCAAGAAGGGCGACATCGTGACCTTCGCCGGCTGTAACCGCGTCCATCCAGAAACCAAGGCCGATACAGGCGTGCTTCAACAGTTCGTTTTGACTGCCGATTACGCTGGCGGCGCTGGCACTCTGCCGATTTCCCCGGCCATCGTTACTTCCGGCGCTTACCAGAACGTGTCGGCATCCCCGACCAACGGCGGCGCAGTCGTCAAGGTCGGCAGCGCTTCGGCGATCTACAAGCCGTCGCTGGTGTTCCACAAGGAAGCGTTTGCCTTCGTCACTGCCGACTTGATCATGCCGGAAGGCGTTCATTTCGCCGCCCGTGATGTGATCGACGGCATTTCGATGCGCGTTGTTCAGCAGTACGACATCAACCAGGACAAGTTCCCTTGTCGTCTCGATGTGGCCTACGGGTACGCAACGCTTCGCGCTCAACTGGCCGCACGCATCCTCTCTAACTAATTCGGTATGAAGTAAATGCCGATATGGAAGCCCCTGTCCTCGGATGGGGGCTTTTTCTTTTCTGAAGGAGAAACAGAAATGACCAAAGAATTCCACGAATACCCGAAGCAGCTTTACCGCAAAGGCTGGGACGATCTGTCTGATTCCGTCGTTGTTGAGAACGAGGACGAAGAAGACGCAGCTCGCGCCGAAGGCTTCAAGATGCTGTCCGAAGATGGCGGCGAAGAAGCCACGAAGCGTGGCCGCAAGGCCAAGGCAGCGGAGTAAGTCATGGCAACCGCGCAGACGCTTATCACACGTGCGCTGCGCCTGCTGTCGGTCATTGGGTCTGGTGTAACGCCGGATTCCAGTGCGCTGGCAGACGGCCTGACGGCGCTTAACGCCATGCTTGAAGGCTGGCGTAACCAGCCGTGGGCATCGTGGTCCATTGACGAAGTGACCGGCAGCATCATCGCCAATCAACAGAGCTACACGCTAGGGCCTGCCGGGAACATCAACACGACCCGGCCAATAAACATCGAAAACGCCAGGTTCCAGTTGCTCGGCGTTGATTATCCGCTTCAGATCATTGATCAGGCGCAGTGGGCCGGAATTCGCGTCAAGGGGCTGAAAAGCAATATCCCGCGCTATATCTACCCGACCGGCGATTATCCGCTTGTCACGCTTAACCTGTGGCCTATCCCG
>CAYRBG010000333.1:0-3033 GCA_964422355.1 uncultured Sphaerotilus sp. | reverse complement strand
TCACCTCGTAAAACGTTTCCATGGAGTGCTCCTCTAGCGAATGCTCGATCGATCGGTCGATTCTTCTGGGGTACCGATCGGTTCAGAGCGCTAAAAGAACAAGATGCGTGCCGGATTTCGGCGTTATGGGGGGAAACCCCGACTTGGAAAGGGACTTCCGTCTTGGCCGAGATCCTTTGCGCGCAGCGGAGCGGACACAAGGACAGGAAGATGCGGAAGGTGTTTGTCCAAATGGGGGTGGTCGGCGGAAGGTGCTTTTCCGGTGGAGGGGGTGTGTCTCCCCCCCAAACAGAAGGTCGCGTAATGGATAGAAGTTGGCGCCTTCTGAGAAAATGAAAATATTGAAAGAGCCATAACGCCGCTGGGCAGTGCTGCCAGCGCTTCCGAGCGGGGAACGACTGTGAACTTCTTGAGCCGGGCCTGGAAGGCCCTGCGCCTGCATTGGTGCTTGTCCGACGGCACGCCCGAGGAACGCGACCACCTGCGCGCGGTGCAGTTCGCGAACTGGCGTCGGCCGCGGATCTTCCAGGAACTTGTGTTGGTGGTCATCGCCATCCTGGTGATCGGGCCGAGCACGTCGGTCCTTCCGATCGAGGCGGGATGCCTGTGGGTGTTGGCCGTGGCGTTCAATCCGCTGTCGCGGTTCTGGTTGCCCACCTGGGCGGCCCGGTTGGGACACCTGGACCGGATCGGCTTGCGCTGGCTGTGTTTGCAGGCGGCGGTGAGCGGGGTGCTGATGGCCGGGCCCATGGTGTGGATCTTTCTCCGCACGACCTCGCCTGCGCTGCAGATCTATGTGGTCATTGCTGCGGCCGGGGTGCTGTCGGCGGAGGCCAGCACTTACAACCTCCTGCCCCCTGTGCTGGCGGCGTGGTCGTGCTGCTTTTTCGGCACGGCCTGGGTCGCGGGCCTGGCCCTGCCGTGGGTCATGACGCTGGGTTTTTGGGTGGGGATCGTGGTGAGCTGCGGTTCGCTGATCCGCAGCAGCCTGGAGGCGTCGGCCAATGTCGTGCGCCGGTGTGTCGTGGAGTTCGACTTGGCGCGCCAGCACCGTCACCTGAACCTGCTGCTCGACGACTTTGGCCAAGCCTCGCAGGACTGGCTTTGGGAGTGCGACCGCGACCTGCGCCTGACCTATGTGTCGACCGGCATGTCGGGTGCGTTGGGCCGCAGCGAGGCCGAGTTGGTCGGGTGTTCGCTGTCCGAAGTGCTGGTCTGCGCCGGTGTGGTCGGCACCGATTTGACGGGGCTGCTTTCCCGATTGGGCGGGGACCGGCCCTTTCGCAATCAGTCGCTGGCCTTGCACCCTGGCGGACAGGCCCGCTGGGTGAAGGTGCACGCCCGGCCCAAGGATGAGGCCTTGCTCCGGGGGGGGTGGCATGGCGTGGCCACGGACGTCACGGCCCATGTGCTGCATGAGCAGGAACTGGAGCGGCTGGCGGCCACCGATGCCCTGACCGGCCTGCTGGGGCGACGGGGTTTCCTGCAGCATGTGGAACGGTCCGGCGGCGTGGCGGGCCGGGTGGGGCCGGGGAGCGTCGTGCTGCTGGACCTGGACGGGTTCAAGAGCGTCAACGACCTGCACGGCCACGTGATGGGTGACCGCCTGCTGTGTGAGGTGGGGCAGCGCTTGCAGGCGCATGGCGGTGCGGGGGCGCCGAGCCTGTCTCGCCTGGGGGGCGACGAGTTCGCGCTGTGGTGGCCCGGCGAACGGACACTGGATGAGGTGCGGGCCTACGCGGACATGCTGCGGGAGGCATTGAGGTCGTCCTTCGTGCTGGGACCCTTGCGCCTGGACGTGCGCGCCAGCGTCGGTACGGCCCGCTGCCCGCAGGACGGTGAATCGGTCGAGCACCTGCTGCGCGCCGCCGACATTGCCCTCTATGTGGCCAAGCAGTTGGGGCGAGACCGGGGGGTGGGCTACGACGCCGCCATGGGGGAGCAGGCGCAGCACCGTGCCGCGCTGACGCAGGACCTGGCCCGCGCGCTCGACGAGGGGGGCCTGGACGTGCACTACCAGCCCTTGATCGATGCGGGAGACCGCCGCCTGGTCGGTGCCGAGGCGCTGCTGCGGTGGCGGCATCCTCGGCTGGGACCGATCTCGCCGGAGGTGTTCATCGAGCTGGCGGAAAGCTCCGGGCTGATCGTGCCGATCGGTGCACAGGTGCTGCACACGGCCTGCCGTGACGCCCAAGGCTGGGATGGGGATTGCGGCGTGTCGGTCAACGTGTCGGCGCGACAGTTCGAGCACCCTTTCCTGGTCGATCAGGTGGCCCGGGCGCTGTCCGAGTCCGGACTGCCGGCGTTCCGACTGACGTTGGAGGTGACCGAGTCGGCCCTGGTCGCGAAGGCGTCGGCCGGCGCCACGCTCGATGCTTTGCGCTCGCTCGGAGTGAGGCTGGTGCTGGACGACTTCGGGACCGGCTATTCCTCGCTCGCCTACCTGCAGTCGTTGCCGTTTGACGGGATCAAGATCGACCGCACGTTCGTGGAAGAACTGGACGGAAAGGGCGGAGGAGGCATCCCGCCCGTGTTGCGCGCCATCGTCGACATGGCGCGCGGGCTCGGCCTGCCTTGTACCGCCGAGGGGGTGACCACCGACGCCCAGGCACGGATCCTGAGGCTGCTGGGGTGCCGCACCCTGCAGGGTTACCTGGTGTCGCCGCCGGTGCCTGCCGATGAACTGTCGCGTCGGTTCAGGACGGGGCCGGCTGAGCCGGTGGCGCAGGCGGCTGCGGTCGGTTAGAACGGAATGTCGTCATCCATGTCGTCGAACCCTGTCGACGACTTGGGTGCAGGGGCCGGGCGGGGAGCGGGTGCCCGCGGTGCCGCAGCCGCAGCACGCGGCGCGGGGCGGTTGTAGCCACCGCCTGAGGACTCGAAGTCGCCACCGCCAAAGTCGTCGCCACCGCCGGTCGACATGCCGCCACCGCCTTCACCTCGACCGCCCAGCAGTTGCATCTGCTCGGCGATGATCTCGGTGGTGTACTGGTCGCGGCCGTCCTTGTCCTGCCACTTGCGGGTCTTGAGGCG
>CAYRBG010000332.1:0-3090 GCA_964422355.1 uncultured Sphaerotilus sp. | reverse complement strand
ACGATGAACTTGGTGTACATGAACTGGCGCAAAAAGCTCCAGATGCCGAACATCACCCGCTTGGCGTGCCCCGGATAGGCCTTGCGGATGCTGACCACCGCCATGCGGTAGCTGCACCCTTCGGGCGGCAGGTAGAAATCGACGATCTCCGGAAACTGGCGCCGAAGGATGGGCACGAACACCTCGTTGAGCGCCACACCCAGCACCGCCGGCTCGTCAGGCGGCTTGCCGGTGTAGGTGGAGTGGTAGATCGGCTGCTCGCGGGTGGTGATGCGATCGATCTCAAAGACCGGGAACCAGTCCTGCTCGTTGTAGTAACCGGTGTGGTCACCATACGGACCTTCCAGCGCGTGCAGGTGGCCCCCACGCTCCTCCAGTGGAATGCCGTACTCGGACATCCCTTTGAAACCGGCCGGAGCCGTCGGGATGTGGCCTTCCAGCACGATTTCCGCAGACGCCGGCACCTGCAGCATCAAGCCGTCCTGACCCACCCCGCTGGAGGCGACTTCGGTGCGGCCGCCGCGCAGCAGACCCGCAAACTGGTACTCGGACAGCGTGTCCGGCACCGGGGTCACGGCCCCCAGAATCGTTGCCGGGTCAGCGCCCAGTGCCACCACGATCGGGAACGGTCGACCGGGATTGGCCTTGGCGAAGTCGCGGAAGTCCAGCGCCCCCCCCCGGTGAGCCAGCCAGCGCATGATGGTCTGCCGGCGCGAAATGACCTGCTGTCGATAGATGCCCAGGTTCTGCCGCAGCCGCGGACGCGGCACGTTCTGCGGCCCGCGAGTCACCACCAGGCCCCAGGTGATCAGCGGCGCCACATCGCCCGGCCAGCAGTGCTGGATCGGCAGGCGTTGAAGGTCGACATCACGGCCTTCCCACACCACCTGCTGACACACCGGACGGCGCACCACCGAGGGCTTCATGTCCCACAGCGTGCGCGCCATCTGCAGCAGCCGGCCGGCATCCTTCAGTCCCTTGGGAGGCTCAGGCTCCTTGAGCGCAGCCAGCAACTCGCCGATCTCCCTCAAAGACCCCACATCTTCCGTGCCCATGCCCAGAGCCACACGTCCCGGCGTGCCGAACAGATTGGTCAGAGCGGACATGCCGACGTGACTTCCATCACGCACTGGCGACTTGAACCACAAGGCCGGCCCCGCTTGACGCAGCGCTCGATCTGAAAGCCAGGTCATCTCCAAATGCGTGGATACGGGCTCACTCACCTCGCTCAGCTCACCGCGACGGCGCAACAATTCCAAGAAATCACGCAAATCTGAGAATCTCATCACTTCCAATTACAATAAGATACAATGTTTTTATTCTTGACCGGTTATTTACACGGCCCCTAGAATTTTGACCAGTGCAGGCCCAGTCCCGAAGTGAGGATGGCCCGCCAAGACACCCGAGAGTGTCCACAACCGCATTACAGTTCGCCCGGCGCAGACGGAACGCCGGACTGGGTGGCGATTGCCACTTTATTCCAGCCCACCGCCTGGGCATTATGAGGGTGCAATGCCAGCCCCATGCTCACAGGCAGTAGAAGGAGAGACATGTCGGCTCACAGCGCGCGCCCCAGCCTTGGCGCCCACATCAGCCTGTCCGCCCGCATCTTTGCGTCGGACGTCGGCCGCGGCCTGCTGGCCGCCAGTCACAGTTCGCTTGCACTGATCGGACTGGGTGTGATGACGGGTGCGCTGCTGCTGGGAGGCCGGGACGACCTGCGCAGCACCCTCGAAGAGCACGCGCTGGACTGGCTGCAGGAGCGCCAGGACGCCCGCGTCGGGGATGCGGACGATCTGCTTCTTCCTGGTGACCAGCTCGCTGTGGACCGCGTCGCGGCGATCGACCCGGCAGACCTCCCGCGGCAACAGGCCGCTGTCGCGCAATGGCTGTCCAAGCGATATCGCGTTGCCCCCGAGCCCATCGGCCGACTGGTCCAAGAGGCATGGACGCTCGGCCAGCGTGTTGGCCTGGAGCCCACGCTCATCTTGGCCATCATGGCCATTGAGTCCAGCTTCAACCCCTTTGCCCAGAGTGCCGTGGGCGCCCAAGGCCTGATGCAGGTGCTCACCCGGGTGCACGACGACAAGTACGAGCCCTTTGGCGGCAACCACGCGGCGTTTGATCCCCTCACCAATTTGCGGGTGGGCGTGCAGGTGCTCAAGGACTGCATCGCCAAGGCCGGTTCCATTGAAGGCGGCCTGCGCCACTACGTCGGCGCGGCCAACCTTGCCGATGACGGCGGGTACGCCTTCAAGGTTCTGGCCGAACAGGGATTTCTGCAGCAGGTTCAGCGGGGACGCGCCGTTCCTGCGACGGCCCGCCTGCCTGTGCCGCCGGTGGGTGCAGGCGGCACAGCCGCAAACACCCCCTCCCCTACCCCGACCAGCGCTCCTCGCGCAGCCAAGGAAGTGGCAGCCAAGCCGGCCGCACCGGCGGTTTCACACACGCGGACCGCCTCCGACCGTGTGGCTTTGGCCGAAGTTCAGTAAGCAGGACCTGAGCGCCCTAGCACTTGGCGCCTTCACCGCTTCTCCGTTAAACTGATCACGCCGTGCAACTGGCGTTCAAGGGCTGCGCAACACAGCCCGAGGTGGGACAACCACCGTGGAGCATGGCCGCACCGTCCCTCTGGGACGTTGTCGTTTTCGCCGTGCGCCTGGGCGGCCCTCACCGGACAACACGCATGCCGTGTTGCGGCGTTTGCGCCGTGACGGGCCCAGCAACCACCGACAGGACTGCCCCACATGTTTGACCGCGCCACCCACACCCTGGCCGCCATCGATCCCGAGATCACTGCCGCCATCGACGCCGAAGTGCGTCGCCAGGAAGAGCACATCGAGCTGATCGCCTCCGAGAACTACACCTCGCCGGCCGTCATGGCCGCCCAAGGCTCGCAGCTCACCAACAAGTACGCCGAAGGCTATCCCGGCAAGCGTTACTATGGCGGCTGTGAGCACGTCGACGTGGTCGAGCAACTGGCCATCGACCGCGCCAAGAAGCTGTTCGGCGCCGAGTTCGCCAACGTGCAGCCCAACTCCGGCTCGCAGGCCAACCAGGCCGTGTTCTTCGGTCTGCTGCAGCCCGGCG
>CAYRBG010000331.1:0-3116 GCA_964422355.1 uncultured Sphaerotilus sp. | reverse complement strand
CTCTTGGGGTTTACGTCGGAGGGCATCGGCAGGTGCTGCGCACGGACCTGTCGACCGCCGCGGGCAAGTGGACCGAAGTGGCGGTGCCGCTGACCTCGGTGCTCGAAGCCGGGCGGTACGAGGTGGAGATCCGCAGCGAGGTGGCCCCGCCCTACAACGACACCTCCGTGTTCATCGATCAGGTGAGTGTGCAGCGCCTGACGTTCTGATCCTGCGGGCCCAACCCTCTCCGGATCAACCCGGGTTTCTTGCGAAATATCAGGAAGCACCTTTTCATCTCATACGGTAGTGGGTATGTTGTTCGTGTTGGCAGGAGAACGACATGAACACATCCTCATTTCCCCGTCCGGAACTGGATTCCTCCCGTCGCCGCTGGCTGCAGGCCTTGGGCCTGATGCCGGTGGTTTCGGCCACCGGCATGGCCGCGGTGCCCGCGCATGCCCGTGTCCCCACGAAGGCTCACATCGTCATTGCCGGCAGTGGTCTCGGTGGCATTGGGGTGGCGCACCGGTTGCAGGCCCTGCTCGATGGCGCACGCATCACGATCATCGATGCCAAGGAGGAGCACAACTACCAGCCGGGCTACACGCTGGTGGCCACTGGCGTGTGGCCGATCGAGAAGGTGCGGGACCGCAATGCCGATCTCCAGCCCTCAGGTATCGCGTGGATCAAGGAGATGGTGGTGGGCTTTGACCCGGCCGCCAACACCGTGACCACGGCGAGCGGGCAGAAGGTGAGCTACGACTTCCTGGTCGTGGCCACCGGCCTGCACCTGGACTATGCGCAGATCCAGGGCATGGACGTGGCCGCCATCGGCAGGAACGGTTTGTCCAGCGTGTACGCGGGCCCGCAGGCCGCGGAGGCCACCTGGAAGGCGATGCAGGCCTTTGCCGCCCAGGGTGGCGAGGCGGTGATGACGCTGCCTTCCACCCCGCTCAAGTGTGCCGGTGCCCCCTTGAAGATGACCTTCATGCTGCGCGACCGGCTGAATCAAGCCGGCACGCTGGG
The DNA here is from genome assembly GCA_964422355.1 of uncultured Sphaerotilus sp. Lineage (GTDB taxonomy): Bacteria > Pseudomonadota > Gammaproteobacteria > Burkholderiales > Burkholderiaceae_C > Sphaerotilus. The sequence continues at coordinate 2,108 of CAYRBG010000331.1, read as the reverse complement.
CAAGTCCAAGGTGCGATTCGAGTCTGCGCTCAAGCCCGGCACGGTCTTCGGCGTCAAGCCGGTCAATGACAACGTGCTGGAGCGCTGGAAAAGCCTCGGCATCGAGGTCGACTACGAGCGCAAGCTGACGGCCGTCGACATCGGTTCTCGCCGCGCCACCTTTGCAGCGCCCGACGGAGGCAAGGTCGAGATGCCCTATGACTTCCTGCACGTGGTGCCGCCCATGCGTGCCACCGATGCCGTCAAGAACAGCGATCTGTCCTGGAAGGAAGGCCCCATGGCCGCGGGCGGATGGCTGGAGGTGGACAAGGGGACCTTGCAGCACAAGCGCTTTCCCAACGTCTTCGGCGTGGGCGACATCAACGGCACGCCCCGCGGCAAGACGGCGGCCACCATCAAGAAGAGCGCGCCCCTCGTGGCTCACAACCTGGTGCGGGTCATCGCCGGACAGGTGCCGGACCAGACCTTCGACGGTTACACGTCCTGTCCGCTGATCGTGCGCGAGGGATCGGCAATGCTCATCGAGTTCGACTACGAGGGGCGGCTCACGCCTTCGCTGCCGATGATTGAGCCGCTGCAGGAGAGCTGGATGGCCTGGATGATGAAGTACCGCATGCTCAAGCCGGCGTATCTGTCGGTGCTGCGCGGTCGGGTCTGAGTCGGTCTTTTGCGAACGAATCTGGAGAACTGCCATGTATGAGATCTGGCTGGTGATGAACATCCTGTGGGAGATCGGCCTGTCGGTGTGGCCGGTGGTGGTGGCCGTGGCCATGCTGTGGCTGGTCGTGATGGTCTGGGCCTTGCGCACATCGGGGGCGCAGTGGCGCAGGGCCATCGTGCCGGCGCTGCTGATCGGCGTCGTGGTCGGGGCCTTCTTTTTCTTCAGCACGCCAGGTTGGACGAAGTCGTCGTTGAGCGAGCTGAAGTACTGGGTCGACTGGGCCAATTTGCTGGCCATCGGGGGGCTGTTCAGCCTGCTGGGTGCGGCCCTGGCTTGGCCGGCTGTGGCCGTGGTGCGGCGGGAGGCCTGATGCCGACGAGGCGGAAGACCCGGACATGACGGTGGCGTGGGTCGTCGCCTGTGCGCTTCTGGCTGCGGTGGGCGCGCGCTGGGGTTTTCATCAGGCGCTTGTGCGGGGGTTGCGTGCGCCGCGCGTGCCGCACGGGGACCATCCCGTCGCGCGAGGCTTGCCGTTGGAGTCTGTGCATGAAACCTGGGTAGCTGGTCCTCACGGGACCCGGTTGTTCGCTTGGCTCGTCGACGCGCAGGGTGGTCCCTTCGCGGAGAAGCGGCCCGCGGTCCTGCTCCTGCATGGGTGGGGCAGCAATGCGGCGGCCATGCTCCCGCTCCTGCCTGGCCTTGCTGCCGCGGGGTGGCACGTTCTGCTGCTGGAGGCGCGCTGTCACGGCCGCAGCAGCGACGCCGAATTCACCTCTTTGCCCCGATTCGCCGAGGACTTGGCCCACGGGCTGAGCCACCTGCGTGGGTTGTCCCAGGTGGACGGCGACCGGGTGGCGGTGATCGGTCACTCGGTGGGGGCTGCGGCTGCGCTGTTGCACGCCTCGCGGGATGGGTCTCTTGCGGCGGTGGTCAGTCTCTCGGCCTTTGCGCACCCTCGCGAGGTGATGCTGCGGTGGCTCCGTGAGCGGCGGTTACCGAGGATCCTGCTGGGCGAGGCCATCCTGAGTCATGTGCAGAAGGTGATTGGAACGCCGTTCGAGGCCATCGCACCGGTGCTCCTGATGCCTTCGGTTCAGCCTCCGGTGCTGTTGGTTCACGGGGTTCGCGATACCACCGTGCCTCCCGAGGATGCCCGCCGCCTGCAGGCGGTGCGGCCAGGGACAGAAGTCATCTGGGTCGAGGCCGACCACGATCTTTCGGCCGTCTCTGTCGCAGAGCAGTCCCGGATGCTGGCCTTTTTGGCGCAGCATTTGGCTCCAGCCCCGCTGTCGCAGGGGCGGCGCATGTGAAACGAGGCCGTCAACGTTTCGACATTGTTCGGCCAACGCGGACCGTTTGGAGGGGCGCTGTGGCCCGCGTCCTGCCGTGGGGTCAACCCAGCCGGGCGCGGTGCCGCGCGATCTGCGCGCGCACCTGCACGGGCGCC
>CAYRBG010000330.1:0-3128 GCA_964422355.1 uncultured Sphaerotilus sp. | reverse complement strand
AGGACTCGACCGACGTTGGCGGAGATCAGTGACTGACTGGCGGAGCGGCTTTGCTTTCGCTGGAGTTATCAAGCAACTTCAGTGCCCGATTGAATGAGGTTGTTTTCCGGGGGATCGACACGGGCTCACCGAAAAGCTGGCAAATGAATGCACTCAAATGGTGCTCGCGCACCAATCATGGGATGAGCGCGTGAGGTGGTGCTGGTGCCGTTGCAGTCTGGTTTTTTCGCGTGACGGCTGCATGCGGTCCGTAATGAACGTTAAGAAGCGTCGGCAGGCTGCGCGGCCAATGGTCGCCCAGATTTGGGGCAGGCACGGGGAGAAGGTCATTCCCGATGTCGACCAAGAGGTCCTACATCTCGTTGCGGCCCGTAGCAATCCTTCGGGGTGGGTAAGCGTACACCGTCACTTGTCTCTCCATGAGAGGCTGAATGGGCGGTGAGCCGACTTGGCTCGGATTGCCGTCGATGCCGGCGCCACGCAGTGAAGGTTCGACAACCGGACGCGTGGGAATGTTTGAGATCGACCTTGTGGTTGATGCGCAGCCCCGTGGACTGTTGAGCGGATCGGCTCACCGGTGGGGCGCCAACGAGGAATATCGCAATGAACATGACCTTGAAGCCAACGGCTCGCGTTGCAACCAAACGCATCGCAGTGCTCGCGTCGATGGGATGTGCGGGACTGGGGGTGGCCGTGGTCGCCACAGCCGCGACCACGTGGACCCGGATCGCGAACGAGTACCAGACTTTCATCGTCAGCGGCACGAAGACGGTTCGCTACGGGGCAGGCACCCGCTGGGTCCAGCGGTCCGTGACGTCGAGTGGGAGATGCACCAACGCCTTTTTCGGCAGCGATCCGGTTCCCGGTGTGGATAAAACCTGTGAAGTGGCCTCAACCCCCCCGACGACGAACCCTCCGCCGCCGCCGCCCACAGGCGTTCAATACGCCAAGCTGTCTGCCGCCAGTCTGGGCGCTGGAGCGAGTTTGAACGGTGCGGTGCCGTTCCCGGCCAACAACGCCTGGAACACCGACATCTCCAATGCTCCGGTGGATCCCAACTCGGCCAACCTGATCGCCAGCATCGGTCTCAATACCGGGTTGCATGCGGACTTTGGTGCGGGGCTGTACAACGGGGCCCCCATCGGCATTCCGTACGTGGTCGTCAACAACAGTCAGCCCGGGGCCACCATCAACTTCACGGCGTATGGCGATCAGAGTGATCCGGGCCCGTACCCCATTCCGGCCACCGCACCTGTGGAGGGGGGGCTCAGCAGCACCGGCGATCGCCACGTCCTCGTCATCAACAAGGACACCAACCGCCTCTACGAGCTGTATGCGGCGTACGCCCAGTCCGGCAACCGATGGAACGCGGACTCGGGTGCCGTCTTTCACCTCGACTCCAACAACGTGCGCCCCACGGCGCAGCCAGGTTGGACCAGTGCCGATGCGGCCGGATTGCCGATTTTTCCGGGCCTGGTGCGTTACGACGAAGCGGCTGCAGGCGCGATCCGGCATGCATTGCGTTTCACCGTGAGAAGCACGCGGCGGGCCTACGTGCCACCTGCGACGCACTGGGCTTCCAGCAACACGTCGGTGAACCTGCCGCCGATGGGCATGCGTGTGCGCCTGAAGGCCAGCTACGTCATCCCGGCGACCTTCAAACCCGAGGTGAAGGCCATTCTTCAGGCGATGAAGACCTATGGGATGTTCGTCGCCGACAACGGCAGCAACTGGTTCGTCAGTGGTGCGCCGGATGACCGTTGGGACAACAGTGCGCTGAGCTCCCAACTGGGCAGCGTGAAGGGGTCGAACTTCGAGGTGATCCGCATGGATGGGCTGAAGCAGTAACCCGTCGCGGAGCCGGCCCCGCATGTGGGGTCGGCAGACCGGGCATCATCGGCTCATGCCTTGTGATGCCCGTGTTCTCATCCTTCAGCCCGAAGCGGGCGACGATCCGGCCTTTCTGGCCACCTTCCTCCGGGAAAGAGGCGTGCCGTTCGAGGTGCGGTGTCCCGAACGCGGCGATGAAGTCCCTGGCGATCTGGGCGCATGGACCCATGTGGCCATGCTGGGAGGCGCGATGAGCGTCAACGACCCGCTGCTGTTTCTCGCGCAGATCGAAGCCCTGCTGCGCCAGGCCGTGGCGAAGGGCGTACCCGTGATCGGCCACTGCCTGGGCGGCCAGATGCTGGCCAAGGTGCTGGGCGCCACGGTGCAGGACCATCCCGAGCCGGAGATCGGCTGGAGCCGCGTGCAGTGTGCGGATCACCCGCTGGCCCGGGCGTGGTTTGGCGAGGAGGCAACCTGGCCGGCTTTTCAGTGGCACTTTCAGAGCTTCGGTTTGCCGCCGGGGGCGACGCTGCTGGCCGGCACCGAGCGGTGTGCGCATCAGGCCTTCGCCCATGGGCCCCACCTGGGCATGCAGTTCCACATCGAGGTCGATGCTGAGAAGCTCTGTCGTTGGCGTGACGAGCTGCCCCGCGAGAGCGACCCGCTGCTGCGTCACTCGGGGGTGCAGACGGCGGCCGAGATCGAGGTGGGTAACCGGCGCTGGCTGGCGCAGAGTCAGGCGGTGGCGGGGCGGATCTATCGGCGCTGGCTGGGATGGTCGTGAGCGCGGGTCACGCTGCAGGGTGCGCGCACATTGATGTGCGCCTGGGCATGGACCTCGGAGTCACCCCGGCATCAGCACCTCGGCCGGTACACCAAACCGCTGGGTCAGCAGGCCGATTTGCCGCACGTTGAGCTGGCGCTTGCCGGCCAGCACTTCACTGACCACGCCCTGCGAGCCGACTTCCGGCAGATCGCTTTGAACCAGTCCGTGCTGCTCCATCAGCAGGGCCAGCACCTGCGCGGGCGTGGCCCCGTCCGGCCATGGGTGTGCCTGACTCTCGTAAGCGCGGATGCGGTCGCCCGCCACACCCACCAGCGCCCAGAGGGGATGGCTGTCGTCAGCGCCCGCTGCCTGCACCAGTTCCTCCACGGCGACCAATGCCTGCTCGTACTCGGTCTCGCTGGAGATGGGGCGCCCCAGGCCCAGCGCCTCATGCAGGGCCACCCAGTGTGCAGTCACGTCGGTCACGTTCATTTCCAGGCTCCTTTGTCGTACTCCGTGTGCGTCATCACGG
>CAYRBG010000329.1:0-3129 GCA_964422355.1 uncultured Sphaerotilus sp. | reverse complement strand
CGATGAAGATGCTGACGACCTGTCGGCCCCAGACCCAGGGCAGGGCGGCTTCCAGGTCGGCGCGCAGGGCGTCGAGATAGCGCTGCACGGGCAGGCCGTCGCCTTTCCACTCGTGGGAGTTGAAGTCGCAGTAGGGGCACTTCTGCAGGCACCAGGGCAGGTGCACGTACAGCGACAGCGGGGGCGAACCGGCCAGGTTCAGCGTGCCGGGGCGCAGGTGGCGGGCCAGCAGCTCGGCGGTGCCGGGCGCGGGCTGGCCGGGCATCGGCAGGGGCTGCTCAGCCAAGGTGCCAGACCTCGCGCATGAGCGTCAGCATCTGGGCCGCGGCCAGTGCGCGGTGGCTGACCTGGTTCTTCTGCTCGGCGGCCAGCTCGGCCACGGTGCAGCCGAAAGCGGGGATGTCGAGCAGCGGGTCGTAGCCGAAGCCGCCGCTGCCCAGCAGATCGTGGCGGATCACGCCCTGCCAGCGGCCCATGGCGATCAGCGGTTCGGGGTCGTCGGCGCTGCGCACGGCGACCAGCGTGCACAGGAAGTGCGCGCGGCGGTCGGTCTTGCCTTGCAGGGCTTCCAGCAGCTTGAGGTTGTTGGCCGCGTCTTGCACGAGGCGCTGCTGTTCGCGCTCGCCCGTGCCGAGGTCCACTTCCGCGTAGCGGGCCGAGTGGACGCCGGGTGCTCCACCCAGGGCATCGACGCACAGACCGGAATCGTCGGCGATGGCCGGCAGGCCGCTGGCGGCGGCCGCATGCCGCGCCTTCTGTAGCGCGTTCTCGACGAAGGTGATGTGCGGCTCTTCCGCTTCGCCGATGCCCAGCGAGCCCTGGGTGACCAGGTTCACCCCCACGGGCGCCAGCAGCGTCTGCAGTTCCTTGAGCTTCTTGGCGTTGTTGGACGCCAGGACCAGTTGCAGCCCGCCCGCCATCAGACGCCCAGAGCCTGCTTCTGCAGCGAGATCAGTTCGCGGATGCCGGCGTCGGCCAGGGCCAGCAGCTGATCCATCTCGACGCGGGTGAAGGCCACGCCTTCGGCCGTGCCCTGCACCTCGACGAAGCTGCCTGAGCCGGTCATGACCACGTTCATGTCGGTGTCGCAGGCGGAGTCTTCGACGTATTCCAGGTCCAGCAGCGGCGTGCCTTCGACGATGCCCACCGATACGGCCGCCACGGCGTCGCGGATGGGACTGCTGCTGATCTTGCCCTGAGCCAGCAGCCAGTTCACGGCGTCCTGGGCGGCGACGAAGGCGCCGGTGATGGCGGCGGTTCGGGTGCCGCCATCGGCCTGCAGCACGTCGCAGTCCAGGGAGATGGTGTGCTCACCCAGCGCGGCCAGGTCGAACACGCAGCGCAGCGAACGGCCGATCAGGCGCTGGATTTCCTGCGTGCGGCCGCTTTGTTTGCCCTTGGCGGCCTCTCGGGCGCTGCGGGTGTGGGTGGAGCGGGGCAGCATGCCGTACTCGGCCGTGACCCAGCCTTCGCCGGAGCCCTTCTTGTGGGGCGGTACGCGGTCCTCGACCGAGGCGGTGCAAAGGACCTTGGTGTCGCCGAACTCGACGAGCACCGATCCTTCGGCGTGCTTGGTGTAGCCGCGGGTGATGCGCACGGGACGCAGGGAATCGGCGGTGCGGCCGCCGGTGCGGGCGTAGGTCATGTCTGTTCCTCAGTATTGGAGGAGCGGGCGCGGGCCTGCTCCCGGTCGATCGCCTAGCTGCGCTGAGCGGTGCTGCGGCGGATCGCTTCGTTGATTTCGCGGATGGAGCGCTCGATTTCGTCGTCGTCGAGCGTGTCGTCGGGGTTGCCGACGCCTTCGGTCTGGATGGTCGATGCGAACTGATCGCTCTGTGGGGCGGCGGCCGAACCGGCTTCGTCGTCTTCGGCCGCTTCCCATTCGACACACACCACCGTGACGTTGTCGCTGCGCTCTCCCGCGGTCTTCAGGGCCAGCTCGACCAGATCGGGGGTGGCGTCTGTGATGGGGGCTTCGGTGAGCATGCGGGTGATCACCTCGTCGTCCAACGCTCCCCACAGACCGTCCGAGCACAGCAGGAACCGGTCCCCCGGTTCCAGCGTGATCGGTCCGACGATATCGACCACGGGCTTGCCGGGGCTGCCCAGGCAGGTGAACAGCACATTGCGGTTGACGCGGTTGAGCAGCGCGGCATTGCCCAGGGCGTCCTGAAGTTCGCTGTAGGAGTGGTCGCGTGTGCGTGCGACCAGGCGCTGCTGGCGCACCATGTACAGGCGGGAGTCGCCACAGTGGGCCCAGTAGGCGTCCCGCCCTTGCAGGATGCAGGTGACGATGGTGGTGCGCGGCGTGTCGAGCAGGGCGCGCTCGGTGGCGTAGCGGATCAGGTGATGGTGGGCCGCGAGGATGGATTCGTTGAGGAAGCGCTTGGGGTCTTCCAGCCGAGGCTTGGCGTGGTGTTGAAACAGGCCGGCCAAGGTCTGCAGCGAGAGCTGCGCGGCGACCTCACCCTCGGGGTGGCCGCCCATGCCGTCGGCCACGGCAAAGAGTCCCGAGTCGCGCGTGAAGCAGTAGCCCATGCGGTCTTCGTTCTTTTCGCGGCCACCACGGCGGCTGATCTGGTAGACGGAAAAACGCATGGAACAGCTGGGAACGGTGCGGGAAACCAATGGGCGTCGGCGGCCCGGCTCAGGCCTTGGCCCCGGTCTTGAGGTTGTCGAGCTGCATCTTCACGCGCTCGGAGAAGCTCAGCTTGGTGTAGCGGCGCTCGGTCTCGCGAGAGAGCTCCTTCTGCAGCGCGAACACGCTCTGCGGGCGGGCCATCGGGTCGAGCGACATGCACCACTCCGTGACCTCGATGAGGTTGTCGGAGTAGATGTTGCGCAGGCGGCGCAGCGACAGGTTCAGGCGATCCTTTTCCATGCGCTGCGGCACATCGTTGGGCGGGTAGCCCTGCATGCAGGCGTAGATGCAGGCGCCGATGGCGTAAATGTCGGTCCAGGGGCCCAGGTTGCCGTCGCGGCGGTACATCTCGGGCGCAGCGAAGCCGGGCGTGTACATCGGCCGGATGAAGTTGCCTTCCTTGGACAGCACCTCGCGCGCGGCGCCGAAGTCCAGCATCACCGCCTTGTTGTCGTTGGTGATGAAGACGTTGGCCGGCTTGATGTCCA
>CAYRBG010000328.1:0-3153 GCA_964422355.1 uncultured Sphaerotilus sp. | reverse complement strand
GCTGGAAGTAGGCCGCCACGCCCAGCACCATCAGCACCACCATCAGGTAGCGCGTAAGGGCCGGGTGCTCCAGCGCCCAGCGGGAAATGTTGAAGCTCGAACGGTGGGGACGGTCGTGGGTGTGGATCTGCATGGTCGCTCCCGCGCCGTCAGTGCGAAGCGGCGTAGCGCTTGACCTTCTGCCCCGGCGTCAACACATGCACCCCGGCCGACACCACGATCTGCCCCGGGCTGAGGCCCGCGCCGACGCGCACCTCGTTGCCGTCACTGCCCAGTACCTGCACGGCCTGCATGCGCACGGTCTGTGACGAGGGCTCCCACACCCACACCTGCGAAGAGCCGCCGTGCTCGAACAAGGCGGTCAAGGGCAGGCGCAAACCCGCTGTGGCGGAGGCGGCCGGCACCTCGACCGTCGCGGTCTGACCCAGACGCACTGCCGCCGAGCCCAGGTCGGCCTTGACCAGATAGGTCCGGGTCGAGGGATCGGCCGCCTGAGCCACCTCGCGCACGCTCGCAGTCAACGGGGGGCCCGACTGGCCCCAGACCTTCACTTTCAGCACGCCCGCATGACCGACCAGCGCACGCAGCGCCTCCAACCGGTCTTCCGGCACGGCGAACACGACATCGCGGGGGCCGTCCTGCGCCACCTTGAACGCGGGCGCCCCCGCCTGCACCACCGTGCCCGGCTCGACCCACACCGCCGTCACCACACCGGGCGCATCCGCACTCAGACGGGCGTAGTCCGCCTGGTGGCTCTGCACCCCGGTTTGGGCGCGGGCCTGCTCCAGGGCCGATCGGGCCGACTTGAGCGTGGCCTCGCGGCGCTGCAGCTCCGCGTCACCGATGAAGCCTTGGGCGTGGAGGTCCTTGTAGCGTTTGAAGTCGGCCTCGGCCAGATCGAAATTGGCCTGGGCGGCACGCCAGCCCGCTTGCGCGGACTCCTGCCCCAGACGCAGGTCCGAAGGATCCAGTTGCGCCAGCAGTTGCCCCTTGCCTACGGCGTCGCCCAACGACACCGCGCGACTGACCACCTTGCCCCCCACCCGGAACCCCAGGGTGGACTCCACCCGGGCCTTCACCTCGCCGGCGTACTCGCGTCCCGCCGTCGGCCCGGCCTCTCCCACCGTGATCGTGCGCACCGCACGCATCGGTTCAGTCGGAGCAGGCTTTTCCGAACAGGCCGACAGTGTCGCCAGAGCTCCCCCCAGCAGCAGCGCACGGCCCACGAGGGCGATGGATGGGATGAATCTGGGCATAGGCATGGCACCTCTTCTAGGGCGGGAGATGGCGGGACAAATCGGACGGGAGATCCGACGGGGCAGCAACCGACTTCGCAAAGCCACACAAACTGACTGACCGGTCAGTAATGTATGCAAAGGCCGCTCGCACTGTCAAACCCGGCCCGGATAATCGTGCCCCATCATGAGCGTCGATCACTACGAAAACTTCCCGGTCGCCAGCGTGCTGTGCCCACCTGCGCTGCGACCGACCATCGCCGCCATCTACTGGTTCGCCCGCACCGCCGACGACCTGGCCGATGAAGGCCAGGTGCCTGCCGAACAGCGCCGGGCCGATCTGCACGCCTATGCCAACGATCTCGCCGCTCTCTACACGGGCCGTGCCCCCTCGCCGCGCTGGTTCGGCGTGTTCGAGGCCCTGTCCCGCGCCATCGAGCGCCACGCCCTGCCCCGCCGCCCGCTGGAAGACCTGCTGAGCGCCTTTGAGCAGGACACCCACCAGCCCCACTACCCCGACATGGAGCGCCTGCTGGACTACTGCAGCCGCTCCGCCAACCCCGTGGGCCGGCTGCTGCTGCACCTGTATGGCGTGAACGACGCCCGCTCGCTGGCCGAGTCCGACGCCATCTGCACCGCGCTGCAGCTCATCAACTTCTGGCAGGACCTGAGCGTGGACCTGCCGCGGGGCCGCCTGTACGTCCCGCTGGACTGGGCCGCCCGACACGGCGTGACGGTCGAGCAGCTATTGGCCCAAGACGAGGGCGAGGACACGCGCCGGCTGGTGTCGGCCCTGTCCCTACACGCCCGAACCACCATGCTTCAAGGCGCGGCCCTGCCGCTGCGCCTGCCGGGACGCGTGGGGTGGGAACTGCGCCTGGTCGTGCAGGGCGGGTTGCGCATCCTGGACCGCATCGACGCCGTGCAGGGCGGCACGCTGCGCCGGCGCCCCAAGGTCGGCAAAGCCGATTTGCTGCCCATGCTCTGGGCCGCGTGGCGCATGAAGGCCCCCTCCGCGTGACGGACGCCGGACGATTCGCCGCCGCCGTCACACCCCGCAGGCGCATGCACTGCGACAATCGCCGCCGCCAACGCCTCCGAACATGACGCCCGAACAATACGTCCAGGACAAGGCCGCCAAGAGCGGCTCCAGCTTCTACTACGCCTTCCTCTTCCTGCCGCCGCCCCGCCGCGCGGCCATCACGGCGTTCTACGCCTTCTGCCGGGAAGTGGACGATGTGGTGGACGAGACCTCCGACCCGGGCGTGGCCGCGACCAAGCTCGATTGGTGGCGACAGGAAGTGCGCAAGGCCTACGCTGGTGAGCCGCAACACCCGGTGATGAAGGCCCTGATGCCGCACACCGAGGCCTTCCGCATCCGCCCCGAGCACCTGTTTGCCGTCATCGAGGGTTGCGAGATGGACCTGACGCAGACGCGCTACCTCGACTACCCCGGCCTGAAGCGCTACTGCCATCTGGTGGCGGGCATCGTCGGCGAGGTGGCGGCGTCCATCTTCGGCCAGACCGCGGCGGCCACGACCGAATACGCCCACCGCATGGGCCTGGCCTTCCAGCTCACCAACATCATCCGCGACGTCGGCGACGACGCCCGGCGCGGACGCATCTACCTGCCGATCAACGAACTGCAGCAGTTCGACGTCAAGGCGCACGAGATCCTCAACCGGGTCTACAGCGATCGCTTCACCGCGCTGATGCGTTTCCAGACCGAGCGGGCCCACCAGACATACGACGAAGCCCTGGCCCTGCTGCCCGAAGCCGACCGCCGTGCCCAGCGCCCCGGTCTGATGATGGCGAACATCTACCGCACCCTGTTGCGCGAAATCGAAGCCGGAGGGTTCCAGGTGCTGCACCAGCGCATTTCGCTGACGCCCGTGCGCAAGCTCTGGATCGCGATGCG
>CAYRBG010000327.1:0-3170 GCA_964422355.1 uncultured Sphaerotilus sp. | reverse complement strand
GATGTGCACAACGCCTTGGTACACAAGGGCATCGGCCGAACAGGCGGGTCGCGCAACTGCTATTGCGCACTTGGCTCCGTAGAAACCCTCCCTACATTGACGCCCAATCTGCCACGGGTTCAAAAACCGGCTGTGCATGGCAGAGGGGCACTGCCGTACACATGGGAGAACACTCCGAGATGTCCAACACTCTCAAACTGAGCACACGGCTGACCCTGGGCGGAGGCGCCACCGTGTTTGCGGTCGTGGCCATCGCATCGCTGGCGGCCTACCAGATGCACACCCTCAGCGTGCAGCTCGACGAACTGGTCAACGACCGCATGGTCAAGGTACAGAAGCTGGGGCAACTCAAAGAGAACCTGCACACCGTGTCCAGCCTGACGCGGAACATGTTCATCACCACGGATCCCCAGATCCGCGAGGCGGAAAAGAAGAAGATCGACCCCGTCCGCAACCACAACACCGAGTTGCTGGAGTATCTGGACAAGAACATCACCTCGCCGGAGGCCCGCGAACATCTGCGCGTCCTCCAGGAGTCGCGGGAACCGTTCAAGAAGAACCTGCGCGAAGCCATGGCCGTGAACACCGCGGGAGACCGCGAGGCGGCGGCCCGTCTGTTGCTGGGGCCGGTCGACGACATCCAGAAGCAGGTGTTCAAAGCCGTGGACGCGTCCGCAGAACTGCAGCGCCTCCACGCCGTTCAGGCCGCTGCGGACGCCAAGGCCACCACGTCTCGGGCGATGGTGGTCTTCCTGATCCTGGCCTCGGCCATGGCCGCGCTGGGGGCCGTGGCCACGTGGCTGCTGCTGCGGCACTTGAACCAGGCCCTGGGCGCCGAACCCAGCGAACTGAGCGCAGTGGCGCAACGCGTGGCACAGGGTGACCTGAGCCCGGTTCACAACCCGGGCTCCGCACCAAGAGGCAGCGTATTGGCCTCACTGGGCGAGATGCAGACCGCCTTGGCCCGCATCGTCGGTCGCGTGCGGGAAAGCAGCACCAACATCGCCACCGGCTCGACGCAGATCGCCACCGGCAACGCCGACCTGAGCCAGCGCACCGAGGAACAGGCCAGCAACCTCCAGCAGACGGCGATGTCGATGGATCAGATCTCGGACACCGTCAAGACCAGCGCCGACACCGCCATCCAGGCCCGCGAGGTGGCCGCGGGCGCGTCGGCCGCTGCCGTGAAGGGCGGCAGCCTGGTCTCCGAAGCCGTGCACACCATGCAGGACATTGCCTCCGCCTCGGGTCGGATCGCCGACATCATCGGTGTGATCGACGGCATCGCCTTCCAGACCAACATCCTGGCGCTGAACGCCGCGGTGGAGGCCGCTCGCGCCGGTGAACAAGGACGTGGATTTGCCGTCGTGGCCAGCGAAGTGCGCACCCTGGCTGGTCGCTCGGCCGAGGCCGCCAAGGAGATCAAGTCGCTCATCAACGCCAGCGTTGAAAAGGTGGAGAGCGGTGTGCGCCAAGTCAACGACGCCGGCGCGTCCATGGAAGAGATCGTGTCGCAGGTGCAGCACGTCAGCCGCATGATCAACGAGCTGTCCGACGCGGCCGCCCAGCAGGCCGACGGCATCCGCCACATCGGCGACAGTGTGAGTCAGCTCGATCAGGTCACCCAGCAGAACGCCGCCTTGGTCGAAGAAAGTGCGGCCGCCGCCGAAAGCCTGAAGCACCAGGCGGCCACGCTGGCCGAGATGGTCAGCGTCTTCAAGGTCTGAGACCGATCCTCGCGGAGGAACGATGCCGGTGGTGCACCGTCCTGCACCACGCATGCTTCTTGCTGTATCAGCATGTAACGGACTTGTCCGTCGACATCCACCGCCCTGGACCCTCCAGGGCCTGCCGCGAGGACTGCACCATGGACATCGCCATCACCTGCATCTCGGTACTGGTGTTTCTTTCGTACCGAAACGGACGTTTCTGACTCAATCCGCACCCGAGGACAGGGCGCGGTTGAGCAGCTCCGCCAGGCGCACGCTCGCACGCTGAAGCTGCCTCGCCGCCGCATCGCGGGCCTGAAGCCACTCGGAATCGGCATACACCACCACGCCGTCCTCGCGGGCGGGGGGCATCACGGCATGGATCTCCCGCCGCCCCACCGAGTACGACTCCAGCGCCCAAGCCGACGCGGAGTGCAGCACGCGCCACGCACGCCGCTCTTCATCGGAGATGCCGGCCTCCAGGCGATCGGCCAGCACCTGCGGGTCGCGGTGGATGGCCCGCACCAGATCTCGGTCCCAGGCCTCGTGCAGCTTGACCGGCTGGCTGCGACGCGGCGGCAGCACCTTGCGGTCGTTGCCGCCCCGATCTCCGGCGTCCACGGTGTGCAGGGGCTGGTGGATGTCGCCAACGAAATGCAGCAGGTACTGCAAGGCACGCAGGCGCTCGTGACGCGGGGCCTGCCGCTGCACCAGCACGGCGCGAAACGCCTCGATCCGGTCCACGATGCAGGCCGACGCCGGCCCCTCGGACGGCCAGCGCGGCACCACCGCCTCACGGCCGGAACGGCACGCCAGCGCCACGTCCGGCAAGGCCGGCTCCGGCAGCAGCGGCAAATTGACGAAGTGCCAGCGGCGCGTGGCGTTGTAGCGCTGGTGCGAGCCTTCACCCCGGTCGGAATCGCGCCAACGGTCGGCCCACATGGACTCGGACGCCATCGAGGTGTCCGGGGTCAGGCGGGTATCGTCCTCGGCCAACAAGGCATCGATCTCGGCGCGCACTTCGGGGAGAAGGTGGCGCTGCGCCATCAGGGCAATGGCCGTGTGCCCCTCGGTGCTCCAGGCCTGAGCCGAGGGAACGGTCGCCACACCGATGCCCAAGGCCACCGCTGTCGCGCGAATGGCATGTACCCACGCGCACCGCACGCTGGCGGCCCGGGCCCTCACCACGGCAAGGTCAGACGTTGAACAGGAAGTTCAGCACGTCGCCGTCCTTGACGACGTATTCCTTGCCTTCGGCGCGCATCTTGCCGGCATCCTTGGCACCCTGCTCACCCTTGAACTGGATGAAGTCCTCGTAGGCGATGGTCTGGGCGCGGATGAAGCCGCGCTCGAAGTCGGTGTGGATCACGCCCGCGGCCTGCGGGGCGGTGTCGCCCACGTGGATGGTCCAGGCGCGCACTTCCTTCACGCCGGCGGTGAAGTAGGTCTGCAGGCCCAGCA
>CAYRBG010000326.1:0-3171 GCA_964422355.1 uncultured Sphaerotilus sp. | reverse complement strand
GGTGTCGGGGTGCCGGCCACAGCGAGCCGGTCGGAAAGTGGTCGAAGGCCAGGGGGTGGTCCTGGAACGCCGAGTGCAGGTCCGCCTGGGTGAGGTGGCGGCCGTAGCGCGCCTCGGTCATCAGGGCTGGATCGGTCAGACCCAGGCGCGAGGTCAGCGCTTGTCGGTCGGCCCGATCCGGTGCGCGCGACGTGCGCAGGCGGTGGGCGTCCACGAAGGTGGCTGCCACGGCGAGCAGCCCGAGGGTCAGGAGCATCAGCGCAGGCGTGGAGGCCCGCAGGCGGCGCCGAGGGGGGTCTTGCGTCATCACAGCACGCTGCGCACGGCGGCCAGCACTTCGTCGGCCGAGGCTCCGTAGCGCAGCTCGCGCACCTTCTTGGCCTGGACGTTGAACAGCAGCGTCTGCGCACTGTGGTCCACCGCGTAGGCGCCTCCGGGCTGCTCCGCCTGCTTGATGTAGGCCACCCGCAGGTTCAGGGCGATCTTCTTCAAGGCTTCAGGCGAGGTACGCAGGCCCACCATCTCCGGGTGGAAAAAGGCGAGGTAGTCGCGCAGTTGGTCGGGCCCGTCACGCTCGGGGTCCACGGTGATGAAGACCGCGCGCATGCGGGCCCGCTCCTGCGGTGTCAATCGACCGAGCACCTGTCCAGTCACCGCCATGCTGGCCGGGCAGACGTCCGGGCAGTGCAGATAGCCGAAGTTCACCAGCAGAACCTTGCCCTGCAGGCTGTTCAGCGGTTCTCGTCCGCGTGAAGACTGCAGCGCGGCCTGGGGGTCGGCCTGCCACAGCAGGCTGCCGACGCCTAGACCGTCTGCCGTGTCCGAACAGCCGAACAGACCGGAGAGAGCCACAGCGCTCCCGGCTGCGAGCAAGGCTCGCCGATTCCATGTGTGCACGATCAACCCCGCAGAGTGAGGGTATTGGGTTGATCCGTCGAGGACAGCCCGTCAAGCACCGGGGCGCGCTTGCGCAGCCCGGTGGTGGGCGTCAGACAGGATCACGCGGTGGGAGCGTGATCCAAGGGTGGTGCGCGAGGTGGCGTGTCACGAAGTGGCTGCGGTTGCAGGCGCTGCTCCGTGAACCCCGCCATCCGGACCGGCTGCACTTCAGGCCGAGGATGGGGCAGAAATACCGCAGGTGTCGCAGGCGTTCCAGGGGTCGAAACGGCCACGCACAGCGGGCAGATCGGCGTGCTGGAGGCGGGGGCTTGATCCTCGCCCTGCGGTGCCGGGCCGGTGGCATCGCCCGCGCTGCCCGAGCCGTGTGCAGCCGAGCAGACGTTCCAGAAATCCGGCGCCTCTGCCGAGATTCGATCCGCCCAGTGGCGTGTGCTCAGAGGGAGGGCCAGCACCTGAAACAGCAGCATCACCGCAACTGCAAACCCAATGACCCAACGGCGGCATCGCCGAGGTTGAAGGGACAGAAGGTGCGGACTCACTCTTTCATTCTAGAAAGGAGCTCCTGAGGCCCTATGACGGACATCAAGTGGCCAGGGCAACCACGGCCACCGAGTCAAGATCCGGCATCAAAAAGAAACCGCGCAGTCCACGCTCCAGCACCCGCTTCCGCACGAACCGACGCCGCCCACGTCATCGCTCCGGTGATGCAGGCCGTCAGGGTCGTTTCACCTTCCCACGCCCCATCGGACCCACGCCGCAGCACCACTTCGTTGGGCCCCATGTTCATGGTCTCGCCGTTGAGATCCACCACCACGGATCGCGGTGAAAGCCCCCGAAACACCATCCGGAAACGCACCGGCGAAGACGGCGACACCGAGGTCCGCACCATCGTCACCCGCAGTTCCCCCGCATCGGGATACAGAGCCGCGCAGGAAGACCGATCAAGACGGCAACCCGAGTCCACGCGCCCGACCACATCGCCCCACGGGGGGGCCAAATGGCCCTGCCAAGCGAGTACAAGCCCTGCGGCCACAGCCACACCGAGCAGCCCGAGGGTCAGCCACACACCGATCCTGCGCAACCATCCGGCCCACCCCGCCCCCCCGCGTCGGGCACGGCCCTCCCCGCAGGCAGGGTGACAAGGATCAATACGGGAATACGGCGGCATGAACTAATGACGTTACGAGAGAAGGGAATGTGGCGCGTCGGCACCATCCCGCACCTGACCGATTTCTTCCTTGAACTGAATCAATGTTGTTACGCAGGGTCAGGACTGAAATCCATGCACTCGATGTGCTTGGAAGCCCGTTGTGGTCAGCAGCCTGTTGATCGCGATCACATCCCTGGCGCAGCACGGATTGGATGTGCCCCGGCGTCGGTTGCAGATCAAGGGTTCTTGACCGCAATGACACGCCAAACTTTGGAGATGACCATGAGAAAACTGAAGAGCATCTGGTCGCTGACGCTGGTGGCCAGCGCGGCCCTGCTCAGCACCAGCACCTTTGCCGCAGACTCGCTGCAGGATGTGATGAAGGCCCGCGGCCTGAGCCAGCAGGATCTGCTCGCCGCCGCCAAGACCTACGTACCCACCGGCAAGCGCGACGAGTTCGTGGCGTTCAGCTCGGGCGGTCAGTCCGGGCAGGTCATCGTCTACGCGATCCCGTCGATGCGGATCCTGAAGTACATCGGCGTGTTCACGCCCGAACCGTGGCAAGGCTACGGCTTCGATGAAGAGTCGAAGAAGGTGCTGGCCGGCGGCAGGATCGACGGCAAGGACATCACCTGGGGCGACACCCACCATCCCGCCTTCTCGGAGACGAGTGGCGAAGCCGATGGTCAGTTCCTGTTCATCAACGACAAGGCCAACCCCCGTCTGGCCGTGATCGATCTGCGCGACTTCGAGACCAAGCAGATCGTCGTCAACCCGATCTACAAGTCCGAGCACGGCGGCGCCTTCGTCACGCCGAACTCCGAGTACGTGATCGAGGCCGCCCAGTACGCCTCACCGCTGGAGAACAAGAAGTTCTACCCGCTCGAAGAGTTCAACGAAAAGTACCGCGGTGGCGTGACCTACTGGAAGTTCGACCGCAAGGCCGGCCGCATCGACCCGAGCAAGTCGTTCTCGCTCGAACTGCCGCCGTACTCCCAGGATCTGTCCGACGCCGGCAAGGGTCCGTCCGACGGCTGGTCGTTCACCAACTCGTTCTGCTCCGAGCGCTATGTTGGCGGCATCGAAAAGGGCCGTCCGCCGTATGAAGCCGGCTGCTCGGC
>CAYRBG010000325.1:0-3182 GCA_964422355.1 uncultured Sphaerotilus sp. | reverse complement strand
CGGAGATCGGCTTGGAGTTGATCAGGTCGTGCGGCATCAGGGCTTCGGTCTCGGCTTGGCCCAGACGCTCCTTCACGGCCTTCTCGATGCGTGCGAGGCCCGAGCGGTACTGGTTTTCGGCCAGTTCGCCCACGCAGCGCACGCGGCGGTTGCCCAGGTGGTCGATGTCGTCAACTTCGCCATTGCCGTTGCGCAGATCCACCAGGATCTTGACCACCGCCAGGATGTCCTCGTTGGACAGCGTCATCGGACCTTCAGCGCCGTCGCGGCCCACACGGGCATTGAACTTCATGCGGCCGACGCGCGACAGGTCGTACGTGTCGGCGCTGTAGAACAGACGGTTGAACAGGGCCTCGACGGCATCTTCGGTCGGCGGCTCGCCGGGGCGCATCATGCGGTAGATGGCCACGCGGGCGGCCAGCTGGTCGGCGGTCTCGTCCGAGGCCAGGGTCTGGCTGATGTAGCCGCCCTGGTTCAGCTCATTGGTGAACAGGCAAGGCAGTTCCTTGATGCCAGCCTGACGCAGCTTCTTCAACAGCGACTCGGTCAGCTCTTCGTTGGCCTTGGCCACGATCTCGCCGGTGTCGGCATCGACCATGTTGCGCGCGACCACACGACCCACCAGGAAGTCTTCCGGCACGCTGACGTACTGCGTGCCCGAGTTTTCCAGTTGGCGAATGTGCTTGGCGGTGATGCGCTTGTCCTTCTCGACCAGAACGTTGCCGTCCTTGTCGGTGATGTCGAAGCGGGCCACCTCACCCTTCAAACGCTCGGCCACAAACTCCATCTGGGCACCGGAGTCCATCAGACGGAACTGGTCGAACTTGAAGAAGTTGGCCAGGATCTGCTCGGGGTTCAGGCCGATGGCCTTGAGCAGGATCGTGACCGGCATCTTGCGGCGGCGGTCGACGCGGAAGTACAGGATGTCCTTCGGGTCGAACTCGAAGTCCAGCCAGGAGCCGCGGTAGGGAATGATCCGTGCCGAGAACAGCAGCTTGCCCGACGAGTGGGTCTTGCCCTTGTCGTGCTCGAAGAACACACCCGGCGAACGGTGCAGCTGCGACACGATGACGCGCTCAGTGCCGTTGACGATGAAGGAGCCGTAGTCGGTCATCAGGGGCACTTCGCCCATGTAGACCTCTTGTTCCTTCACTTCCTTGACCACCTTGGACTGCGAGGTCGAGGCTTCACGGTCGTAGATCACCATCTGCAGGCGCGCGCGCACGGCGGCTGCGAAGGTGAGACCCCGTTGCTGACACTCGCGCACGTCGAACGGCGGCTTGGCAATGTTGAATTCGAGGAACTTCATTTCCACGAACCCGTTGTGCGAAACAATCGGGAACGCGGACAAGAAGGCGGCCTGGAGGCCTTCGGGCTTGCGCTTGGCTGGAGGCACGTCCTTTTGCAGGAAGGCCACGTAGCTGTCCTTCTGCATGGTCAGCAGATAGGGAACGTTCAGCACGCTCGCGCGCTTGCCGAAGCTCTTGCGAATACGCTTGCGCTCGGTGTAGCTGTAGGGGGTTGCTTGCGCCATCAATCACTCCGTGTCGAAGAGCCCGCAGGCCGGGGGGTTGGCCAACGCGGCTCTCGGCCGAAAAATCGGGACGACTGGCACCAGGCCTTGCGCCTGAAGCTTGGTGGCAGGCCACTACCTGCCGCTGGCGGACAACCGGGGCATTGCACCCCGGCCCGACCAAACCGGTTCTTTGCAGTCGGTTCAAAGAACACTTGAGAAAACCCTTGATTATCACTCAGGGATTTCTCAACTGCTCTCCAAGGGCCTTTCGTGCAGAAAGCACGAAAAGGCTGGAGGCCCTTGCAGACCTCCAGCCTCTTGGGCAGGACCGAATTACTTGAGTTCGGCCTTGGCGCCGGCTTCCACCAGCTTCTTGACAGCGGCTTCGGCGTCGGCCTTGGCGATGCCTTCCTTGACGTTCTTCGGAGCGCCGTCGACCAGGTCCTTGGCTTCCTTCAGACCCAGGCCGGTGATTTCGCGCACGGCCTTGATGACGGACACCTTGTTGGCGCCGGCTTCGGTCAGCACGACGTTGAACTCGGTCTTCTCTTCTGCGGCCGGGGCAGCAGCACCACCAGCAGCACCGCCGCCAGCGACGGCGACAGCAGCGGCGGACACGCCGAACTTCTCTTCAACGGCCTTGACCAGGTCGTTCAGCTCCAGGACGGTCATGGTGTCCAGAGCGGCCAGGAATGCGTCTTTGTCGAATGCCATTTGAGGGCTCCTAAATACAGTGAATTCGTGAAAGGGGGATCAAGCAGCGGCAGCTTCGGCTGCGGGCTCTTCGGCACCGCCACCTTGCTTCTTCGCCACTTCGGCCAGCACGCGGGCCAGACCGGACACCGGCGTCTGCAGCAGACCCAGCAGTTGGGCGAGCAGAACTTCCTTGGACGGCACGTTCGCCAGGGCCTTGACGGCGTCGACGTCGAGGGCCTTGCCGCTGTAGGCACCACCCTTGATGACGAGCTTGTCGTTGGTCTTGGCAAAATCGGCCAGCACCTTGGCGGCGGCGATTGCGTCTTCGGAGAAACCGTAGATCAGCGGACCGACGAACTGGGCTTCAGCCACTTCAAACGGCGTACCGGCCACAGCGCGGCGAGCCAGGGTGTTCTTCAGCACGTGAAGATACACACCCTTTTCGCGAGCGGAGCGGCGCAGAGCGTCCGATTGAGCGACGGTGAGGCCACGGTACTCGGCCACGACGAGGGTTTGCGACTTGCCCGCCTGGGCTGCCACTTCCTCGACAACGGCTGCTTTCTCGTTGCGATTGAGACTCAAGGTCTACTCCTTCAATACGCGCTCTGGGCTGCAACACCCGGAGCGCACCCGGATTCAGCGACCTTGCCTTTCAGGAGCCCGGCATGCACCGGAAAACCATCAGGCGGGACCGCCATCTACGCTGGCTGGACAGGAACATGTCCTGTTCGATTAAGCACAACCTGAGGCCATGCGCCAGCGGTCTTGGATGACCCACTCCGCACCTCGCGGCGCGAAGCAGCCCACCAAATTCGTATTGCAGGCCGCATCAGACTCATGCGACCTGCACGACGTCAGGATCAGGCCTGAGCGGAAGAAACCGACACGGAACCGACTTCCACACGCACGCCGACACCCATGGTCGACGACACGGCGATCTTGCGCAGGTACACACCCTTGCTCGAAGCCG
>CAYRBG010000324.1:0-3184 GCA_964422355.1 uncultured Sphaerotilus sp. | reverse complement strand
GTCGGGCGAACAGGAATCGAGACATTTGGGGCACTCCAGGGCCGGTGAATCAGGATCTGGGTCGGCCTTTGGACGGGCCGACGCCGAGGTCATGCTATCGGCGGAATTGCGCCCGGATTCAAGGGCAGCTCAAGAGTTACACGGCCCCCACGCTTGCAGACCCGAGGGGCGTGAAGTACTTCCTGGGGTCACAGTGCGGTGTCGTATTCGATCGTCAGCGGTGCGTGGTCGCTGAACCACTGTTCCTTGAAGATGTGGGCGGACTTTGCGGTGTGTGCGATGCCGGGCGTGGCCAAGTGGTAGTCGATGCGCCACCCCACGTTCTTGGCGCGGGCCTGGCCTCGGTTGCTCCACCACGTGTAGCAGGCGTCGGTGGTTTCGGGGTGCAGGTGGCGGTACACGTCCACCAGACCGCCTTCGGCGGGGTCGAGCAGGCGGGTCATCCAGGCGCGCTCCTCAGGCAAGAAGCCGCTGTTCTTGACGTTGCCCTTCCAGTTCTTGAGGTCCTGTTCCTTGTGAGCGATGTTGACGTCGCCCATCAGCACGAACTCGCGTTCGCTGCGCAGGCGGTCCAGGTGCGGGAAGATGCGGTCCAGAAAGCGGTACTTGGCCTGCTGGCGTTCTTCTCCGCTGGAGCCGCTTGGGAAGTAGCAGCTGATGACGGACAGCTTGCGCCCAGGCCTGTCGTAGCGGGCCTCGATGTAACGTCCCTCGGCGTCAAATTCGTCGTCGCCGAGCCCGAGGATCCAGTCGCTGGGTTCGGTCCGGGTGTAGAGCCCGACGCCGGAATAGCCCTTCTTCTGGGCGCAGTGAAACCGCCCGGGCATTCCATCGATCACGGTCAGTGGATTTTTCAGATCTGCTTCCTGAGCCTTGATCTCCTGCACCCCCATACAATCGGCTTTGACCGTTTCTGCCCAGGCGTGCAGTCCTTTGGAACTGGCCGATCGGATGCCGTTGAGGTTGAAGCTGACCAGTTTCACATCAAGCCTTTCCGTGTTTTCATGAATTCGACCGCTGCCCCCGTTTCCGATGCCCTGGCCCAGGATTTTGTCGCCTTTGCCGTGGAGGCGGGCGTCTTGCGGTTTGGGGAGTTCAAGACCAAGGCGGGGCGGATGTCGCCCTATTTTTTCAACGCCGGTCTGTTCGATGACGGGGCCAAGCTGGGTCGGCTGGCGCAATTCTATGCACGCCGTCTGGTGGCGTCGGGGCTGCAGTTCGACATGCTCTTTGGTCCTGCCTACAAGGGCATCACGCTGGCTGCGGCCGTGGCCATCGAGCTGGCGCGTCTGGGGCGCAACGTGCCGTTTGCCTACAACCGCAAGGAAGCCAAGGATCACGGTGAAGGCGGCACGCTGGTCGGTGCGCCGGTGCGCGGACGGGTGCTGATCATCGACGACGTGATCTCGGCCGGCACCTCGGTGCGCGAGTCCATCGCCATGATCCAGGCGGCGGGGGCCACGCCCTGCGGCGTGACCATCGCGCTCGACCGCCAGGAAAAGGCTTGCGAGAACGGTGTCGATGCGCCGCACTCGGCGGTGCAGTTTGTGCAGCAGCAACTGGGTTTGTCCGTCGTGCCGGTGGCCACGTTGGCCGACCTGCTGGCCTACCTGGCCGGACAGAGCCACGCCGAGCTGGCGGCCGCCCTGCCTGCGGTGCAGGCCTACCGCGACCGCTACGGCGTCGCCGGCTGATCGCCCGGGTGTCGTGTCGCGTGCAAGTCCGGGCGTGAACACCGTGTCGTTGTTTCGCAAGTCCGCTGCGCATCGAGGCCAGGGAATGCGTGTCGCTGCAGGGGCTGCTTTGACCCTGATGGCCGCTTGCCTGTCTTCGGCGTGGGCGCAGTCTTCCTCGGCCGCCGGGGGGATCTACACCTGTGTGGATGCGCAAGGCCGCCGGTTCACTTCGGACCGGCCGATTCCCCAGTGTCTGGATCGCGAGCAGACCGTGCACAACGTGGACGGGTCGGTGCGTCGGACCGTGGGCCCGAGCCTGACGGCCGAAGAGCGGGCTGCGCATGAAGAAGCCCAGCGCAAGCGTCTGGTGCAGGAGACTGCCCGACGAGATGCCGTGCGCCAGGACCGCAATCTGCTGATGCGCTTTCCCGACGCGGCGGCCCATCAGCGTGCACGCGATGTGGCTCTGCAGCCGGTGTTGGAGGCCCAGCGCATCAATCGCCTGCGCAACAAGGAGTTGCGGGCGGAAGAGGCCAAGCTCAAAAGTGAGCTGGAGTTCTACCAGGGGCGCACGCCTCCGCGTGAACTGACCTTGCGTCTGGATGCCAACCGCAACGCTCAGCGCGCCCAGGAAACGGTGGCGGCGTCACAGCAGACGGAGCTCGACCGCCTGAACCAGCGCTATGACGAAGAGCTTCGCCATCTGGAGGCCCTGTGGGCAGGTGCACCGCTGGGGCACAGGGTCAGCGTGGGCGCGGCTTCACGCAACGCGACGGCGCACTGAACACCGCTCTTTTCCCGGCGCTCCGTTTGCCTTGGAGCGGCGCGAGGCCCGCCGCTCCGACGGGCCCGCGCTGGGAAACTCAGCCCGCGCCCAGCTTCTTGCGCAGCAACTCGCCCGCCTGTCCCGGATTGGCCTTGCCCTTGGACGCCTTCATCACCTGACCGACCAGGGCGTTGAACGCCTTGTCCTTGCCGGCGCGGAATTCCTCGACCGACTTGGCGTTGGCCGCCAGCACGTCGTCGATGATCTTCTCCAGCGCGCCGGTGTCGTTCATCTGCTTGAGGCCCTTGGCCTCGATGACGGTGTCCACGTCGGTGGACTCGCCGCTCCACAGCGCCTCGAAGACCTGCTTGCCGGCGTTGTTCGAGATGGTGCCGTCGGCAATGCGGCCGATCATCGCGCCCAGCAGCGCGGGCGTCACGGGGCTGTCGGCGATGTCGCGGTTCTCGGTGTTCAGGCGCTTGCTGACCTCGCCCATCAGCCAGTTGGCGGCGAGCTTGGGCTGTCCGCAGGCGGCGGCCGTGGCTTGATAGAACGCGGCCATGGCGCGGCTGGACGTCATCATGGCGGCGTCATAAGCCGGCAGTCCGTGCTCCGACTGGAAGCGCGCGGCCAGCGCACCCGGCAGCTCGGGCATCTCGCCCTTCACTCGCTCGACCCACTCCGGCGCGATCACCAGCGGCGGCAGGTCGGGGTCGGGGAAGTAGCGGTAGTCGGCCGCGTC
>CAYRBG010000323.1:0-3215 GCA_964422355.1 uncultured Sphaerotilus sp. | reverse complement strand
TCTTGGTCAGGCTGATGCCGTCCATGCGCGGCATGTTCTGGTCGGTCAGCACCAGATCGAACGTGCGCTGGCCGGCTTTTTCCCAGGCGTCCTGGCCATCAACGGCTTCGACGACGTTGTAGCCGGCGCTCTTGAGGGTGAAGGACACCATTTGGCGCATGGAGGCCGAATCGTCCACAGCGAGGATGGAATGCATGTTTTGTACTCCGGAAGGTTCAGGTTTGAGCAGGATGTGGAAGGAAGGGGGCTAGAACAGTTCGATGGATCCAGCGTCCATCTCGTCCTGAGTGACCGGGTTCGGGCGCAGCGGCGCGTCGGACACCACGGTCTCCCCCTCCGGGTCTTCACTGCCCATGGCCTCGCGCGCGATCTGGTCGGCACAGGCACGCAGGCGCGTGTTCGTGTGATTGATGAGCTGCCAGGCCATGTCCTGGAACTGCATGGCCGTGATGGCGCCGGCCATGCACTGCATGGTCTGGTGCAGCGCGTCGGAGTCGATCTCCGGGTGCTTGGCAGCGGTGTGCAGCAGTGAGCGCAGGTGTTCGTTGGCACCGTAGAAGTGCCCCATCAGGGCCTCGCTGGCGTCAGACAGGAGCCGCTGCAGCCGTTCCAGGTCGTTGTTGGCCGTCAGCAGATGGTCCTGCAGCGCCGCCGCCACCAACAGCGACAGGGACGCTGCCGATTCAACGGGGGATTCGTCTGGTTGCATTGCGTCTCCGAATTGACGATTTCTGCGCAAAACCGACCCCGGAAGGGAGGCGGTTCTACACGCTTCGATTGCTAGAATTTTTTGCATCCCGAGGCCAAGACGGTCCCGGGATCACACGGGCAAACCGGGCTCAATTCCCGGGTTAGCACCCCCAGCCCGGACAGGGCGCTCCACCCCTCCCATGACCCGCCCCGCCAAGCCCCGTCGACTGCGCCTGCTGCACCTGGAAGACTCGGAGCTGGACCACCAGCTCGTGCTCGCCCACCTGCGCCGCGGCGGCATCGAAGCGGTGATCCGACGGGTGGACCACGAGGCCGATTTCCTCGGCGCGCTGGACGAGCCCTGGGACGCGGTGCTTTCGGACTACAACCTGCCGGGCTTTTCGGGCCTGGTCGCGCTGGACCTGCTGCGCCGCCGGGACGAGCTCCTGCCCTTCGTGCTGGTATCGGGCGAAATCGGCGAGGACACCGCCGTGGCGGCCATGCGCAACGGCGCATCGGACTACCTGCTCAAGAGCAATCTGGCCCGCCTGGTGCCTGCCCTGCTGCACGCGGTGGACGCAGCCGAGAGCCAGCGCGCCCGCCGCCGCGCCGACAGCGAGTTGGCGCACTCGCGCAAACGCCTGTCGCAACTGGCCCAGCACCTGCAGACCTCCATCGAGATGGAGCGCACGGCCATTGCCCGCGAAATTCATGACGACGTCGGAGGCTCGCTGACGGCGGTCAAGTTCGATCTCGCCTGGCTGGCGCGCTATCCCGGTGCCCCCCAGGTCTCCGAGCGGGCCCGGCAGGCGTTGGAATCGCTGAACCACGCCATCGAGGCCAGCCAGCGCATCATGCACAACCTGCGCCCCGCCATCCTCGAACAGGGGCTGGTCGCGGCGCTGCAATGGATGACCCAGCGCTTCGAGAAGCGCACCGGCATTGCCACCACCTTCCGCACCACGCGCGACACGCTCACGTTGCCGCCCGGGGTGCCGCTGGTGGCCTACCGCACCGCGCAGGAAGCGCTCACCAACATTTCCAAACACGCCGGGGCCACCCGCGTGCAGCTCGACCTGAGCGCGGCTGCGGGCGTGCTCTCTCTGGAAATCTCGGACAACGGTTCCGGCCTGACCCGTGGCGATCTGGGCAAGGA
This sequence comes from uncultured Sphaerotilus sp., assembly GCA_964422355.1. GTDB lineage: Bacteria > Pseudomonadota > Gammaproteobacteria > Burkholderiales > Burkholderiaceae_C > Sphaerotilus. The sequence continues at coordinate 1,369 of CAYRBG010000323.1, read as the reverse complement.
CCGCTCCTTCGGCATCCGCGGCCTGCACGAGCGCGCCGACACCGTGGGCGGCTGGGTCGACCTCAGCAGTTCACCGCGCGGCACGACCCTGATCCTGTCGGTGCCGATCGGCGACACTGCGCCCCAGACCGACCTCGACCCCTTCTCCGAGACCGGCCCCCTCACCCGTCCGCACGACCCATCCACCTGGGGAGACCTATGACCCGCGTCATCCTGTGCGACGACCACGCCCTCATCCGGCGCGGCATCCGCGACACCCTCATCGAGCAGAGCGACATCGAGGTGGTCGGCGAGGCCGGCGACTACGGCGAGCTGCGCGGCCTGATGCGCAAGACCACCGCCGACGTGCTCGTGCTCGACATCAGCATGCCGGGGCGCAGCGGTCTGGACGTCCTGCACGCACTCAAGGAAGAAGGAGCCGCCATCAAGGTTCTGGTGGTCTCGATGTACCCCGAGGACCAGTACGCCATGCGCGCCCTGCGTGCGGGCGCCTACGGCTACATCAACAAGGGCGGCGACCCGGCCCAGATCGTCGCCGCCGTGCGCATGGTGGCTCAGGGCCGCAAGTACATCACCCCCGAAATGGCGCAGATGCTGGTCGAGAACCTGACTGCACCCGCACCGGAAGCCGCGCACGACAAGCTGTCGGACCGCGAGCTGCAGACGCTCACCATGATCGCCACCGGCAAGAAGCTCTCGGACATCGCCGAGGAGCTGACGCTCAGCCCGAAGACCGTGAGCGTGTATCGCGCCCGCGTGCTGGAAAAGCTGGGCCTGTCCAACAATTCCGAGCTGACGGTGTACGCGATCCGCAACGGGCTGGTCTGAGTCTCTGAGGGTTCGCGCCATGCGCGGCCCTGGCCACGCCCGGAAGAGGGCCCCCTCCTTTGCGATGGACGGAATGCGTCCGGTCTAGAAGCATCGCTCTTCATCCCCCTCTGGATGCAAGGCCTGCCCATGCCGACCCGCTCCCACCCACAACCCGCACCGACACCTGCATCTCTCCGGACGGCTCAAGCGGCCATCCGGGCCGCAGTGGTCTGGATGGCCCTTCTGCCGTCAGGCACCGGGGCACTTGCCCAACCGCAGCCGACTCCGGAGCCACCGCCCCACCACACCCCCCACCCAGCGTCAGACGCAGGAGCACGTCTGCTCTCGCCATGGATCTCGGAGCTGCAGGTCCTGCGCCGAGAAACAGCCACGCTGCGGGCCCGCACGGCCGATCTGGAACTGAATCTGCGCCACAGCGAACAACGCATCGTGGGCTATGGCCTGATGGCGGCCCTGATCGTGGCGACCAGAGGAATGCTCCAGTGGGCCATCCGGCGCTGGCGGCGATGGACGGGCTTCAACCCTCGCATCTCAACAA
>CAYRBG010000322.1:0-3254 GCA_964422355.1 uncultured Sphaerotilus sp. | reverse complement strand
TGAAGGCGATCTTGGCGATGCGCTTGCTGGTGGCCAGCGGCATGCCGGCTTCGCGACCAAAACCGTTGACGATGTTCAGCACGCCGGGGGGCAGCAGGTCGGCGATCAGTTCGGCCAGGATCAGGATGGAGATCGGGGTCGACTCGGCGGGCTTCAGGACCACGCAGTTGCCGGCGCCCAGGGCGGGAGCCAGCTTCCAGGCGGCCATCAGCAGCGGGAAGTTCCAGGGGATGATCTGGCCGACGACGCCCAGGGGCTCGTGGAAGTGGTAGGCGATCGTGTTGTGGTCGATCTCGGACAGCGAGCCTTCCTGAGCACGGACGCAGCCGGCGAAGTAGCGGAAGTGGTCCGACGACAGGGGCACGTCGGCGTTCAGCGTTTCGCGGATGGGCTTGCCGTTGTCGACGGTTTCGGCGTAAGCCAGCAGTTCCAGGTTGGCGTCGATGCGGTCGGCGATCTTCAGCAGGATGTTGGCGCGCTCGGCGGCTGGCACCTTGCCCCAGGCGTCCTTGGCGGCGTGGGCGGCGTCCAGGGCCAGTTCGATGTCTTCAGCGCCGGAGCGGGCGACCGTGGTGTAGACCTTGCCGCTGATCGGGGTGATGACGTCGAAATACTCACCCTTGACCGGGGGAACGAACTTGCCGCCGATGAAGTTGTCGTAGCGGGGCTTGTAGGCGATCTTGGCGCCGGCTTCACCGGGATGGGCGTAGAGCATGTCTGTCTCCAGTCAGTCTTTGGGGTTGAGCGTGTAGAACCGCACGGCGATGTGCCGTGCTTGCCTTCTCTACCGCATGTGCCGTGCCAGCCTCAAAAACCGCCTCCGAACGCCCGTTCCGCATCCTGGCGCCCGTGGAAACCTGTAGGTTCCCACCCCGGTCGATGCGGTGCTCCACACGCCCTCTGGAACACTGCTCCACGATGAAACACCCGCTTCTTGACCTGCAGAAACACGCAAACCGCAGCGCGATTCCGGATCAACCCTGAGAGCGCCCCATCAGCCACAGGGCGTGTTCGATCTTCAGGCAACGGTCCATCACCGACAGCAGCCCGGCCTCGCGTGCCCGTTGGTCCGAAGCCCGGTCCACCACACCGATCTGCTGCCAAAGGCACTTCGCGCCGATGCGCAGGGCCGCCTCGGCCACTGGCGCCACCTCTTCGGTCCGACGGAACACGTCGACCACCTCGATGGCATCAGGCACAGCATCCAGGTCCGGCCAGCAAGGCAAGCCCATCCAAGTCCGCAGCATCGGATTGACGGGCACCACGGTCCAGCCATGCTGAAGCAGGTACCTGGCCACGCCATGGCTGGGGCGATCGAGGCGATCCGACAGACCGACCACCGCAACCACGCGCGGGCGGGAAAACAGCTCATCCAGGGTCCAGACGGACATGCGTCACTCCTCTCGGTTCGGGTTCAGCGGTCACAATGGATCCATGATCCGCCGCCTCCACCCCATTCTGACCGTCCCCGCGTCCCGGAGCGTCCGGTCCGCGCTGCTGCTCGTGGGCCTGTGCTGTACCGCCTTGATCGCATCCGCTCAATCGACCATCACGCTGCCGCCTCCCGGCAGCGCGCCAACCGTGACGGATCCTCCCCCAATCTCCGCTTCGACCAACCCTACATCACCGGCCCTGGGCGGCTACGCCCAACGTGAAGATGTGAAGGCCTTTGCCGCAGGCATGGCAAGCAGACACCCGGAATGGAGCGAGACCGCCGTGCTGCAGACCCTGTCGGTGGCCCAGTTCCAGCCCAGCGTCACACGATTGATCATGCCGCCGGCCTCCCCGGGCGCCAAGAACTGGGCGGCCTACCGCCAGCGCATGGTGGACCCGCTGCGCATCAAGGCCGGACGCGTCTTCAGCGAGCGACACGCCGCCACCCTGCGACGCGCCGAAGCCCGCTGGGGCGTGCCCGCCTACATCATCGCCGGCATCATCGGTGTCGAGACCATCTACGGCCGCAACACCGGCAATTACCGCGCGCTGGATGCGTTGGCCACGCTGGCCTTCGACTTTCCCAGCGGCCGCAGCGACCGCTCGGCCTTCTTCAAGGACGAGCTGGAAGCCCTGCTGATGCTGGCCAGCAGAGAGCGGGCCGCCGCCACCGACTTTCTGGGCTCCTACGCGGGGGCCCTGGGCCTGCCGCAGTTCATGCCCAGCAGTTGGCTGAAGTACGCCGTGGACTTCGACGGCGACGGCCGCATCGACCTGCTGCGCAGCCCCGAGGACGCCATCGGCAGCGTGGCCCGCTACTTGGCCGAAGCCGGCAACTGGAAACCGGGACAACCCACGCACTACCTGGTGAATCCGCCACTGGCCGAGCCCCAGGCCATGGCCACGCTGCTCAAGCCCGACATCCTGCCCACCTTCAACGCACAGCAGTTCACCGAGCTGGGGGCGGGGCTGGACGACGTGGCCCGTCAGCACCCCGGCAAGCTGGCCCTGATCGAGTTGCGCAATGGCCTGGAACTGCCGCCCACCTACGTGGCCGGCACCGAGAACTTCTACGCCATCACGCGATACAACTGGTCGGCGTACTACGCCATGTCGGTGATTGAACTGGGCCAGTCCCTGCTGACGCCCGCAACGACCCTCGGCAGCGCGCCTTGAACGCCGCCGGGTGGAGGGGCCGAACGCCCATCCTCTCGGTCGGGCGACAATCGGCTCCCTCATGCTGCAACTCAAGAACATCTCCCTGCGCCGGGGCGTCAAGCTCGTGCTCGACGGCGCCAGCTTCACCCTGCAACCGGGTGAAAAGGCCAGCCTGGTGGGACGCAACGGCGCAGGCAAGTCTTCGCTGTTTGCGCTCCTGACGAACCGCCTGCACGCGGACGGCGGCGACGTCGAGATGCCGCCGCGCTGGCGCATCGCCGAGGTCGCGCAGGACATGCCCGAAACCGACCAGGGCGCCACAGACTTCGTCCTGGAAGGCGACATACCGCTGATGGCCGCCCGCGCAGCCCTGGCGACAGCCGAAGCCGCAGACGACGGCCACGCCATCGCCGACGCCCATGCCGCGCTGGCCGAAGCCGGTGAATTCGACGCCAAGTCCCGCGGACAGGCCCTGCTGCTGGGCCTGGGCTTCCGCATGGATCAGGTCGATGCTCCGGTGAACAGCTTCTCCGGGGGCTGGCGCATGCGGCTGCAACTGGCCCGCGCGCTGATGTGCCCCGGCGACCTGCTGCTGCTGGACGAGCCGACCAACCACCTGGACCTCGACGCCCTGGTCTGGCTGGAGGCCTGGCTGCAGCGCT
>CAYRBG010000321.1:0-3268 GCA_964422355.1 uncultured Sphaerotilus sp. | reverse complement strand
CCCTGGTGGCCGGCTGGAAGAAGGCCTGCGACGTGTGCAACGTGGCCTGGGGCGGTGGTGAGACCCCCGCGCTGGCCGGCATCGTCGAGTCCGGCCGCATCGACTTGGCTGCGTCGTGCACCGGCATGGTCAACCCCAAGGAGCGCCTGTCGGTGGGCGACAAGCTGGGTGCCGGTGACGCCATCGTGCTGCTGGCCTCCAGCGGCATCCACGCCAACGGCCTGAGCCTGGCGCGCAAGCTGGTCGAGCGCCTGCCCCAGGGCTACCTCACCGAAGTGCGCCCCGGCCTGACCTACGGCGAAGCCCTGCTCGCCCCTACTGCGCTGTACTCGCCGGTGACAGAGGCCCTGTACAAGGCCGGCATCACCCCGAACTACTGCGCCAACATCACCGGCCACGGCTGGCGCAAGCTGCTGCGCCACCCCGCCGAGCTGACCTACCGCGTGCACACCGTGCCGCCGGTCACGCCGGTTCTGTCCTTCATCCAGCAGCACGCTCAGCAGGACGACCGCGAGGCCTACTCGACGCTCAACATGGGCGCCGGCTTCGCCCTGTTCGTCAAGGCCGAAGACGCCGAGCGCACGGTTGAAATTGCCCGCGCCCAAGGCATCGCGGCGTGGAACGCCGGTGTCGTCGAGGAAGGCCCCAAGCGCCTGCTGATCGAGCCGCTGAACATCGAGTTCGGCAACGACGACCTGCAACTGCGCTGAGCCCTTTGGTCTTGAAGGACTGCGTCCACTCGGAAACCTTGGCGCAGTCCCCTCGCCCATGATCGACTGGCTGCCCGAGGACAACCCCGACGCGCCCTTTCCGCCCACGTCCAAGGCCCTGGGCCCGGAAAGCGGTGCCGACGGACTGCTGGCGGCTGGTGGGAGCCTGCACCCGCGTCGACTGGAAGCGGCCTACCGCCACGGCATCTTTCCGTGGTTCGGTGACGAAGATCCGATCCTGTGGTGGAGCACCTCACCGCGCATGGTGCTCGCCACCGACCACTTCCGCTGCCACCGCTCGCTGCGCAAGGCAGTTCAGCGCTTCGTGTCCACATCCGGCTGTGAAGTCGTGATGGACGCCGACCCCCCCGCTGTCATCCGGGCCTGCGCCCAGGCGCCGCGCGACGGTCAGGCCGGCACCTGGATCGTGCCCGAGATGCAGGAGGCTTATGCCGCCTGGGCCCGGCTGGGCCGCGTACACAGCGTGGAGACCCGCGTGAACGGTGAGCTGGTCGGCGGACTCTACGGGGTCTGTATCGGCCGGATGTTTTTCGGCGAATCGATGTTTGCCCGGCAGACCGATGCGTCCAAGATCGCATTGGCGGCGCTGGTGGCGTGGTGCCGCGTCGAGCAGATTCCCTGGATCGACTGCCAGCAGCAGACGCGGCACTTGGCGTCGATGGGCGCCGCGCCGGTGTCACGCGCCGACTTCGAAGCCCACCTCAAACGCACCACCGACCTGCTTGGCCCCACCCGGTTTACTTTGCCCGACCGGTGGTGGATCAGGTTGGCCCAAGACCCCGCACCGGACCCGGGTCCTGAAGTTTGAAGTAATCACCCAGGACTCGGTGCACCACCCGCCTGGCATGGCGATCAGTCGCTGCCCTTGAGCAGAGCCTGCGCCTCGTCCTCAGGCAACGCCTCCACGACCCGCAACTGGCGCGTCATCGCGCGGGTGCGCACCTCGGCAGCGTCAATGGTGTTGCTGGCCTCCTGCAGCTTCTTGCGGGTCTTCTCCAGCACCTCGCCGAACTTGCTGAACTCGGTCTTGACGGCACCCAGCACCTTCCAGACCTCGGAGCTGCGCTTTTCCAGCGCCAGGGTGCGGAAACCCATCTGCAGGCTGTTGAGCATGGCCAACAGCGTGGTCGGGCCCGCCAGGGTGACGCGGTGGTCGCGCTGCAGGCTTTCGGTCAGACCCGGACGGCGCAGCAGTTCGGCGTACAAGCCCTCCGTGGGCAGGAACAGGATGGCGAAGTCAGTGGTGTGTGGCGGCGAGAGGTACTTGGCGGCGATGGTGCGGGCTTCGTCGCGCACGCGTTGTTCCAAGGCACGCGCCGCGGCTTCGGCCGCCTCGCGGTCGGCACGGTCGTGGGCGTCGAGCAGGCGCTCGTAGTCTTCGCGCGGGAACTTGGCGTCGATGGGCAACCACACCGGCGCGTCATCACCGCAACCATCGCCGCCACGGCGGCCCGGCAGGCGGATGGCGAACTCGACCCGTTCGTTGCTCTGCGGCACGGTGGCGATGTTGGTCGCGTACTGCTCCGGCGTGAAGACCTGCTCCAGCAGCGCAGCCAGTTGCACCTCGCCAAACACCCCTCGGGACTTCACGTTGGTCAGCACACGCTTGAGGTCGCCCACGCCCTGCGCCAGCGACTGCATCTCGCCCAGGCCGCGGTGCACCTGCTCCAGCCGCTCTGCCACCTGCTTGAAGCTCTCGCCCAGACGCTGTTCCAGCGTGGCATGCAGCTTCTCGTCGACGGTGGCGCGCATCTGCTCCAGCTTGCGCTCGTTGTCGGCCTGCATGGCGCTCAGGCGTTGATCCACGCCAGCCTGCAACAACCCCAGGCGCTGGTCCACACCCGATTGCAAAGCCGTCAACCGCGTCTCCATGCCCTGCTGCAACGCACCGACACGCTGCTCCAGCCCCTGCTGCAAGGCAGCCTGGCGCTGATCCAGACCGGTCTGCACCGCCTCCAGGCGTTGCTCGACACCTTGCTGCAGCGTGGCCAAACGACGCTCGTTGGTTTCGCCCAAGCGCTGCAGAGCCCCGCCTTGATCGCGCCCCAGGGCCTGCAGCGTATCGGTCACGGCCTGCTGCAGGCCGGCCAGTTGCACGCGAAAGGAATCGATCTGCTCGTTCTGCGTGCGCGCGACGTCACCGGACTGGGTCATCAGCAGGCGCTGGAACTCGGCCAGCGTCGTGCCCAGTTCCTGGCGCATACCGCGTGCGCTGCCCTGAACCTCGTCGCGCAGGCTGCGCTCAAGACGGGCGCCGTCATCGGCGGCACGGCGCTGTGAAGTTTCGGCAGATTCGCGCAGGGCACCGGCCACGGTTGCGTCGATGACATCCTGCAGTTGCCGCAGCGAAGCCCCGCTGAAATGGCGCCACAGCCAGATGACAGCATGCAGCATCGCCACGACCAGCAGCGCCCAGAGCAAGGTGAGTTCGGACATGGCACAAAATGAAAAAGCCCGATCACAAAAAAGCGATCGGGCTCGAAATGGCGGAGTGGACGGGACTCGAACCCGCGACCCCCGGCGTGACAGGCCGGTAT
>CAYRBG010000320.1:0-3278 GCA_964422355.1 uncultured Sphaerotilus sp. | reverse complement strand
CGTCGGGTCTGCCGCTGGCCCTGACCGGGCAGGCCATGCAGGCCTGGTTGACGGTGTCGGGCGTGGACCTGGCCACCATCGGTTTCCTCGGCCTGGTGGGCCTGCCCTACACCTTCAAGTTCCTGTGGGCGCCGCTGATGGACCGCTTCGAGCTGCCGCTGCTCGGACGCCGTCGCGGCTGGCTGGTGCTGACGCAGTTGGCGCTGGCCGGGGCGCTTTGGGGCATGGCCACCCTCTCGCCCGCGCAGTCCACCTGGGCGTTTGCACTGCTCGCCGTGGGGGTGGCGTTCCTTTCGGCCTCGCAGGACGTGGTGATCGACGCCTACAGCGCCGACGTGCTGCCTGCCGCCGAGCGCGGCCTGGGCTCGTCGCTGAAGGTGCTGGGCTACAGGCTGGCCATGATCCTCTCGGGCGGCGTGGCGCTGATCTGGACCGACGCCGCTCAAGGTGGTGGCTGGAGCTGGCCCGAGGTTTACCGGGTGATGGCGATGATCATGGTCGGCGCGGCCGTGCTGTCGGCCATCGCCTTGCCCCGCTTGCCGGACCTCACCCAGGTTCGCGCCACGGCCGCGCGTCAGGATGTGCTCGGCTTTCTGGCGGTGGTGGCTGCCGTGGCCGTGGGCGTGGGGGTGACCGATCAGGCCATCAAACCCCTGGCGCATCTGGCCGTTTCCGGTGTGTCAGACGCCGCGTTGGCCGGCAAGTGGGCCGACGTGCTGGCCCTGCTGCTGGGCGTGGCGGTGACCGTGCCGCTGGCCACCTGGGCGGCCCGGCGGGCGCAGTTCCATACCTTGCTGGGCGGACTGCAGGACTACTTCGGCCAGCCGGGGGCTTGGGGCTTTCTCGCCTTCATCATCCTCTACAAGCTGGGCGACGCCTTTGCCGGCGCGCTGATGACGCCCTTCCTGTTGAAGGCGATGGCGTTCTCGCCGGCCGAGGTGGGGCTGGTCAACAAGATTCTCGGGCTGTGGCTGACGCTGGGCGGTGCCCTGGTGGGCGGCATGCTGATGCTGCGCCTGGGCTTGTGGCGGTCGCTGCTGGCCTTCGGCGTGCTGCAGATGTTCAGCAACCTCGGCTTCTGGTGGCTGGCCGTGAACGGGGCCGGTGCGCTGCCCGGGTGGACGATTCCCGCTTTCGATCTCGGTTTTGTGCACCTGGCCCAGCCGACACCGGTGGACGGTGGTTTGCTGATGGTGATCGCCATCGAGAACCTGTCCAGCGGCATGGGCACGGCGGCCTTCGTCGCTTTCCTGATGAGCTTGACGAGTCAGCGCTACACGGCCACGCAGTACGCGCTGCTGTCGGCCTTCTCGGCGGTGGGCCGCGTGTGGGTGGGGCCGATGGCGGGGGTGCTGGTGGAGTCCATCGGCTGGCCGGTGTTCTTTCTGTTGTCCACCGTGGCGGCGTTCCCTGCGTTGTGGTTGTTGATGCGACTGAAGGCGGCGGTGCAGGGGCTGCAGGCTACGCACGGTGCCGCAGCTTCAGACGACTAGGCCGGCGAAGATCGGCCCCGGTCCGTCGGCACGGCCCCTAGAATTTCCGCCGTGGTATTCGTGCCTGTCCGCGCCGTCGGTCAGGTGGATTCGTCCTCACTCGGCTTGGTTGCCATGACACATTCCTCCACCTCCCGTGAGTTCGTCACCGACGCGCACCTGGAAACCCAGGTTGACCTGCACCGGGACGGATGCAGTTGCCCTCTGCACCAGCGTCGGCTTTTCACCGGACTGCTGGCCGCCGGTGGCGTGCTCGGCAGCGTGCCGGCCTGGGCCCGCGAGGGCGTGGACGTGGGCGGGCGCTCGCAGTTCACCAAACTGGTGTCGGCCGAGCAGATTGAGCAGGCCGCGGCGCAGCAGTATCTGCAGCTGGCCCGCGAGGCCAAGTCCAAGAAGGCCCTGGCGCCCGAAAACCACCCGCAGCAGCAGCGCCTGAAGTACATCGCCTCACGCATCATTCCGTACACCGAGGAGTGGAACCCGCGCGCCAAGGACTGGAAGTGGCAGGTGGTGCTGCTGGGCGATCGCCAGCTCAACGCCTTCTGCATGCCCGGCGGCAAGATCGCCTTCTACTGGGGCATCCTGGAGCAACTGCAGCTCAGCGATGACGAGGTGGCGATGATCATGGGCCACGAGATGGCGCACGCCCTGCGTGAGCACGCCCGCGAGCGCATGGGCAAGCAGTACGCCACGCGGGGCGCGATCGAGATTGGGGCGGCCATCTTCGGCATCGGGGGGCTGGGTCGCTCCCTGGCCGACATGGGTGGGCAGCTTCTCACCCTCAAATTCGGCCGCGAGGACGAGGCCGAGGCCGACCTGATCGGCATGGAGCTGGCGGCCCGCTCCGGCTACAACCCGGCCGCCGGGGTGTCGCTGTGGAAGAAGATGCAGGCCGCGTCCAAGGGGGCGCCGCCCGAGTTTCTGTCGACCCACCCGTCGAGCAGCACCCGCATCAGCGAGATTCAGGACAACCTGCCCAAGGTGGACGGCCTGTATGCCCGCGCGGAAAAGCCGCAGCGCCACTTTGGTGCTCCCCCGTTGTCCTCCGGGGGCAAGCAGCAGGCGCCGGAATCGAGCGGACAGTCAGAGCAATGAGGATCCGGCCGTGAGCCGGTCGGCACCGAGCGGGACGGCTCAGGTGCCGCCGACGTACGGATTGCTCTTGCGCTCGCGACCGAAGGTGCTTTCCGGGCCGTGGCCGGGAATGAAGACGGTCTCGTCACCCATCGGCCACAGGCGCTGGGTGATGGAGTCGACCAGGGTGTCGTAGTCCCCACCGGGGAAGTCGGTGCGGCCGATGCTGCTGGCAAACAGCACGTCGCCCACGAAGCAGCGGTTCATTTCAGGGCTGTGAAACACGACGTGACCCGGTGTGTGGCCCGGGCAATGGCGCACCTTGAGCACGCCCTCTCCCACCTTCACCTCGTCGCCGTCGTGCAGCCACCGCGTGGGCTTGAAGGTCTCGGCCAGAGGGAAACCGTAGGCTTGGCTCTGGCGCGGCAGGCCGTCGATCCAGTACTGGTCGCCCTCCTGTGGTCCGACGATGGGTAGCCGGCGGAGGCGGGCCAGCTCACCCGCGGCACCCGCATGGTCGATGTGGGCATGCGTGATCAGGATCTGGGTGAGCTGGAGGTTGCGACGCTCCACCTCGGCCAGGATGCGGTCCAGGTCGCCACCCGGATCGATCACGGCGGCCTCCTGGGTCTGGTCGCACCAGACCAGCGAGCAGTTCTGCGCGAACGGGGTGACGGGGACGGTTTCGTAGTTCAGCATGGACACGTGAGG
>CAYRBG010000319.1:0-3311 GCA_964422355.1 uncultured Sphaerotilus sp. | reverse complement strand
CCGCCCGCGAAGATGTGCGAGAAGCTGTGCTGGAAGCGGTTGAAGGCTGGCGGGATGACGACGGCGACTTCCCGGCGGACGTCGTCGATGACCTGCTGGACCTTGTCGGCCACGTCGTTTTCGGCGTGCAGGCGCATGTCGAACAATGAGAACTCGACCTGACGCAGGGTCATCATGCCGCTCTGGAAGTTCTTGGCGGCGATCATCTTGTCGTACAGGACGCGGGGCAGCGGCTCACCCGTCTTCACGTGGGCGGTCATGTGCTTGAGCACGTTCCACTCCCAGGCGAAGTTTTCCATGAACTGGCTGGGCAGTTCCACGGCGTCCCACTCGACGCCGGAGATGCCCGACACGCCCAGCTCGTCCACCTGGGTGAGCATGTGATGCAGGCCGTGGCCGAATTCGTGGAACAGGGTCTGCACGTCGTCGTGCGTGAGCAGGGCGGGCTGGCCGCCGACCGGGGCGCTGAAGTTGCACACGAGGTGCGCCACCGGCGTCTGCAGGCGGCCATTGTCTGGGCGGATCCAGCGGCCGCGCACGTCGTCCATCCAGGCGCCGGGGCGCTTGCCGGGGCGGGCATAGGCGTCCAGGTAGAACTGGCCGATGAGGGTGGGCACGCCATCGGGCTGGGCGCACAGACGTTCGATGCGATAGAAGCGCACGCTGTCGTGCCAGACCGGCGCGGTGTCGGGGCGGATGCGCACGTCGAAAAGGGTTTCGACGATGGAGAACAGGCCCTCCAGCACCTTGGGTTCGGTGAAGTACTGCTTCACCTCCTGGTCGGAGAAGGCGTAGCGCTCTTCCTTGAGCTTTTCGCCGGCGTAGGCCATGTCCCAGGCCTGCAGGTCGCTCAGGTCCAGCTTGTCGGCGGCGAAGGCGCGCAACTCGGCCAGGTCCTTTTCGGCATAGGGACGGGCGCGGGCGGCCAGGTCGCGCAGGAAGGCCATAACCTGCTCGGGCGTCTCTGCCATCTTGGCCACCAGGGAGACCTGGGCGTAGTTGGCGTAGCCCAGGATCTGGGCCTCTTCCTGACGCAGGCGCAGCAGCTGGGCCATGATGGCCGTGTTGTCCTGTGCGGGGGGGCCGGCCTCGCTGGCACGGGTGGCGTAGGCGGTGTAGAGCTTTTGACGCAGCTCGCGGTTCTCGGCGTACTGCATGACCGGCAGGTAGCAGGGCATGTGCAGCGTCAGCTTGTGGCCGTCCTGGCCTTCGGCCTGGGCGGCGGCGCGGGTGGCGTCCAGCACGTCCTGGGGCACACCCTTCAGATCCTCGCCGCCGACGTACAGCGAGAAGGCGTCGGTGGCGTCGAGCACGTGCTCGGAGAACTTCTGGCCCAGGTCGGCCATTTCCTGCTGGATGGCACCGAAGCGGGCTTTGGCTTCGCCCTGCAGCTCGGCCCCCGAGAGGACGAAGTCGCGCAGCCAGTGGGCCAGCGCCTGCTTGCGGGCGGGGCTCAGGGTGGCGGCGGCCGGGCTGGCGGCGATGGCCTTGTACTTGGCATAAAGGCGCTCATCGGCGCCTTGGCGGGTGTAGAAGTCGGTGATGCGGGGCAGGTTGTCGTTGTAGGCCGCGCGCAGCTCGGGCGTGTCCAGCACGCTCTTGAGGTGGCCCACGGCGCCCCAGGCCCGACCCATTCGCTCGTTGGCCACGCTCAACGAGCGGGCGAGGGCGTCGTAGTCCGCTGGGGTGGACTCGCTCACCGAGGTTTCGAGGGCGGCTTCTGCCTCGGCCAGCAGCACGTCCAGGGCCGGGGTGACGTGTTCCGGACGGATGTCGGCGAACGGAGGCAGGGCGGTCTGCGGCGGCACCGGGGCCAGCAGGGGGTTGTCGGAGGCGGGAGTGGTGGCGTTGGCGCTCATCGTGGAACTTCCGTGGCAGAGTCGGTGATCAATGGATCAAGGGTGCCACAAATCCCGAGACCCGTTTTCACGCGCAGGGTTGAAAAGCGCACGAAGCACGCTGGCAGAATTGCCCGCAGCCGCACCGGCCTCGCATCCCAGACAGATCTCCCGTGAATTCCAACGCCTGCGGCGCTGCCGCTTTTCGCGTGCTGTCCGTCATCCCGCCGATGACGCAGCTCAACACGCCGTATCCTTCCACGGCCTACCTCACCGGCTTCCTGCGCTCCCGCGGCGTGGAGGCCGTGCAGGAGGATTTCGCGCTGGCGCTGGTGCTGCGGCTGCTGTCCGGAGAGGGTTTGCGGCGCATCCGTGAGCGGATCGAGCGGGCCGCGGCCGCCGAAGCCGCGGCGAACAAGGTCACGACCCAGGGGGTGTCGATGGCGGGGGCCGCCGGGCACAAGGGGCGATCGGCGGGCGGAGTCGTGCACAAGGTCGTGCCCGTCAAGGCCCCCAAGCGCCCGACGGCCGTGTCCTTCTTCCTGGAGGAATTCGACCGCTACACCGCCACCATCGACCGCACCATCGCCTTCCTGCAAGGCCGCGACCCGACGCTGGCGCACCGCATCAACACCCGCACCTTCCTGCCCGAAGGCGCCCGCTTCACCACGCTGGACGCCTATGCGGACGACGAGAGCGGCGACCCGTTGGCCTGGGCCTTCGGCGCGATGGGCCTGCAGGACCGCGCCCGCCACCTCGCCACGCTCTACCTGAACGACCTGGCCGACGTGCTGCGCGAGGCGGTGGATCCGCGCTTCGAGTTCGTGCGTTACGCCGAATCACTGTCCACCAGCCAGCCCACCTTCGACCCGCTGGCGCAGGCCCTGGCCGCGCCGTCCAACCTGATGGACGAGGTGCTGGCCGATCTGACCCGCTCAGCGCTGGAGCGCCACCAGCCCCGGCTGGTGTTGCTGTCCGTGCCGTTTCCGGGCGCGGTCTACGCGGCGTTGCGCATTGCCCAGACGATCAAGGCGCAGGCTCCGGACGTGGCCATCGCGCTCGGCGGCGGCTTCGTGAACACCGAACTGCGCGAGATGACCGACCCGCGCCTGTTCGACTTCGTCGACTACGTGACGCTGGACGCTGGCGAGCGCCCGCTGCTGGCGCTGATGGAGCACCTGCAGGGCAAACGCTCCCGCGAGCGCCTGGTGCGCACCTTCGTCAGAGAGGCCGGCGCGGACGGCGCCCCCGACCGCGTGCGCCTGATCCACTTCCCTGAGCCAGACATCCCCTTCGCCGAAGTCGGCACGCCCACCTGGGACGGCCTGCCGCTCGACCAGTACCTGTCGCTGCTCGACATGCTCAACCCGATGAACCGGCTGTGGAGCGACGGGCGTTGGAACAAGCTGACGGTGGCCCACGGCTGCTACTGGAAGAAGTGCAGCTTCTGCGACGTCAGCCTGGACTACATCT
>CAYRBG010000318.1:0-3354 GCA_964422355.1 uncultured Sphaerotilus sp. | reverse complement strand
GGGCCACTAGACTCGCCCGGCCATGCGCCTGCAACTGCTGTCCGACCTGCACCTGGAGTCCAACCCGGAGTTCCGCCCCACCTTCGCACCCGAGACCGATGTGGTCGTGCTGGCCGGCGACATCGGCTCCTACCAGCCCGGCTCGGCCCTGGCGGACCACGGCGAGCCGGACTTCGGCCTGCACCGATTCAGCCCTCGACACCAGCCGGCCCTGCGCCGCCGGCACGCCGACGGCACCGAGCGCGACGTGCCGGTGCTCTACGTGCCCGGCAACCATGAGTACGACGGCCTGCCGTTTCACGCCACCCGCTCGCGGCTGCGGGAGGCCTGCGAGCGCCTGGGCCTGATCTGGCTGGATGAGCAGGCGGTGGTGATCGACGGCGTGCGCTTTGTCGGCAGCACGCTGTGGGCCGACTTTGACGCCCTGGCTTCGGACGAGGCCCTGCGGCTCAAGGAGGAAGGCCGTTCGGGCGGCACCCGCACCGGCCAGCCCAGTCGCAAGACGGTGCAGAAGGAATTGCGCGAGGCCCGCGCCGCCATGCGCGACCCGGTCAGCGACCTGACCCGGCGCCTGCGCGAGCGGGAGAAGGCCTTTCGCGCCGCGAATTTCTACCTGAGCAAAAACACGACGCTGGATGACGGGGCGCATCGCCCCTTCCCGAACGGTGGCGCCTCGAACCCATCTCCGTCGGAACCTGCCGAACCGCCCTCCCAAAGACCCACACCCATGCTGGCGGAAGACCTGCGCCCGCTGGCCCTGAGCGCCCAGGCATGGCTCCAGGACACCCTGGTGCAGTCGCATGCGGGTCCCACCGTCGTGGTCACTCACTTTGCGCCAAGCCTGCGCAGCGCGGATCCCCGCTACGGACTGACGCCGGGCACCGCCGGTTTCTGCAACGCGCTGGAAACCTGGATGCCCCTGGCCGACCTCTGGCTGCACGGGCACCTGCACTGCCCCATCGACTACACGGTCGAGGGCCCGCGCCCGGATGGTTCGACTGGGCGCTGTCGGGTCGTCGCCAACCCCTTGGGTTACGCCGGCAAGGGCGAGCAGGAGGGCTTCCAGCCCTCGAAACTCATCGACCTGCCGCGCTGAGCGGCTGGGCCGCGCGGGGCGGGACCGATGTCACCGCAGCCAACGGCACCGGCTCGGTGGGTGCCGCCACCGCTGGCACGACATCGAGCCCGCAGAACTTGCGGAACGGTCCCAGCACGGCGTCGCCCCGGAAGGGTTTGACGATCCACCCGTTGACGCCGATGGACCGGCCGCGCGCGCGCATCGCCGCGTTGTCCTCGGTCGTGAGCATGATGATGCGTACGTGCGTGTTGCCCTGGTCCTTGCGGATGCGTTCGGCCATGGTCAGGCCGTCCATGTTGGGCATGTTGACGTCGCTGAGCACGAGTCGGATGGAAGGGTCGCGCCGCAACTGCTCCAGGCCGTCGCGGCCGTCGGCGGCCAGGGCCACGTCAAAGCCGTGCTGGATCAGAAAGCTGGAAACGATCCCGCGCATGGTGCTGGAGTCGTCGACCACCAGAACATGGGCCATGTGATTCTCCCGATGGGGGTTCTGCGGTGCTCGGTCAGAACAGTTCGAGTTCGCCGGTGGCGGCGGCCTGGGCGGGGTGCGACATGTACTCCGCAAATCCTTCGGGCGACCACCAGAGGTTGAAGATCAGGCGCTGCACGATCACCAGCGGCGGCAGTCCCGGCCGGCGCGGATCGGACAGGCGGTAACGCACGCAAAGCTGCGGGTCCTGCGATCCGAAGGAGATGTACTTCTGCTCGTGGTTGATGACGATGGGCACCTGCGTCTGCATCGAGACGTAGCCCTGCGACGGGATGTAGCGGTTCTTGAACGCGCCCCAGATCAGGTTGGTGACCTCGCCGATCAGGTGGTTCAGCTCGCGGAAGCTCAGGTCGCCGCCGATGCCTTCGTGGCTGTAGCCCTGCACCAGGCCCTGGCGCAGCGCGCGCTCCTCGGTCTGCAGCATCATGTAGCCGCGGCACCAGGTGCTTTCCAGCGGAATCAGCGTCGAGACCTGACCGAAGATGATGCGGTCGTGCACGACGTAGGCCGGCTCGGCCTGCACGTCGGCGTGCGGGAACATGGAGCGCAGGGCGTCCATGGTCAGGTCCACCACCCCGTTGACCAGCTCGGAGGGGTACCGCAGGCTGAAGATGGCGCGCTCGACCGATTCGCGCAGGGTTTCGATGTCGCCGCTCGTCCAGGGGTAGGCGATGGCCCGCGCCTCGTCTTCGCTGAGCGCGCGCGCGCTGCTGCGGCGCAGGAAGATGGGCAGCTCCGGACGCTGCTTGTGGATGGTCAGCGCCAGTTGCATGGCGTCGCCGTCCTCGCAGTGCAGGTCTTCGGCCAGGAACACGCCGCCCAGGTCCTTGTGCTCGGCCAACGTGGCCACCGCGTCCAGCGAGGTGCGGGGCAGCACGATCAGGCCGAGCTGGTCACAGAAGTCGACCAGGTCTTGGTAGTGGGTGGCGTCGTGTTCGAGCAGGATGACCTTGGCGGCGAGAGAGGGCATGTCGGACATGGCGGCAAAGACGGCAGTGCGGCCCGCGAATGCAAAGCCGATCGGACCTGATATCGGCACGCGGCCCGCCAGACTGAGCGCTTGATTCCGATCCGACAGCGGGGGCTCATCCCCACTCATCGCGCCTTTTCCCTCTCAGCGCCCCCCGCAACCGGGGCCCGATCGAGGTTGTTTCCAACCGTAAAGCCGCTCGAAAAGCCCCCCATCCCCCGACAGACTTCACGCACAACCATCCACCGCCGGGAGGCCTCGTGAACACCACGGACAAATTCATCCTTACCCATGCCCAGGCCCTGCAGCGCAAATACGGCGCGGCGGGCTGGGCGCAGATCGAGAAGGCCCTGGCCAGCCTGGTCAGGGCCGATGCCAAACGCGGCATCGCCAGCCGCATCCTCTGTCTGGACGACGTGGCGCAGATGGCCCCCTATGGTCCTGCCGTCCCTGCTCAAGGCGCCACGGCCAAGCCCTTCAAGCAGGCGATCGACCGCATCGCAGCGGCCGAAGACCCGCACTACCTGCTGCTGATCGGCGGGCCCGACATCGTGCCCCTGGTGCCGCTCAAGAACCCAGCCTACAGCCCCGGCGCTGACGACGACAAGGACGTGCCGAGCGACCTGCCCTACGCCTGCGAGCGGCCCTACAGCGTGCACGCCTCGCGCTACCTCGGCCCCACCCGCGTGGTCGGCCGCCTGCCCGACCTGCCGGGGGCCAAGAAGCCGGAGCTGCTGCTGCAGTTCATCCGCGCCGCGGCCCGCAGCAAGCCCCTGCCGCGCAGCGAATACACCACCGCCTTCGGCCTCACCGCCG
>CAYRBG010000317.1:0-3393 GCA_964422355.1 uncultured Sphaerotilus sp. | reverse complement strand
TGAAGTACTCGCCGGCGCTGGGCAGCATCGCGCCGCTCATGCGCTCGTTCTGCAGTCGCAGCATGATGATGACGTCGCAGTCGCGGATGCCGTCGGCCATGTTGTGATGGACCTGCACGCCCATCTCGCGCAGATCGCCCGGCACCAGGGTCTTGGGGCCGACGGCGCGGATCTCGGGCACGCCCAACGTGGTCAGGGCGTGGATGTCCGAGCGGGCCACGCGAGAGTGAACGATGTCGCCCACGACGGCCACGCGCAGGTTGGAGAAGTCTTTCTTGAAGTGCCGGATCGTGTACATGTCCAGCAGGCCCTGCGTCGGGTGGGCGTGGCGGCCGTCACCGGCGTTGATCACGTGCACGTGCGGGGCGCAGTGCTGGGCGATCAGGTAGGGTGCGCCCGATTCGCTGTGGCGCACCACGAACATGTCGGCGTGCATGGCCGACAGGTTGGCGATCGTGTCGAGCAGGCTCTCGCCCTTGGATGCGCTGGACCGGGCGATGTCGAGGTTGATGACGTCGGCGGACAGGCGCTTGGCCGCGATCTCGAAGGTGGTGCGGGTGCGCGTGCTGTTCTCGAAGAACAGGTTGAACACGCTCTTGCCGCGCAGCAGCGGCACCTTCTTGACCTCGCGGTCGCTCACCGACAGGAAGGTGCCGGCGGTGTCGAGGATCTGCGTCAGCACCGCCTTGGGCAGGCCCTCGGTGGACAGCAGGTGGACCAGCTCGCCGTTCTTGTTGAGCTGAGGATTGCGGCGGGACAGCATGATCAGCTCGCCTCCTGGACGGTGAAGTCGAAGCGCCCGCTCTCGTCGCGAGACAGGGCCAGCAGTTGGGTGGGGGGCACCTTGACGCGGGCGGCCGCGTACGCGGGCTGGATCGGCAGCTCGCGCCCGCCGCGGTCGACCAGCACCGCCAGCGTGACGGAGGCCGGACGGCCAAAGTCGAACAGTTCGTTGATGACGGCGCGGATGGTGCGACCGGTGTAGAGCACGTCGTCGATCAGCAGCACATGGCGGTCGTCGACCGAAAACGGAAGGTGGGTGGCGCCTTTGGCCGAACCCAGGCCGCGCGAGCCGAAATCGTCACGGTGCATGGCGCTGGAGATCACGCCGTGGGGTGTGCTCAGGCCGAGGTCCTTCTGCAGGCGCTCGGCCAGCCAGGCGCCACCCGACCAGATGCCCACCAGCACCGTGTCGGGGGTCATCAGGCGTTTCACGCCGGCCAGCAGCTCCGTGTAGAGCGCCTCGGCATCCAGTTGCAGACTCATGGAGTCTCCTTGAAGTCTTGTTCGTTGAAATACTGCTGGAGCAACAGCGCGGCCGCGGCCGCGTCGGCGTCCCGGGCCCCCAGGGCGTGGGCTTCGGTGGTCGAGTACCGCTCGTCCACCTCGAACACCGGCAGACCGAAGCGGCCGTGCAGCTGGCGCCCGAACTTGCGGGCCGCGCGGGTGTTGTCGTGTTCGGCGCCGTCCGGATGGAAGGGCACACCGATCACCAGCGCGTCGGGCTTCCACTCCTGGATGAGCTTGCCGATGGGCTCGAAACGCGCGGCCCCCTCGGCCCGCACCGTGGTCAGCGGCGTGGCCATGCGCAAGGCGGCGTTGCCCGAGGCGACACCCGTGCGCTTAAGACCGTAGTCAAAGGCGAGAAAGGTCTGGGGAGGACGCCGGGTCGACGCGGCGGTGGTCGCAGAGGGAGCAGCGCTCGGCGAGGTCATGCGTGACCGGCCTCTTGCGACAGCATGCCCGGATCCACCCCCAGCAGGGACAGCGCCTTTTGATAGCGCAACTCCACCGGCGTGTCGAAGATGACGATGGGGTCGGCGTCGACCGTCAGCCAGCTGTTGTGGGCCAGCTCGTCTTCCAGCTGGCCGGCGGACCAGCCGGAATAGCCGAGCGTGATCAGCACCTTGCGCGGGCCGTTGCCTTTGGACAGGGCTTCGAGCACGTCGCGACTGGTGGTCATCTCCAGGCCGCCCGGAACGACCAGTGTCGAGGTGTAGCCGCCGTCGTCCTGGGCGAGCGGTTCATGCAGGACAAAACCGCGCTCCGTCTGCACCGGGCCGCCGTAGTAGACCGGCTGGGTGGCGAGGTCCGGGCGCTCCAGCGGCAGATCCACCCGCTCGAACAGGTTGCGCAGCGAGAGATCGATGGGCTTGTTGATGACCAGCCCCAGCGCGCCGCGGTCGGTGTGTTCGCACAGGTACACCACGGCGCCGGAAAACGATTCGTCCGCCATGCCGGGCATGGCAATCAGGAACTGATGGGTCAGGTTGATGGTGATGGCACCGGCCTCGGACATGGACCAAATTGTAGCCATCGCGGACACTGCGGCCATGCCTCACAAGACGCCGATCGAACATGTCGACGCCGCCCTGGTGTGGTTCCGGCGTGACCTGCGCCTGAATGACCATGCGGCCCTCCACCACGCCCTGCGCTCTGCGCGCCGGGTGTGGTGTGTGTTCGTCTTCGACACCACGATCCTGGACGGACTGCCCCGCAGCGACCGCCGTGTCGAGTTCATCCACCACAGTCTCGTGGAACTGGATCGGCGCCTGCGTGCGCTGGGCGGCGGGCTCATCGTGCGCCACGGTGATCCTCGCCACGAGATTCCGGCGCTGGCCGAGGCCCTGCACGTGCAGACGGTGCATGCCGCCCGAGACCACGAGCCTTCGGCCATGGAGCGGGATGCGCAGGTGCGCGGCCGTCTCGCTGCCGAGGGGGTGGCTCTGCACCTGCACAAGGATCAGGTGATCTTCGAGGTCAACGAGGTGCTGACCGGTGCGGGCTCGCCCTACGGCGTGTTCACGCCCTACAAGACGGCTTGGCTGCAGCGGATCACGCCGTTTTTCCTCAAGGCCTATCCGGTCGAGAAGCACGCGTCGGCCCTGGCGGCGCTGCCCGCGTCCGTGGACCGGGGCGTCCCGACGCTCAACGACCTCGATTTCCTGCCGACCGACATGGCGGCCCGCCTGCACCCCGGCGAGAGCGGAGCGCAGGAGCTGCTGACCGATTTCCTGCACCGCATCGACGACTACGACCGCACGCGCGACTTTCCGGCCGTCAAGGGCCCGAGCTACCTCAGCGTGCACCTGCGCTTCGGCACCGTGAGCATCCGCCAGCTGGCCCGGCTGGCGCACGAGCGCATGCAGGCCGGATCGAGCGGGGCCGCGGTGTGGCTGTCGGAGCTGATCTGGCGCGACTTCTACTTCCAGATCCTGCACCACCACCCGCGGGTCGTCAGCCATGCCTACCGACCCGAGTACGACGCCATCCGCTGGGAGCACGGCAAGCATGCCGATGCGCTGTTCGCCGCGTGGTGCGAGGGGCGCACGGGCTACCCCATCGTGGACGCCGCCATGCTGCAGCTCAAGCAGACGGGCTACATGCACAACC
>CAYRBG010000316.1:0-3416 GCA_964422355.1 uncultured Sphaerotilus sp. | reverse complement strand
GGGCGAGAGTTCGAGCGACACCTTGTCACCCGCGAGGATGCGGATGCGGTGCTTGCGCATCTTGCCGCCGGTGTAGGCGATCAGCGAGTGACCGTTTTCCAGGGTCACGCGGTAGCGGGAGTCGGGCAGAACTTCGTCCACCTGACCGCGCATTTCAATGAGTTCTTCCTTGGCCATTGGCCTCCTAGGGATGCAGATTCGACGCCGGAACTGCCCGGATCGTGAACGCACATGAAACCGTGGAGGCGATGGGCGCGGGGGCGGGAGCACCGAGGGTCTGGGGCCCGGCTCACGGGGGAGCGGATTCGGGCAGGGTTGATGCTCGCCGGAAAGGATGCGAGCCGCTGTGTGGGCGCGCCATCTCGTGCCGCACGGGTAAGCAAACAATCGCCGGCACTGTGCCGAGCATAACAGGTCGCAGCCGTGGGGCGCCGAATGTGTCGCCGCGATGGCGCAGCGGGGCGCTGCGGCATTCGAAACCTCCTAGTCTTTGGGCGGGCGATTCTGCCCCGCAGCGCGGCCTGGGCCGAAGCCACCATGTCACTTATCGACTGGACCCGCTCCAGGCCCGGCCCTCTTGCATACTCGGCCGTCCGATTTGCCGAGGCCAAGGCGTTTCTCTTCGACAAATGGTGCGAGCGTGCGCGACTGCGCCATCTGCTGCAGCCGGCCGACCTCTCGGGGGCCTGCAAGTACGGCTCGATCTTCGTGCAGTGCCTGTTCGGCGGTGCGATCCGCGGGCACTTCGAGCATCAATACAACTTCATCGAAGGGCGCATCGTGGACCTCAGCCACGACGCCCTCGACGTGGGGCGCATGCGCAACCCCTATCTGCACGAGCCGGAGTACTTCGACATTCCCGAGGTCCAGGCTTCGCTGGCGGGATGTCGGGCACATTCCTCGGCGTGGGCGGACGAATTCGTCTCTGGGCAGGCGGGCGGACGGAGGCGGCCGGTGGCGGAGTGGCCGGGGATTCCGATCGCAAGCCCAGGTCTCCCATGAGGCTCCCGGTCGTTAGACTTGCTCGCTTTGTGTCCCCTTCCGCCGGGCGGCTTTGGGCCGGTGTGCTGGAAGCCCCTTCGACAGATCTTTGAATCCATGGCATCGATCCCATCAGCCCTGCACGCCGCCATCGTCGACCTCGACGGCACGATGGTCGACACCCAAGGTGACTTCGTCGTCGCCCTGGGTTTGACGCTGACCGAGCTCGGCTTGCCGGTGGTGGATCGGGCCTTCGTCGAGCAAACGGTGGGCAAAGGCAGCGAGCACCTGCTGCGCACGACGCTGGCTCACGTCGGTGGTGACGTCGGGCTGTTCGACGCCGCTTGGGCGGGCTACCAGCGCCATTACCTCGCGATCAATGGGCGCCACTCTGAGGTGTACGCTGGTGTGGTCGAAGGGCTGGAGCGCCTGCGCGCCGCCGGTCTGAGGCTGGCTTGCCTGACCAACAAGCCCGCCGAGTTCGCCCGCCCGCTGCTGGTGGACAAGGGCTTGGCCGGTTATTTCGAATGCGTTTTCGGTGGCGACGACTTTCCGCGCAAGAAGCCCGATCCGCTGCCCCTGGTCGAAACCTGCAAGGCGCTGGGCACGCTGCCGCAACACACGCTCATGATCGGCGACTCCAGCAACGACGCCCAAGCCGCGCGGGCGGCTGGTTGCCCCGTGGCGCTGGTGAGCTACGGATACAACCACGGCGAGCCGATCCGTGCGGTGCCGGCCGATCAGTACCTGGACCGGATCGACGAGCTGGACCTGTCGCGCTGGTCCCTGGTCGTATGATCGGCGTGACACGCGGCGTCGCATCCGGCCTGCTACACTGATCCGTATCATGTTCATCTCGCGCAAGCACAGCATTGGCCGCATCGCCGGGTCGCACGACCGGGGAGCTTGGCCCTGGCGTCGCTGACGGCGAGGCCTGCGCGTGGCCGTTCCGTGTTTGGGAAGGCCACGTTGATCTGCTGATGTTTGTCGCCGCGATGGTGTCTGTTCGGACCCTTCGCCGACACCGGACCCGATCCCCCGTGGAAGGTCCGCCCCGATCAAACAGGCCCGCGGCACGCACGCGCACCTGACGTCGATTCCGACACGCGAGCATGCCGGTGGGCCCTTGGAGCGCACACCGTGATCACCGAAGTCGAATTTCGCACCCTGGCCGAGCAGGGCTACAACCGCATCCCGCTGATCCGCGAAGCCTTTGCGGACCTCGAAACCCCGCTGTCCCTGTACCTGAAGCTGGCTGCCGGTCAGCCGCTGAGCTTCCTGCTCGAATCGGTCGTGGGGGGCGAGCGTTTCGGGCGCTACTCCATCATCGGGTTGCCGGCGCGCACGCTGCTGCGGGCCAGTCTTGGTGTGACCGAGGTGGTGACCGACGGCCAAGTCGTGGAGCGTGCCGAGGGCAATCCGCTGGACTTCGTCGAGGCCTACCAGCAGCGCTTCAAGGTGGCGGTGCGCCCCGGGCTGCCGCGCTTCTGTGGCGGTCTGGCCGGCTACTTCGGCTACGACACGGTGCGCTACATCGAGAAGAAGCTGGCCGACACCCGCCTGCCGAACGGCATCGGCACGCCTGAGATCCTGCTGCTGCAGACCGAGGAACTGGCCGTGATCGACAACCTGTCAGGCCGGCTGTATCTCATCGTCTACGCCGATCCTGGCCAGCCGGACGCCTACGCCGTGGGGCAGCGTCGCCTGGGCGAGCTGGCGGCACGCCTGTCCACACCGGTGCAGGCGCCGGTCGTGGAGCGCTCGGAACCGCACCCCGTCGAGCGCGAATACGCCAAGGCCGATTTCGAGGCTGCCGTGGACAAGGCCAAGGAATACATCGCCGCCGGCGACTGCATGCAGATCGTCATCGGTCAGCGCCTGAAGAAGCGCTACACCGGGCATCCGCTTTCGCTGTACCGCGCGCTGCGCTCGCTCAACCCCAGCCCCTACATGTACTTCTATGACATGGGGGACTTCCACATCGTCGGCTCCTCGCCCGAGATCCTGGTGCGCCAGGAGGCCCGCCACGAGGATGGTCGCGACAAGCAGATCGTCACCATCCGCCCGATCGCCGGCACGCGCCCGCGCGGTTCCACACCCGACCTGGACGCCCAGCTCGAAACCGAACTGCTGGCCGATCCCAAGGAGCGCGCCGAGCACCTGATGCTGATCGACCTGGCGCGCAACGACATCGGCCGCATCGCCAAGACGGGTTCGGTCAAGGTGACGGAGGCCTTCGGCATCGAGCGTTACTCGCACGTGATGCACATCGTCAGCAACGTCGAGGGCGAGTTGAAGGACGGCATGAGCAGCCTGGACGTGCTGCGCGCAAGCTTCCCGGCCGGCACGCTCAGCGGGGCGCCCAAGATCCACGCCATGGAGATCATCGACGAGCTGGAGATCAGCGAGCGCGGCATCTACGGCGGCGCCGTGGG
>CAYRBG010000315.1:0-3417 GCA_964422355.1 uncultured Sphaerotilus sp. | reverse complement strand
TCGTGCCCACCCTCATCTCCATCGTGCTGGGTGCGGTGTTCGGGTGGCTGTCGGAGTTCATTGGCGGGAAGCTGGCGAAGTCCTCCTGATCGGGCGGAGCCTTCGCGCTGGCAGGTGCTCTAGACGAGACACCTGCCTATACTTTCCTCACCATGCGCCTCACCACCGTCCAACGCCAGCAATTGCGCCAACTGCTCGCCCAGCGGGTGGGCGAGGACTGCGAGTTCCTGGTGTTCGGCTCGCGCCTGCGGGACGATGTGAAGGGTGGGGATCTGGACCTGCTGGTGCGCTCGCCGAGGCCGGTGGAAAGTCCGGCCTGGACCGCCGCCTTGCTGTCGGCGGCGGCCGAGCGCGTCATGGATGGCCGCAAAGTCGACCTGTTGCTGATCGACCCGAACACCACGCTGTTTCCAATCCATCGGGCCGCATTGGCCGAAGGGCAGGCCCTGTGAGCGATGAAGAACGCCTGAGCTTCCTGCTCGACATCGTCCAGCGCGAAGCCCTCCTGCTGCAGGGCACGGATGCACGGCTGTTCACCCAACCGTTTGATGCGGAACGCGCCCTGGCTCTGCATTGGGACATGGACGACAGCGAGCGCACCGATGCCTTCGTGGTGCGCTTCGGGCGCCTGCAGGACACCCTGGGAGACAAGCTGCTGCCGGCGTATCTGCGTGAACTCGGTGAACCCGTTGGCGCGGCCATCGACAACATCGACCGTGCCGAACGCCTCGGCCTGATGCCGCCCGCCGAAACCTGGACCGGTGCGCGCAAGTTGCGCAACCAGATGGTCCACGACTACGTGCGCGATCCGGTCCTGCTGGCTGAATCGCTGAACCGGGGTCACACCCTGGTGGCGGTCCTTGTAGCGTGCGTCCAGGCTTTTGTGGACGACAGCCAGAAACGTGGCTGGCTGACGGCCTTGAACGACACGGCCGACTGATGAATGTGGCCACCGGGCCCATCAGCCCGGTGTCGCAACGATCAGGCGGCCTCCGCCGCCGCGTCAATCAACGCCTGCAGCGCCGCCGCCACCTCCGCCTCACCCACCCCCTCACCCAACGCCACCGGCGCCCCAGCCAACGCCGCCGCCCCATCGGTCTTGAGCCTCTTCACCCACTCCCCCGCATCGCGCCCACCGGCAAAGGCCTGGCTTTGCAGCAGCACACGCCCGTCGTGGGCGCTGAGCTTGAAGTAGAACTGGCCGTCGCTCTCGCGGTACTGCTTGAACACCGGCAGCGCCGCCTTGGCCTTGGCCACCGGCGCGGCCTTGGCCTGCAGGGGCTGGAAACGGCGCAGGCCCACGGCGTGGCGCAGATCGTCCAGCAGCGGGCGGGCGATGGCGCGGGCGCGTTCGGCGCCCTTTTGCAGGATGGCCTCGACCTGCTCCGGGTGGGCCATCAGCTCGGCGTAGCGGGCACGCATGGGGCCGATCTGGCTTTCGATCTGGTCGAACAGGCGCTGCTTGGCCTCGCCCCAGGCCAGGCCGGCGCGCAGCTCGGCGCGGAAGGCCTCGCGCTGCTCGGGCGTGGCGAAGGCGTCGAAGATCGTGACCAGGTGCGAGCTGTCCGGGTCCTTGGGCTCGCCGGGCAGCTTGCTGTCGGTGACGATGCGCGCGATCGCGTCCTTGAGCGCCTTGGCGCCGCCCTCGAACAGCGGGATCACGTTGTCGTAGCTCTTGCTCATCTTGCGGCCGTCCAGGCCGGGCAGGAGCTCCATCGTCTCGTCCACCTGCGCCTCGGGCAGCACGAAGAACTCGCGGCCCCGGCCGAACAGGTGGTTGAAGCGCTGCGCCACGTCGCGCGCCATCTCGATGTGCTGCACCTGGTCCTTGCCGACCGGCACGCGGTGGGCGTTGAACATCAGGATGTCGGCGGCCATCAGGATCGGGTAGCTGTACAGCCCCATCGTGATGCCGGCGTCCGGCTCCTCGCCCGCGGCCACGTTGGCGTCCACCGCGCCCTTGTAGGCGTGGGCGCGGTTCATCTGGCCCTTGGAGGTGACGCACGTCAGCAGCCAGGTCAGCTCGGGGATCTCGGGGATGTCGCTCTGGCGGTAGAACACCGCGCGGTCCGTGTCCAGCCCGGCGGCGATCCACGTCGCGGCGATCTGCAGCCGCGACGCCTCGATGCGGTCCGGGTCATCGCACTTGATCAGCGCGTGGTAGTCCGCCATGAAGAAGAAGGACTCCACCCCCGGCTCGCGGCTCGCCGCGATGGCCGGACGCACAGCGCCGACGAAGTTGCCGAGGTGGAGGGTGCCGGTGGTGGTGATGCCGGTGAGGACGCGGTGGGGCATGGGAGCGATCAACTGATTCGGGAGCGCGCCGCACAGCGGCGCGACAGATCCTGTCATTCTCGCCGCAGTGCGGGCTATCGCACGACCGTCGCCGAATCACGAGGCTGAGGAATCAAGCCTCACGAAACTCGCCAAAGAACAAGTGATCGATCTCGTACGTCTTGATGGGACGAAGACCGACTTCAAGGCTCTCCAGCATATCGATCAGCTTGTCACCATCGATCAACTCGATGGGCGGCACACCGTCTCGGGTCGCCTCTCGTTTGGCCTCGGCCGTGAACGTGCCGGTCGTGATGATGATGCCCTTGTCTGCGCGGCCAGCCATTGCGCCACGAAAATCTCGCACCTGCGACGGCGATACGGACTTGGCGTAACGCTTGCACTGGAACAGGACCTTGAAGCTCACCAAGGGATTGATCTGCAATGTGCCGAACCCGTCGATCCCACCATCGCCGCTTTGCCCGGTGACGGTGACCTGGGTGAAGCCTGACTCACGCAGAAGGCGCTGCGCCAACCGCTCAAACCCCGAGGGAGGCAAGGCCAGAAGAACCTCGAGCACCTCGACACGATAGTCCTTGGATGTGGCGCCGCTGGCCTCCGCCACCTGTTCGGCGATGGGCTCGGCGGTTGCGGCTTTGCTCTTTCGTTGCGCATCAAAGACCTTGACCCAACGGGAGAAGATCTCGCCGGCCTGGTCGACATTCAGCCGAGCGGATCGCCCCTTCTCGGTCAGACTCCAGACGCCACGTTTGGAGGAGTCCAGGAGCCCTTCGCGCACCAGGTAGAACCGCGCCCAGGCCACGTTGGTCTTCAGCCGAGACCCTCCCGACGGCACTTCCTCGTTCTGCTCTTCATCCGACAAACTCATGTCGGTGGCGATCTGTTCGACCACTTCGTCCGGCGTACCGGAGCCACCCAGCTTCCGAAGCGCATCGAGGAGCGGTCCGAAATAGCGGAGGAACTTGGTTCCCTCGGCGTTCTTCCTTTTGGCTGTCATGACGGGCGATGTTTCTGGAGGTGATGTTGGTCTTTGATGGTGCCCGCCTCGAGGTCGGCCATCGCCGCCAAGCCCGGCAGGCCGCTCAGGGCCTTGGGCAGCATCACGAGCAGGATGCCGGCGCC